>CALAZZ010000096.1 GCA_937926515.1 uncultured Bacteroidales bacterium | reverse complement strand
TTCGCAATCACATTGTTATTCGTCTCTTGTGCTGAAAGGTCACAACCAGAGAATCAGACCGTAGAGGAATCCACTGATGTTTTTTTGATTGAAGCACACCAAGCCTTTTTTGATAACCTGGCTTCACTATGCGGGAATAAATTTAAGGGAGAGGAAACCTATACAGCGGAGGGTCGCGATAACTGGCAGGGGAAAGCACTGATCATGGAAGTCATTTTATGTACTGATGAAAATATTCATATCAGCCTGGCGGTGGATGATGACCATTCACGTACCTGGATGTTTATGGCTGAAGAAGGACAATTGCGATTCAGACATGACCACAGGCACGATGACGGCACACCGGAGGAAGTGACCTTATATGGTGGATACGCGACAAATGCAGGCAATGCATTGGTACAGTATTTTCCCGCCGATGATTATACCTGCCAACTGATTGATTATGCTTGTAATAATGAATGGGTGGTGATGCTTTCGGACGATATGAGCAAGTTTAGTTATATCCTGAGCCTTGATGGGGTAATGAGGTTTCAGGCAGATTTTGATCTCAGTCATCCATTATAATCAGGAAAACTTCGAAATCACCCTCGGCTGTGTTAATTTATCATTTGTTGAAAGTTACAGTAAGGGGAACATCATTTTATCTATAAATGAGCTGCCAAGTGAGGGCTCTGATTTGATCCGGTAAATTCTATCCATACTTTATCGTACTTAAGTCACTTTCAAAAGACATCATAAAAATGGAAATTCAGCAATCCTACAACTTATGGGCCGGCCAATACGATACCAACCAAAACAAAACCCGCGATCTGGAGGCTACAGCTATCAAAGAAGTGCTCGGTGGGTTACGATTTGAGCATGGGCTTGAAATTGGTTGCGGTACGGGAAAAAATACACTTTGGCTGGTTAGTAAATCAAAACGAATTACAGCCATTGACTTGTCGGAAGAGATGCTGACGAGGGCCAAGCAAAAGGTAAAAACCAACAAAGTCAGGTTTATCCAGGCTGACATCAACAATTCTTGGGATTTTGCTGATGGAGTATATGATTTGATCAGTTTCAGCCTTGTGCTAGAGCACATTGAACACCTCGAACCCATATTTCAGAAGGTTGCCAAAGTGTTGCAGCCCGGCGGTTACCTCTACCTGGGAGAACTGCATCCCTACAGGCAATACGGAGGCACCAAAGCCAGGTTCGAAACAGATGAAGGACAGCATATTGTTCGTTGCTACACCCACCATCTTGCTGATTTCACACAGGCAGCCCTAAACAATAGTTTGGGCATAATAACCATCAGCGAGTATTTTGATGAAGATGATCGCAATAATCCACCGCGTATCTTGTCAATGCTCTTCAGAAAAAATTGATCTTCAAAGGAATTGGATGTGAACTTTGATAAAACAAAAATGATACAATTGCACACCATTTAGTCCTATTATGGGTATTGTAGAAATTAGTGGCTTATCTCACCATTGCAGACGAACAAGCCTTACTTATTTGGTCAACCTGATCAGGAGGGTCAGTCAAATATTGATGATTATTGGTGTTCCTAATAAAGCCGGATTTAAAAGTCCTGGAGAGGAGGTTTACAATGGTTCAAACAAAATTTCAAAATCCCTGTCAGGCATAAAATTTTCTTTTTGCCAGAGGTACAGTTTATTTTCTCCTATTATTGTTGTCACATCCGGCGGATACGAAAAGCTTTTTATAACTAGCTCCGGTGATGTGAGGAGTTTGAAATGGGCTTGTTTGAGGACTTGTTTCCAGCTTTGGGTAGTGGTGAGTATATACCTGGCTTCGTTGGTTTTCAACTGTTGATGGTAGCCAATTAAAACGGGTTTTTCGCGATCCGCTACAACCCGAAATGCGATATAACTGCTGTCGCTGCTCATAAAGAATTCTATTGGCTCACCTGAATTTGCATATTGCACATTGATGTTAAATGCCTTGCCGTAAATGCTGTCAGTGGGGAAGGGGTAGCGTAAATGCACTTGTTTTTGCGGTTTCGAATGGAAATAATACAGCCCGCTCACCACAAACACATCTTCCATGATCTCAAAAGTCAAGTCTTCCTTCTCAAAAGCAAGTGGAATTTGCGAAAAACAATCCATGAAAAGGCCAAGTGCGATCAGTAAAAGAAACTGTTTTCTATTCACCTGACCAGAATGAGTTTATTTGACCCAAGCAGTTCGTTTTCTGCATACAATTGATACACATATGTACCCAGTTGCAGCTGGCCTGTTTGCCACAGAAAGGGTGATTCATTCAGCATGATTTCATCTACTTTACGTCCATGCATATCAATAATCTCCAGTCTAATCTCCTTGTTAGCTGTAAGTTCAGTATCATAGATAAAATAAGTGAAATCAGAAGCCGGATTGGGATAATTACTCAGCAGTATGGATTCTTTCTGATGCAGAGGAATTGAAGTGAGCAATTGTGTGAAATTTATGTTGAGGGTATCGTTTTCATTGATCTCAAAATGGACCGGATTAATCGGTAACAGGTCATAGGTGCCATAAAGCGAACCATCCGGAATTAAAAGTACGTCATTATAGTAACTCCTTGATAAAATTGGGGCTTGATAGTAACCGTTGTCATCTGTCCTAAAATACCAAGCATACCAATACCCTTCAGCTATTTCAAAAGTCAAGTTAATTATTGGCATACCTGTATGATCGAACACATAACCATGGATAAAACCCAGGGTGCCCTCCATAATGGAATTCGGATAACCAATAGTGGGAGAATTGGTCTTATAAAAGCCTAAATTTGGATAAATATATTGTCTGGCAATGGACTGGCCATATTCGATGTTTTTCAGGTATGAATCTTCAGCTTCACCAAGCAGTACAGTATCATTCAGATAATCAATGAAATTAGTATGTAATACAATCCTGTCGTTATCCTTGTTTATAGCCAGATCATTGCTCAGGTTTTCATTAGTGATCGGAGTGAAAGTTGCAGTATCAAAAAGTGTGATCAGAGCAATGCCTGAATTGGTCTCAAGATATAAGGAATCCCAAAATTCAAAGTTCATTGGCTCATCAATCCCAATCTCAAGAATCCAATCCCCTGATTCATCAAAATAGATTTCTGAAATTAAATAACTATAGAAGATTGGGTTCGTGTAAACGATAGTGCTTAGAAAGAACAACAGGATGAATAATGCTTTTTTCATAAGGCCGTAAATTCTGAGCTGGCAATGTGCTGCCACAAATGGTGATTGGTATTGAGATGGGTTGTAAACCAAACATCTACCACGCCTAAATTGGTTTGTACGATTGTACAAAGATATCCAATATGAAGGCTATTGTCAAGGCATGGCATCTTTCCACACACTTACTATGAAGTGAATTAAGGTAGAAGGAACAAAAAAAGCCTGCACAAAAGGCAGGCTGATTTCTTCGTCCTGATTTTATATTGTTGTTACTCCGGAAATATTGCCTCAACAGGGCAAACATCCGCGCATGCGCCACAGTCAGTGCACACATCTGGGTCTATAACATAGATATCACCTTCGGAGATAGCGTCAACCGGACATTCATCGATGCACGAACCACAAGCGGTGCAATCGTCAGTAATTTTGTAAGCCATAGCAAATCGTATTTTGTATTAAACAATAATTGCGCAACAAAGATAAAAGTTTATCCCCATATGGCCTCGAAAATAGTATAATTTATAGCAAGTCTAAATTATTTGAACCTTTGCTAAATGGGGTTTAGACAGGATACATATCCGTAGATATCTGTTCTACAATTTCGAAGTCGTTGCAAACAGGCAACATTCAAATTTAGACTGATTATATATTAGCGCAACCATCAATAGAGGCGTTAAGGTTACACTCGCCTTACACTACTGTATATCTGTATTTTAACCTTTGTATTATTTGTTTTGAGCAGGTCATATCAACCACCTTGACAAGCTTTGAATGACAGGCACATCCTTAAAACTTTTACCTTTGCAAAAAATACATTTTTAATCATGACAGTTAAAAACAGTAAGGTCGTAGAGCTGGATCAGGTTGTTATTCGATTTGCCGGCGACTCAGGTGATGGCATGCAGCTTACCGGCGCCTTATTCTCTGATTCTACGGCATTTGCAAGAAATGACTTTGCAACATTTCCTGATTTTCCAGCCGAGATACGCGCACCACAGGGGACTGTTGCCGGTGTATCAGGATTCCAGATTCATTTTGGACAAAAATCAATTTATACCTCCGGCGACCTGGCAGATGTGCTCATCGCCATGAATCCGGCCTCACTCAAAGCCAATATGAAATGGCTTAAAGATGATGCCATTATCATCGTTGATGCAGATGCCTTTAATGAAAAAGGACTGGAAAGAGCCGGATATTCCAGCGACCCTACTGCTGATGGTTCATTGGAGCGATACAGGCTGATCAAAGCACCAATTAGTACTCTTACACGGGAAGCGGTAAAACATCTGAGTCTGGATAATAAAACAGTGCTTAAAACCAAGAATATGTTTGCACTGGGCATTATCATGTATATGTTCAACCGTGAATTGAAACTCATAAACAAGTATTTTGAAGAAAAATTCAAGGCTAACCCACTGGTTGTTGAAGCCAATACATATGTACTTGAAGCAGGTTTCAACTATGCCGACACCATTGAGTTGATCAGTTCAACATTCAAGGTTGAACCTGCTGACCTGGAAAAAGGCCGGTATAGAAATGTTACCGGTAATATTGCCACAGCCTGGGGCATGATAGCGGCTGCTGAGAAGGCAGGATTGCAATTGTTCCTGGGTTCCTATCCCATCACACCTGCCACCGAAATACTTCAGGAGCTGGCAATACACAAAGAACTAGGGGTGAAAGCTTTCCAAGCTGAAGATGAGATTGCCGGCATAGTTTCTGCTATTGGTGCCAGCTTTGCAGGTTCATTAGCCGTAACCACAACAAGTGGTCCAGGGTTATCTCTTAAGAGTGAAGCCATAGGACTTGCTGTTATGACGGAGCTTCCGTTGGTGATTGTCAATGTTCAGCGTGGAGGGCCATCTACCGGTTTGCCGACAAAATCAGAACAAAGCGACTTGTTACAAGCGCTGTTTGGCAGAAATGGTGAGGCACCGGTGATTGTAATTGCTGCTAAAAGCCCTGTCGACTGTTTTTATGGTGCCTATGATGCATCCAAGCTTAGCCTTGAGCATATGACTCCCGTAATATTGCTGACAGATGGCTCACTTGCACAAGGATCAGAGGTTTTTAAATTACCAAAGGTAGATGACCTGCCTCCTATCACACCTCCTCTGGCCAAGTCCAATGATACTGATTTCAAGCCTTATCGCCGCGATCCGGAAAAATTGAACCGGTTTTGGGCTGTACCCGGCACTGAGGGCCTACGCCATCGGGTTGGAGGCCTCGAGAAAGAAGATATTACAGGAAACGTATCGCACGACCCGCTTAACCACCAAAAAATGATTCAGCTGCGTGAGGCGAAGGTTCAAAAAGTAGTGGATTATATTCCTGAACAAACAGTTTATGGCCCTGAAGATGCTGACCTTCTTGTTATTAGCTGGGGTGGCACATTTGGAGTTATGCTCACCGTGGTAGAGAAAATGCAGGAACAGGGAAAATCCATTGCCCTGGCTCATTTCCGAAACATCATGCCTTTGCCAAAGAACACCGAGCAAGTGCTTAACCGGCATAAGAAAAGAATCGTATGTGAAATTAATAACGGTCAATTCGTGAAATACCTTAAGATGAACTATCCGCAGTTCACATACGAACAATATAACAAAATCCAGGGGTTGCCCTTTATGGTAGCAGAACTGGAACAGAAGTTTAACGAGCTTTTAAAAGATTAGATCATGGAAAATCAAAAGATAGATACGGCCGCCATCAGTTTAACGAAAGAGGATTTCAGCAGCGACCAAATGGTGAAATGGTGCCCGGGTTGTGGTGACCATGCCATTCTCCATGCTGTTGAAAATGTATTTCCTAACCTTGGCATCCCAAAAGAAGATTTTGTTGTTGTATCAGGCATTGGTTGCTCCTCACGTTTCCCATATTATATGAACACCTATGGCATGCACGGAATTCATGGCAGGGCAGCACCACTGGCCACAGGCGTCAAATTGTCAAATCCGAAATTGAGTGTTTGGATGATCACCGGCGATGGTGACAGCATGGCCATTGGTGGCAACCACTTTATCCATACCATCAGGCGAAATATTGATATCAACATTCTTTTGTTTAACAATAAGATATATGGCCTCACTAAAGGACAATATTCGCCAACCACCCCACGTGGCACCAAAACCAAAACAAGTCCGCAAGGCACCTTCGAGCGGCCATTCAATCCGGGTGAACTGGTGATTGGCTCGCAAGGCAATTTCTTTGCCCGTGGCCTGGATACCAACCCCAAGCTGATGACTTCCATCTTTTTAGAAGCTGCCAAACACAAGGGCACCTCCGTGGTCGAAATCCTACAGAATTGTGTCATTTTCTATAATAAGGCACATGAACTCATCACA
Source organism: uncultured Bacteroidales bacterium (assembly GCA_937926515.1). Classification (GTDB taxonomy): domain Bacteria; phylum Bacteroidota; class Bacteroidia; order Bacteroidales; family F082; genus CALAZZ01. The sequence goes on along the minus strand of CALAZZ010000096.1, from coordinate 83,307 downwards.
TCCCGAGAAACACGTGATGACTATCAGTTGCACCTTGAGCATGGCAAGCCACTGATTTTTGGAAAAAACAAGGAGAAAGGCATTGTTTTAAAAGGTACAACACTTGAAGTAGTTAAGATTGGCGAGGATGGCATCACCGAAAAGGATCTATTGGTGCATAACCAGTATGAGAAAGACCCCGGTGTTCATTTGATGATCGCGCGTATGATGCCTCCTGAACTTCCTGTTGCACTCGGCATCATCCGATCCGTCGAAGCCGAAACCTTCGAAACTGTGATGGAGGATACAATCAAACTGGCCAGGTCATCATCAAAAATTAAGAATACAGATGAGATGCTGCGCAGTGCAAATACCTGGACTATAGATTAATCAATAATATCTTGATACGAAAAATCCCGCCCCTCGGTGGGATTTTTGCATTTTGGACCCGGTAAACAGTATTCGGTTCAATAAGGATTAATCTATGACCTTTATGCAATATTATTGTAACTTCGTGATAAAATAAAACACAACCTGATGGAAACAGTTCAACTGGTATTCGATTGGTTAAAATCCATTTGGACAACTGAAATTTTTACGCTGAGCAATTTGACTTTTACTTTTCGGTTGATCGTTTTACTTATCCTTTCGTTTGTACTGCTTTTTTACCTTACATCTGCACTCAGCAGGTTCTTGGTAAATAAGATTTTTCCACGCTATGGGATGGACAAAAGCACCAGCATTTCCATTGCTACAATTATCCGTTATCTGCTTATCACACTTGGGTTTTTCCTTATATTACAAACTTCAGGCATAGACCTTAGTGCCTTAAGCATCCTTTTCGGTGCTTTGGGTATAGGTATAGGTTTTGGGCTGCAGAATATCACAAATAATTTCATTAGTGGAATCATTATTTTATTTGAAAGGCCAGTTAAAATAGGTGATCGTGTTGAGGTAGGTCATGTAGTCGGAAATATTCAAAAAATATCTGCCAGGGCGACAACAATTCTGACCAACGACAATATATCTGTCATTGTACCTAACTCGGAGTTCATTAGCAACACAGTGATCAATTGGAGCCATAGTGATCGGAATGTACGATTTAATTTTCCGGTTGGGGTATCCTACAACGAGGATCCAAAAATGATTAAGCAACTATTACTTGAGGTGGCCAATGAACATCCTGGGGTGCTTAAAACACCACCATCAGATGTGATGTTTGATGCTTTTGGTGACAGCAGCCTTGATTTTCATCTAAGGGTATGGACAACTGAGTTTAGCGATAAACCAAAAGTGTTGCAAAGCCAACTCTATTACAGGATATTCGAAAAGTTCAAGAAGCACGGTGTGGAGATTCCATTCCCCCAACGTGATCTTCACCTGAAAAGTGGCTTTAACAATATGCCTGATGGTCACGAATAAACTGTCCAATGTTTGAAGAATTTCAACAATTTATTGATAAATACAAACTTCTGAACCCTGGCCAACAGGTGTTGGCAGGCGTGAGTGGAGGAGCAGATTCAGTGGCTATGTTGCATCTGTTAACGAAATCGGGTTACCGGGTAAGTGTGGCTCATGTGAATTTCCGTTTGCGTGGCACCGAATCAGATGAAGATGAGCAATCTGTACATCGGCTTGCTGCAAAATTGAAAGTTCCTTTTTATAGTAAACAGTTTGATACCTTGCAGTTTCAATCTGAACAAAAAATCTCAATACAGATGGCTGCACGTGAACTGCGTTTGCAATGGTTCCAGGAGCTGGCCCATCAACTTCAAATAAGCGCTATCGCCCTGGGCCATCATCAGGACGATCAGGTTGAAACCTTTTTCATAAATCTATTCAGGGGAGCTGGTCTCAAGGGACTCAAGGCTATGGAACCCTTAAACGGTATGTTTATCAGGCCAATGCTTTTTGCTGACCGAATACAGATTATTAATTATCTAAACCATCATCAGCTTCAATACCGTGAAGACAGCTCAAACATATCCAACAAATACCTTCGCAACAAGATTAGAAATCAATTGCTTCCACTTATGGTTGAGCTGGTACCGGAGGCAGAAAAAGCAATAAAAAAAAGCACATGGCTTCTGGGTCAAAACCATGGCTTATACAAAGAATTGGTGGCCAGGGTATTAAATGAATTAATTGAAAGTAAGTCAGGACAATCTGTCGTTTACAAAACTAAATTGTTTGCATTCGACAATTGGCAAACGCTCCTTTGGGAGCTGCTTACACCATTTAATTTTGCGGGGAACCAGATGTCATCAATTGCGAATGCCATGCAGAATGAACCCGGTCGGGTATTTTTTTCTGAAACACATCGGTTGTCGATTGATCGCGATACCATTGAAATTATTGAACTTGATCAGGTAAACGAACCGGAAACGTTGTACTTGTATAATGAATCAGCAATTGCTAAAGCAGACTTCCGCCTGACATTTGAGTCACTTGAGAAGTCAGTGAAATTTACCATTGATCCCGACCCCCATATTGCTTACCTGGATAAGGATCTGATTGAATTTCCGCTGGCGGTCAGGACCTGGCAATATGGGGATCGGTTTCGTCCGCTTGGACTAAAGGGGAGCAAGTTATTGAGTGATTATTTCATTGATTCTGGTCTTTCTCGCCATCAAAAAGAACAAATCAGGTTGCTCTGTAATGCAAATGGCGATATTATGTGGGTGATCGGCCTGCGGATCGATCATCGGTACCGCATCCGACCGGGAACCAAAAACATTCTAAAGATCAGGTACTTGGTAGATTGATCCTTGCTGAATTAATCCGTCAACTTTAGATCAACACAAAGCGCTTAAATAATTTATAAATTCGTCTAAATAAGATGGATGTCTTTAATTATCAATAGGGTAATCTATTCTCTAAAACTTAAAATATCTTAAGCCAAAGGTCTAATCAGTTCGTTGCTAAGATGTAAATATTAATTTTGCAGCCATAATTTTCTAAACACATGAAAAGAAACGCAATTACGATTTTATTCCTGTTCCTTCTTTTACAAACTGGCACGTCCATATCACAAATTCTGGAACCTGTAAAATGGAACTTCTCTACAGAGAAAATAACTGATGATGAGTACGAATTGATCTTTACGGCGGATATTGATCCCACATGGTACTTGTATTCGCAGGACATATCTATTTCGCCGCCGGCTACTGTTTTTGCATTCGAGCCTGCCGATGGATATGAGCTGATCGGTGGCGTTGTTGAAGCAGATGCCATTGAAAAATATGATCCAAACTTCGAAATGGTCCTTAAATTTTTTGAAGACCAGGCTGTTTTCAGACAAAAAGTGAAGCTAACTGATAATGTTCCGGTTACCATACATGGTGCAGTGGAATTTATGTCGTGCGATGACACACGATGCTTGCCTCCTGATCTGGTTGAGTACAGTTTCACTCTGCCTGAGGGTTCTGCTCCTGCTGCACTAACGCCTGTTACTGAATTTGCAGCTACAGATGCTTCCACAACTGTTGAGGAATCATCGGCTATAGTTGAAACAACAAGTGAAACAAGCAAAAAAGCCGGCTCTTTTTGGGGCACCTTCATCACCGGCATACTTGGAGGTTTACTCGCCTTGCTTACGCCCTGTGTTTTTCCGATGATACCAATCACTGTCAGTTTCTTTTTGCGTAATGCAGGCAACCGTGCCCGTGCATTCAGAGATGCACTGTTCTATGGCTTCACCATCATTTTTGCCTATGTGGTGCTTGGCCTGGCCATTTCGGTCATCTTTGGAGCCGATGCGCTCAATGCTTTGGCTACAAGTCCGTGGTTCAATCTTTTCTTTTTTGCGTTGCTCATATTTTTTGCTGCCTCTTTCTTTGGGGCTTTTGAACTCACCATGCCTGCCAGCTGGTCGAATGCACTCGACAGCCGAGCCGATAAAACTGGTGGTTTGATCAGCGTGTTTTTCATGGGAATGACCTTTGTATTGGTCTCCTTTTCATGCACAGGTCCTATTGTAGGAACCCTGCTTGTTGAAGCCGCCACAAGTGGAGATATGCTTTCACCAGCTATCGGTATGCTAGGCTTCAGCCTGGCTTTGGCTATTCCATTCAGTCTTTTTGCCATCTTCCCAACTGCCTTGCAAACATTACCCAAATCAGGCGGGTGGATGAATGCTGTGAAGGTCGTACTTGGTTTCATTGTACTTGCATTTGCACTTAAGTTTCTTGGTACTGCCGATGCTGTTGCACAATGGGGAATTCTTGACCGTGAGGTTTTCATTGCATTATGGATAGCCATATTCATGCTGCTTGGACTCTATCTCATTGGTAAAATTAAATTTGCTCATGATAGTGACCTGACACATTTGAGTGTTCCACGTCTCACCCTGGCCGTTTTGGTATTTGCTTTTGTGTTTTACCTCATCCCCGGCCTTTGGGGTGCACCTTTACGCGCGATTAGCTCCTTCCTGCCATCATCGACCACTCAAGATTTTGACCTGAGTCGCGGAGTTGCTTCCGGAGCAGCCATAAACCCGGACAACACCATTTATATTGGCGAGAGCGTTAAGCAAGGCCCGCATGGCCTGATGGCCTTTACCGATTTTGATGAAGGTATGGCAGCAGCAAAAAAAGCTGGTAAGCCGGTTTTTTTGGATTTTACAGGTCTTGGATGTGTCAACTGTCGGAAAATGGAGGCCAATGTATGGTCAGATCCGGCTGTGTTGAATATGCTGGCGAATGATTTTGTGAAGATATCACTCTTTGTTGATGATCGAACCTCACTTCCCGAAAGCGAACAGTTTGTTTCATCTGCCCTGGGTCGTGAGCGTACCATACGTACTATAGGTCAGAAATGGAGCATCTTTCAGGCTGAGCGTTATGGTGTTAATACGCAACCATTTTACCTTATCCTCGATCACGAGGAAAACTTACTCGCTCCATCTTACGGCTATGATACCAATATTCCAAAATATCTTGATTTCCTAACAACCGGGAAAGATAATTTTTACAACTAGCTACTTTAGCCGGCCCAAGTTTTGCCAAACCTGAAGTTCGTTTGAATTAGTCAAATCAAATGTAATTCAGCAAGGAGATCATATCTTTTACTTAGTTGGGAGCTCCACCTAACTTTCTGCATATTTTTACTATATTCAATTGACCTGATAGTTATGACATCAAAGACCAATCTAATGCACAAATTATTTCTTTAATTTATCTTTGGCATTGATTAAAAGGCAATTCACTACTTTTGCAGGAAAATGAGAACATCATGAAGTCAAGGCAAGTTGTATACCTGCTTGTATTTTTACTACTCACACCTTCGCTGAAAGCTCAACTACGAATTAATGATTCCGTAGTATCCACCTTTATTTTTAGTGCGAGTTATGCGTTTCAATTTCCTACAGCAGACAATAAAGCTTACTTTGGCTTCAACTCAAATATAGGTGTGGGGATCCTATATAAAACTGACAAAAATTGGATTCACAGCCTGAACGGCCATTTTATCTTTGGGGATCAGGTTCACAACCGTGAAGCACTTTTTCACATGATCTCAACTTCAACAGGAGAAATTATTGACGGCGACGGCACATTCACCAGCCTGGCTTTGTTTCAGCGCGGTTATCATTTTAACATTCAATCCGGTAAAATTATCAACGTTTTGGCTCCCAACCCAAATAGTGGTTTTTTTATCCAGGCTGGAGTAGGCTATTTATCACACCACATACGAATCGAATCCCAATTTGGGACCGCTCCTCAAATTGAAGGTGACTATGGCAAAGGTTATGATAAAATGCGTGGTGGAATTGCCTTGTCAGCACAGGCAGGTTATCTGCTTATGAGCAACTCAAGGATTTTAAATTTGAGCCTGTCAGCAGAGTACATTCATGCATGGACCAACAGCCAGCGCGATTATAGTTTTGATACCATGGCTAAGGATGAAAATAAATATAGTGACAGTTATTTTGGTTTCAGGCTAAGCTGGATGATACCTACCTATAGAAGGGCACCACAGAAATATTACTATTTTTAATATGCACCTGGTTTATGCTATGGCTCTACCAATTTTCAGTAAAACTTTACCACCTTACTATATGGTTGGTTGCGCCTTTTAACACCAAAGCAAAAAATTGGATCCGGGGGCGTAAAAATTGTTGGGAAAAGCTTGAGAAAGAGGCTGTAAAGAGCAAGTTTTGGATATGGTTTCACGCCGCGTCTCTTGGTGAGTTTGAACAAGGCCGGCCTGTAATTGAGGCTATTAAAATAAAATATCCCGCCTACAAGGTTTTACTTACTTTTTTTTCACCCTCAGGCTACGAAATACGAAAAGATTATGAATATGCAGACTGTGTGTCGTACCTGCCAACCGATACCCCAAAACATGCCATCAGACTGCTAAATACCTTTAACCCCAAGGCAGCTTTTTTTATTAAGTACGAGTTTTGGTACAACTACCTGCAAAAGCTTCAACTGAAACAGGTTCCTCTTTTCTATATCTCACTAAAACTCAGGCCTGATCAATATTTTTTTAAATCTTACGGAAAATGGTTCAGGGATCAGCTTCAAGGTGTAACTCATTTCTTTGTTCAGGATGTACAAACGGCTGAACTACTCAAAGGTGTCGGATACCTGAACACCACCATTACAGGTGATACACGTTTCGACAGGGTGGCTGCTATAGCTGCACATGCGCAACGGTTTCCATTAATTGAAAAATTCATTGATCACAATCCATGTATTGTTTGGGGAAGTACATGGCCACAAGACGAAAATCTGATAATACCATTACTTAAAGAACTACCTGAAAATGTAAAATCAATCATTGTTCCACATGATACAGGAGTGAAGCACATCCAGCAGATAGAAAAACAAATTGCCACAGATTATCAAAAATGGAGCAGCTTTGATCCGGAAGTTCACTCCAGGGTTCTAGTCATTGATCAGATCGGAATGCTTTCCCAACTTTATCAATATGCGTATATAGCTTATGTGGGCGGTGGCTTTGGAAAGCAGATACATAATATTCAGGAAGCAGTTACTTTTGGTTGCCCAGTGATGATCGGGCCAAAACATGAAAAATTTATCGAGGCTGTTGAGTTGATTAAATTAGGTGGTGCTTTTGATGTAAACAATTTCTCAACTTTGAAATCCAAAGTTAACAGTCTGCTTAAGGATCAATCATCACGTAAGAAAGCTGCTCAGATTTGTCTTACTTATGTAGAAAAACACACAGGTGCAACAAAACTTATTATGCATAAAATAGCACCTCATTTTGAGGTGATCTAATCCTCATTTTCTAAGTCATCCTGTCCTATCGCATATTGAAGATATTTAAGAAATCCAGATAGTGTGGAGCATCTATGCCAAAGTGTTCAACCGATTTTCCCATGATCTTGTAAGTGCTTTTCTGGCCGGCAACCCTTGAAAAATGAAGTTCGTATTGCTTTTTGTTGGTGTCGGTCATCAGCACCATCGCCAAATTTTCGTTCAGGTCCGACCTTAATCTGTAATGACATATAGGACAGAAAAAATCATACAACTCCCCTTTAATGATTTCATTCGATGGGTGATATAAAGTTTCATAATTACCCACTTCTGGATTCATCAACAGCAACATGCCTTGTTCCTTCTTATATTTTACCGCTAAGATCAAGTGGTGCTCTATTAATAAGTGACCATGACAACGCGGGCACTGGTAGTCGATCTTCATGGTGATAACCTCCTTTCTTTGTTTTGAATGTTAAATATACGATAAAAAAGATGTGAAATCAATTGATTTTAGTTTTGATTTACTGTAACTTTATGGTGAACCAAATCAAATTGAACAATGACGACCGACTTGCTGCAATATTTTCAAAAGCGGTGCATAACTACTGAGCCAAGAGCCAAACCCGCTATTGCACCATTTATCACCTTTTCGCGCCAAACGGGATGTAACAGTATTGCCATTGCCAAACTGCTAAAAGCACATCTCGATCAAATTATCCCTCACAAGTGGCAGCTGGTTAGTAAAGAGATCATTGAATTATCAGCACATAAATTACAATTGGATCCACGACAGGTAAGACACATATTTGACCCGGAAAAGTGCGGCCATATTGATGAGATACTACGCTCCATGTCAAGCAAATACTACAAGAGTGATAAGACCATACGCAAGACCATACGCGAAATTATCCGGGATATGGTTACTGATGGCCATATAATCCTTGTGGGAAGGGCCGGCGTTGTCATTACAAATGACCTTAAAAACGGCCTTCATATTCGCCTACATGCTCCCCTTGAATGGCGCATCAGTAATATCAGCGAAAGAAAAAACATGAACAGGGCTGATGCTGAAGCATATATTCGCAATTCCGATGAAAATCGCGAGAAATTAATCTTTGATTTTGGTGGCAGGAAAGTAACTGATATTGATTTTGATCTTTCCTTCAATAATGCCCGCCTGAGTGATGATGAAATTGCCTTGATAATATTTGAGGTGCTGAAGAAAAGAAATATGGTGCTCTGAGCAATTATCCATATGATAAAAAAATTTATTCCTCATCAACGTATACATACGTTATAATCAATTTAACGTATATTTGCGTCATTATGACGATTCATATTTCTTAGACATGGTATATGCTAAAACACAGCTGTTTGAGTCAAGCCTCCAGCAGGCATCGGTTTATTTTAAAGCTTTGTCGCATCCCGCCAGATTAGCCATTCTTAAGTATCTGGCAGAAAGTAAGGAATGCATTACAGGTGAGCTATCAAACAAGCTTCCATTGAGCCGTACTACGGTTAACCAGCACCTGCTTGAGCTAAAAAACGCCGGATTACTTAAGAGTCATTCAGCTCAAGGGCGAACCTACTATTGTCTGGATATGGCACAAATATTTATAATGCATGAAGCTTTAAATGCATTCACCAACACATTGCTAATTGGCGATTATAATTGCAAACCTTAAATGCTAACCTAACGAAACAATGAAAATTCTGATTCTATGCACTGGCAATAGTTGCCGCAGCCAAATGGCACATGGTTTTCTGCAATCATTTGATACCCGGCTTCAGGTTTTTTCAGCCGGCACGGAGGCTTCGGGGAAGTTAAATGAAAAAGCTGTTGAAGTAATGCACGATGTCGGGATCGATATAAGCAGGCACACTTCTGATCCGGTTGAAAAATACCTTGATGACAATTGGGACTATGTGATCACCGTATGTGGAGGCGCCAATGAAAAGTGTCCTGCCTTCCTGGGGAAGGTCAAAACACGCTTGCACATTGGGTTTGAAGACCCATCGCATGCTGTTGGCACTGATGAATTTGTACACAGTGAATTTATTAGAATAAGGGATGAAATAAAGAATGATTTTCACAAGCTCTATATTGAATCGATAAAACCTAAATTATAAATAGGCTCAATAAGTATGACAAAAAAGAAAATTGCCTTTTTCGAAAAATATCTGACTTTATGGGTTACCTTATGCATAGCCGGTGGTATTTTGATCGGGCATATGGCTGGTGATCAGATTCAAATATTGAGTCAGTGGGAAATTTATAACGTTAATATTCCCATTGCAATATTGATCTGGCTTATGATCTATCCCATGATGCTGCAGATTGATTTTAGCAGCATAAAAAATGTGGGACGAAAACCAAAAGGTGTATTGCTCACGCTCGTGGTTAATTGGCTTATCAAGCCATTTACCATGGCTTTCTTTGCCTGGTTGTTCTTCAGCAAGCTGTATGCAGCCTGGATTGACCCCACAATGGCAGGTGAATACATCGCCGGGGCTATCATACTGGGTGCTGCACCCTGCACAGCCATGGTTTTTGTTTGGTCATATCTTACTGATGGCGACCCGAATTATACCTTAGTACAGGTATCTATCAATGACCTGATCATATTGGTGGCATTTGTCCCGATTGTAGGCTTACTTATCGGAATAACCGATATCACAATACCATATGAAACACTTATCAGTAGTGTGTTGATATTTGTTGTAATCCCTCTGGTAGCCGGCTATGCAACAAATCGATGGATTGTAAGCAACAATGGAGAAGAATATTTGAAAAGGCATTTTTTACCAAGGCTTCGTCCCATTTCCATCCTGGCCTTGCTCATCACACTTTTATTAATATTTGCGTTTCAGGGCATTAATATTTTGAACAATCCGTTTGTGATACTCTTGATCGCTGTGCCATTGATTATTCAAACTTACTTTATTTTCTTCCTGGCATGGTTTGGCGGTCGAAAACTAAAATTACCACATGCTGTTTGTTCACCGGCAGCAATGATCGGTGCGAGCAACTTTTTTGAGCTTGCTGTCGCGGTGGCCATTGCACTTTTCGGATTACAATCACCTGCTGCACTTGTTACTGTTGTAGGAGTGCTTGTGGAAGTGCCGGTCATGCTATCTTTGGTAGCACTTGCTAATAAATGGCGTTATTAGTCCCCCTTTTAAGCCCTTAAAGCGTCATGTCCGTAATTAACTTATACTTATCTGCTTTATCAGGACAGAAGTTGCCAAAAGCAATGAACCCTGTTTGCTTATCGCGAACCAAATTTGCAAGTATTGATCTTTCAAACTGATACTTATTTATTCCTTTTTCTACTTTTGTAAAAAAATATTATGAAGTTCGACATTTACAATGAAACCTCTCAATCAATAAGGGAACGTGTTTCGGCCATTAATGCAGTTACTTTAACTGAATCAGAATATCACCAGGCACTTAACACTATTTTGCGTTGTATTGACCTAACAACACTGGAAGGAACGGATAATGACAAACGCGTTATCGAGCTATGCAATCAGGCTTTATTATTTAAAAAAACCACCAATGGCAATACTGTTGCAGCGGTGTGTGTGTATTCACCTTTTGTTCAGTCTGCCAAGTCAATACTCATTGCTACAGGTATACAGGTTGCCACCGTTGCTTGCGCTTTCCCCTCCGGACAGTTGCCACTTCACCTGAAGCTTCAGGAGGTCAAGTATGCAGTTGATCAGGGCGCAGATGAAATTGACATGGTGATCTCTCGCGGTATTTTCCTTTCAGGTGATCACCAGGCAATTATAGATGAGGTTAGCGAAGTTAAACGTGCTTGTGGTGTGGCACACCTCAAGGTAATACTCGAAACAGGAGAGCTTAGAACTATTGAAAACATACGCAAGGCATCAGAACTTGCTATACTGGGAGGAGCTGACTTCATCAAAACTTCAACGGGCAAAATACAACCAGCAGCTACAGCCGAAGCTGTAGTTGTGATGCTTGACACGATCAGGGAATACTATGTGAAAACCGGAAATCATATTGGGATAAAACCGGCGGGTGGCATTGCCGATATTGAAGATGCATTGCTGTACTATAAGATCACAGCTGCCATATGCGGCAGCGAATGGCTTAACAACACCCACTTCAGGATCGGCGCCAGCCGGCTTGCAGGTAAAATCCATGATGAATTAAAAACAAATTAAAGCGTATTATTATCACTTTTTTTCTACTTTTGGCACAGATAATATCCTGTTTGTCATGAAAAACCTTATAACCCTATTACTAATAACCGTCCTTGGATTTCAGCATACAAGTGCCCAAACTCCACTTACAGAGGCTGTTGATTTTTCTGTTAAAACACTCGACAGCGAAATGATCTACCTATTTGAACTCCTGGATGAAGACCTCATCGTTGTGCTTAATTTCTATTCCACTACCTGCGGTCCGTGCCAGACTTATGCTCCTCATTTTCAAGAGGCTTATGAAATATTTGGGATGAATACCGGTAATGTGTTTTTCTTAAACATCAATATGAATGATTACAACCTTGGAGTGGAGATTTTCAATCAAACTTTGGGGATTACCGTACCTTCGGTTAGTGGAATTGAAGGCGGCGGTGATAAGGTTTATGAAGCATACGAAATCATGTCGTATCCAACGGTTATTGTGATCACTCCTGACTATAATATTTTTGATCCACAAGTATTCCTTCCAACTACCGAGAATATTGTAGCATCTGTTTTAGAAGCCGGGGGAACAATGGTAAACACTGCTGAAATTGGTGTTGTTCAGAATAGTTTGAAGATATACCAGACAGGCTCAGGGATAATGAATATTGAGTATCATGCCGGACATGAAGCCCAAGGACAGATCAAGGTATACGATCTTCAGGGGCGTGCTATTGTGATGATTGATAATCTAGCTGTTCATCAGGGCTTTAACACTTACACCATCTATGATGACATAGCAAAAACTGGCATATATATTGTTGAGTTCTCAATTGATCAAATGCCGGTGAGCAGAGAACTTTTTTATAATAATTAGTGCTATGTCCTGCATTCGGCATCTTGGTTTTATTGGTGTCCACTAAAACATTATCGAGATGAAGCTATTTTTGAAACCCCTTTTTACAAGTATGATTATTCTTTCTATGGCTTTGGTCTCCTGCGAACTTGATGATGATATTGAAATTCCTGTAGGCGATTATCGCGACAAATTTTTGGGCAGATGGTCTGTTTCGGACAACGAACAAAAAATAAACTATGAAGTCAATATTACCAATGACCCCAACAACTCCACCATGGTTTTTATTTCGAACTTTGCCGGTTCCGGCAGCGCTGCAAAAGCTTTGGCAGTAGGCAATTCGTTGGTTGTTGAGTCCCAAACTGTCGGATCTAATTGGCAAGTAAGTGGAACGGGTACTTATCGCAGCACAAACAGGTTGGATTTTCCATACTCTTTAACCATAGGGGGTAATCAGGAAAGCAGGTTTGCTCTATTTACGAAATAATCATTCCGTCAGATCACCTAGACCAGCTTGCAACGCTTCAAGATTTTCTAATACTTCATTATATATTGATTCCATTCGGGCAGGAGTCCGGTTATAAAATAGCACATTCTCCTGGTAGATCTCAGCTGTTATTCCATGTTTTTCGAACAAATGGCCATAATACACATCCCTGATATCAGTAAAATCAAGTCCGATATTTCTTCTGTAGTTTAATGCAGCTTCTATGAGTTGAATATCTGTTGTCACATCAATCATTTGACTTTCAGTGAGCAAAACCTCTGGCTTTGTTTCTTCTGTTTGTTTACATGAAAGAAACGATGAGCCAATCAATATAAGCAGGTAAACAACAACAAGTTTCAGTTCATTCATCCTAATTTCCTATTTCTGACATGAACTTGATACGCATCAGCCGGATTTCTTCTTCGCTGTACTCAGACTCTCCAAGTTCCTGCAGCGCCTTATCGATTGAATCGGATTCAGCCTCATGAAAGTAGTCATAGATTTCTTCCTGGTGATATTCATCAACAAACTCATCAATATAATAACCAATATCGATGCGTGTTCCACTGGCCACAATACTCTCTATTTCACTAAGTAATTCATCAAGGGTCAGATTTTTTGCATAGGCAATATCTTCCAGTGGCAGTTTCCGGTCAACACTTTGGATGATATACACTTTCAGACCGGATTTGTTTACCACTGACTTCACAACCATATCATTTGGACGGATGATTTCATTCTCCTCAACATATTGCCTAATAAGCTTGAGAAACGGCTCGCCATATTTAGCAGCTTTTCCGGTTCCAACCCCAACTATTTGTGTAAGCTCTTCAGCTTTGATTGGATATTGGATGGCCATATCTTCAAGTGAAGGATCTTGAAAGATGACGAAAGGCGGAAGATTTTCCTTTTTTGAAATGGCCTTCCGTAAATCCTTCAACATACTGAATAATGTAGCATCCGTTCCACTTCCTTTGGGGCCTGTTCCTTTAGCTGTTTCAAAATCATCATCATCAGGATTATCATAATCATGGTCTTTGGCGAGCATAATGGTATAAGGTTTTTTAATAAACTCTTTACCCTCGCGCGTAACCTTTAAAATGCCATAGTTTTCGATCTCCTTAACCAATAATTTATGGATGAGTGCCTGCCGTATGACAGCATTCCAGAACCTCTCGTCCTCTTCTTCGCCAGCTCCAAAGAACTCACTTTTATCGTGCCTGGCAGCTTTGATATCACCACTTTTCTTACCGGCAAGCAGTTCGCTAATATGCTTTGCCTTAAACAATTGCTTGACACCCAACACAGCTTCTAAAACTAGTTTGATCTCTTCCTGTCCATCAAATTTCACTTTTGGGTTCAGGCAATTATCGCAAGCCCCACAATTTTCATTCTCGTAAACCTCACCAAAATAATGCAGCAAAAGCTTGTGCCTGCACACAGCTGACTCGGCATAGGTTACTGTTTCATTGAGAAGCTCACGTGCAATTTCTTGCTCGGCAACATGTTTGCCTTTATTGAACTTATCCAGTTTTTGAATATCGTCATAGCTGTAGAATGCAACGCAATTACCCTCTCCGTCATCGCGTCCGGCACGTCCGGTTTCCTGGTAATAACCTTCTATGCTTTTCGGGATATCATGGTGGATTACAAACCTGATATCCGGCTTGTCAATACCCATACCAAAAGCAATTGTTGCAACGATCACCTCAACCTCCTCCATCAGAAACTTATCCTGGTTCATACGCCTGGTGGCACCATCCAATCCGGCATGATAAGGAAGTGCCCGAATACCATTTACCACAAGGTTTTCTGACATTTCCTCAACTTTCTTTCTGCTGAGGCAGTACACTATACCAGATTTGCCCGGATTATTTTTTATATACTTGATAATATCCCTTGCAACATCCTTGGTTTTGGGTCGGACTTCATAATAGAGGTTTGGCCTGTCAAAAGAAGATTTAAATATTCTGGCATCAGCTATATCCAGATTCTTCAGGATATCCTGCTGTACTTTTACGGTGGCTGTAGCTGTAAGTGCAATTACAGGAAGCTCCTTATTAATAGCATTAATAATGGGCCTTAGCCTCCGGTATTCTGGCCTGAAATCGTGCCCCCATTCAGAGATACAGTGCGCTTCATCAATTGCAAAAAAGGACACCTTAATACCCTTAAGAAACTCTATATTCTCATCTTTGGTCAGCGATTCGGGAGCCACATAAAGTAATTTAGTTTTACCTTTCGACAGATCCTCCTTTACCTGGTTAATTTCAATCTTTGACAATGAAGAGTTTAGTACATGTGCTATGCCGACATCAGCGCCAAAGTTTCTAATGGCATCAACCTGGTTCTTCATTAATGCGATCAGTGGTGATACAACAATTGCAGTACCTTCACTCATTAGTGCAGGCAGCTGGTAGCAAAGCGATTTACCACCCCCCGTTGGCATTACCACAAACGTGTCGGTGCCTGCAAGTATACTTTTTATAATGGACTCCTGATTTCCCTTGAAGCTATCAAAGCCGAAAATTTGTTTCAACAACTCGTGAAGCCCACGATCATCCTTTTTAGCCATTATTCCTCCCGGCTCTTAAAATTAGATATATTTGCACATAAAAATGGTACTTAAACAAAAGGTTAAGCACATAAATCAGTTATAGTTTCTTAACCATAAGGCTTGTTACACAAATATAATAAATAATCCATTCTTTCAGACAACTTTTCTTTTGAAAAAAAAATTGATGACAAAAGAAGAAATCCTTAGCACAGGTATAAAGGTAATTCAAAATGAAGCTAAAGCAATCAATAATTTGGTAAATTTTATTGATGATGATTTTGTCCATGTGGTTGAGCTAATATACCATTCCATAGGAAATGTGATAATTACCGGTATTGGGAAGAGTGCCAATATCGCTCAAAAAATTGTTGCAACACTCAATTCAACTGGTACCAGGGCCATTTTCATGCATGCCGCTGATGCTGTTCATGGTGATCTCGGTATTATAGGGGAACATGATATTATCATTGTCCTTTCAAAAAGTGGCGAAACACCCGAGTTAAAAGTATTAATTCCTTTACTAAAATCAAGAGGTAATAAACTTGTGGCCATTACCGGTAATCTGGATTCATATCTGGCTATGCATGCTGATTACAAGATCAATACAACTGTTGACATGGAAGCCTGTCCGAATAATCTTGCCCCAACCAGTAGTACCACCGCTCAGCTTGTAATAGGTGACGCATTAGCGGTCAGCGTGCTTGAATGCAGGGGATTCACAGCTGTTGATTTTGCAAAATTCCATCCCGGTGGTGCTTTAGGTAAAAAAATGTACCTGCGAGTGAATGATGTTTATATTAGAAATGAGCGCCCGATTGTGTTTCCCGAGGATAATCTGCGAAAAGTAATACTCGAAATATCAACCAAAAGACTTGGTGCAACAGCTGTGATTGACAATCAGCAATTAATCGGTATTATCACGGATGGTGATTTGAGGCGCATGTTGATGAAAGCCTGTAATATTGATACAATTATTGCAAAAGACATCATGACTTTCAACCCAAAGTCAATTCAGGCTGATGCACTCGTTGTAGATGCCCTGCAATTGATGCGACAACATAACATAACCCAACTACCGGTTATGGATAAAGCTGCCTACATGGGGGTAATCCACCTACATGATATTTTAAGGGAAGGCATTTTATAAAATATTGTCTTTCAAATTCATTTAAATTCCAATTTATGAGCAAAGTCAAAGAATTTGAACTTTATCGTGCACGCATGAACCAGAAAATGATGGAGGCTCCTAACAATAAGATCATGAAGCGCATTTATAGCCTCGATACTCTTACTTACCAACCAGGTGTATTGGATAGCCGCACAAAGGAAATGCTGGGACTGGTTGCTTCCATGGTTCTCAAATGTGATGACTGCATTTATTACCACCTGCATCAATGTCATGTATTGGGAGTAAAAACCGAGGAGATCATGGAAATTTTTGGGATTGCCAACCTGGTTGGAGGTACTATTGTGATTCCTCATACCAGAAGGGCACTTGATTACTGGTACGAGCTAATAGGATTATCCTCTGTGTAGCAGCTCTTTGTTATTGTATAATTTTGAATTTAATTTCACGTTTATACTGAAACCCCAATCATTTGTATGAAACTACAAACACAAAACCTTGTTAAAAAATACAAACATCGTACGGTTGTTAATAAAGTATCCGTTGAGGTAAACCAAGGAGAGATTGTCGGACTGCTTGGTCCGAATGGAGCTGGTAAGACTACCACTTTTTATATGATTGTGGGGCTAATAAAACCATTTTCAGGTAAAGTATTCCTCGAACATACTGACATTACAAACGAGCCCATGTATCGCAGGGCTCAGCAAGGTATTGGTTATTTGGCTCAGGAGGCATCGGTTTTCAGGCAGATGAGTGTGGAAGACAATATCCGATCAGTTATGGAATTCAAAAACATGGGTCGCGAAGAGCAAAATCAACGGCTTGAATCTTTGCTCGAGGAGTTTGGGCTTGAACATATTCGCAAAAGCAAAGGTATACAGCTATCCGGAGGAGAGAGACGACGTACGGAAATTGCACGTGCACTTGCTGTTGACCCAAAGTTTATGCTGCTTGACGAACCCTTTGCGGGTGTAGACCCCATTGCAGTGGAGGATATTCAACATATAGTTTCCAAACTAAAAGAAAAGAACATTGGGATCCTGATCACCGACCACAACGTGCATGAAACCTTATCCATTACCGACAGGGCCTATTTGCTGTTTGAAGGATCCATACTCAAAGCCGGTACTTCCGAAGAACTGGCCGAAGATGAGCACGTAAGAAAGGTTTACCTAGGCCAGAATTTCGAGTTGCGTAAGCGCTAACAGCAGGTTATTTTTAATTAATCAAATTTCAATCCTAAACATTCTCGCAATCAGTCATGAGTACTGAAGTGTGTGATACTATCAGTATGATTCATTATTGCGCCTTTGCAACAACGACAGAATAATATAAACCAGGATAATGACCGGAAGTGCTGCAAAATGGAGCAAGATCATTAATAACAGTGATAAAAAAAGAAAAACATAGCGCAGCTTATTTCTGCTGATCTTAAATGACTTGAATTTCAAGGAAAAAAGGGATACTCCGCTTACCATTAATGCTGACAGAATCAATACCAAAAAAGTTAGAAAATAATGGTGGGAAATGAAACATTCCAATGGGGGAATACTGATTAAGGTTTTCGCAAATAAGAATGGTAAGCCCGCAATGAAAATAGAAGCTGCCGGAGTTGGAAGTCCGATGAAACTGTCGGTTTGTCTCTCATCCAAATTAAACTTAGCAAGGCGTATGGCTGAAAAAACAGGTATCAGAAATGCCAAAAATGGCAAAAAATGCACAAAGCTCATTTCATCACTCAGCTGATTTGTTGATTCGCGAATCAGGAAATACATGATGAAACCAGGAGCTACACCAAATGAAACCACATCGGCAAGCGAATCAAGTTGGGCACCTAGTTTAGAATATGCATTAAGAATTCGTGCAACGAAACCATCCAAAAAATCAAATACCGAAGCCACCAATACCATCAAGGATGCAAGTGTGATATTCCCTTCAGCCACAAACATTATTGATAAACAGCCGGCAAGCAAGTTTAGTGCAGTGATTAAATTAGGTAGTTGGTTGCGTATCGCCATATTGATCCGGGATAATGAATTTCAAAGGTACAAGAAACATCGATGATTGAAATACGATTTAATGAATTTTCAGGTTAAATTTGTCGCCACTATGGAAAACATCAAAGACATTGCTATTGATCAGTACAACTATGTTTTACCGAATGACCGCATTGCAAAATATCCACTGCAAAAACGCGATCAGTCCAAATTATTGATAGTTGCAAACGGGCATATTAGTGATGACACCTTTCAGCATATTGGAAATCATTTGCCACATGGAGCCAAACTAATTGCAAACGAAACCAAAGTGGTACAGGCAAGGATATTGTTTCGCAAAACGAGCGGTGCAATTATCGAAATATTCTGCCTTGAACCTTTGTCACAAATGATGGATTATCAGCTTGCATTTGCAAGCGAGTCCCCTGTTAGCTGGAGATGCCTGGTAGGAAACTCAAAAAGATGGAAAAGCGGACCGGTCGAAAAAAAACTTCTGATCGAAAATAAAACCATTCAGCTCAGGGCCACCCGAACAACTAAAAACATAGATCACTCAGTGATTGAATTCAGCTGGGACAATCAAGGAATATCATTTGCCCAAATATTAGAAGCATGTGGGGAAGTGCCACTACCTCCCTATCTGAACCGAGCTGCTGAAGAAGATGATAAAAATACCTATCAGACTATTTATGCGCAACATCATGGCTCTGTAGCAGCTCCGACAGCCGGTTTGCATTTCACTGAGGAATTGCTCAATAATCTTGATAACCAAGGATTCATTTTTAGCAACCTGACATTGCATGTTGGTGCCGGTACATTTAAACCGGTTGTATCCGACACCATAGGTGAACATGAAATGCATGCAGAAACGATGACGATTTCAAGGGCATTCCTTTATCAATTAAAGGCTGAATTGGATAAACCCATCATTGCTGTAGGGACAACTACCATGCGCACTCTTGAGAGTTTATATTGGTTTGGTTTAATGATAAATGAACAATCTGATATGAGACCATCTCTTGATCAGTGGACCCCATACATTAGCACAAAACAACACATTTCTGTTGAAAAGTCAATTCAAAACATACTTGATTATCTTGACCATAAACAGCTAGATCAGTTCACGGCGCAAACCTCACTGATGATCGCACCCGGCTATCATTTTAAAATTGTAAAAGGTTTGATTACCAATTTTCATCAGCCCAAAAGCACCTTGCTATTGCTTGTGGCTGCCTTAATAGGTGAGCAGTGGAAAAAGGCCTACGAATACGCCCTGAACCATGAATTCCGTTTCCTAAGTTATGGTGACAGCTGCCTGTTCATTCCATAATATCTGATATATACTTTTTGTAAGTGCATTTCATTTTGAATCAAAGTTTGGTTAACTTTGACTACTAATAAATTTCAACCATGAAAACAATCAGATCATTTTTAATTGTTTCCATATTATTGGCATCTGTTGTGATCCAATCATGTGGAAAAGTACCTGTGACCGGACGTAACCAGCTCAATCTTGTGCCTTCCTCCCAAATGCTCTCAATGAGTTATCAACAGTACGATGATTTTTTAAAAGAAAACAAATTGTCAACTGATGTTCGAAAAACTACCCTCGTAAAAGAAGTAGGACAAAGGATACAGCAGGCTGTTGAACAATATTATCAGGAAAAAGGCATCTCAAATCAACTAGAAGGCTATTCCTGGGATTTTAACCTGGTCGATGATGATCAGGTGAATGCCTGGTGCATGCCTGGTGGAAAGGTGGTGATATACACAGGCATACTTCCCGTTACGCGCGATGAATCAGGACTTGCAGTGGTCATGGGCCATGAGGTTGCACATGCTGTAGCGGAGCATGGAAATGAGCGTATTTCACAAATGTTGCTCACCGAACTAGGTGGTATGGCATTGTCTGTTGCTCTTAAAGAAAAACCCGAACAAACGCAAGCCATGTGGATGACAGCATTTGGCATCGGAAGTCAACTAGGTGTTTTACTTCCTTACAGCCGATTGCATGAAAGTGAAGCAGATCACCTTGGCCTGATCTTTATGGCCATGGCAGGATATGACCCACATGAGGCCATCCGTTTCTGGGAACGAATGGCGGCCGCTAAACAAGGTCAGGCACCTCCGGAATTTCTTAGCACACACCCTTCTGACGATAGGCGTATCAGAAACATTACCAAACTTATACCGGAAGCAATGAAGTATTATAAACCCAGGTAAATATCACATTGCTGGTCGGGCCTGAACAATGACTTTAAAGCAGAACTCATTCTTAATACCATCCAAATACAGTTTAAAAAATGCGGGAAACTTTGCTAATCTCTCTTTTGGGGGCTTTTATATTTTTTTTGAATGCCTGCCAACATACAGTTGATACTGTGATCACATCACCTAACGGACAACTAAAAGTTCAGATCATGCTGCATGACAACCAACAGGCGGCATATTCAGTTTTTTATAAGGATAAACAACTTATAAAACCCTCTGTCCTGGGCTTTAGCTTTACCGATTCACCTCCTTTGGATGGAGACCTCAAAATAGTACATGCCAGAAAGAGCTATTTTTCAGAACAATGGGAAATGCCCTGGGGTGAGCAAAGGCTTGTCGAAAATACATATAATGAGCTTAAAGTTGATTTTCGTGAGCAGTCTGGGCTCAAACGACAATTTACGATTGTATTCCGTGTTTATGATGATGGACTTGGATTTCGTTATGAATTTCCTGCTCAGGAAAATATGAAAGATGTTTATATCGCTGAAGAAAATACCTATTTCAATTTGAGTGGTGATCATGAGGTGTGGTGGATTCCCGGCGATTGGGACATTTACGAGCATCTTTACAGCACAACCCGTTTTACTGAAATAGATGCCTTGACTAAACGAAATCACCCCAATCTTGCTCAAACCTACATTCCGGAAAATGCAGTAAATACACCCGTCACCATGAAGACCGATGAGGGAATATATCTTAGCTTTCATGAAGCTGCATTGCTCGATTATGCAGGGATCACCCTGGCTGTGGATAACAAAACCCTCGAAATGCGAAGCAACTTGGTTGGATCAGATCGAACAGATTATAAGGTATTTAAAAAAACACCTTTTCATACCCCCTGGCGTACCATCCAGGTTGCAGAAAAAGCAACCGGATTGATTAGTTCGAAACTAATTCTAAACCTGAACGAACCGAACAAACTGGGTGATGTTTCCTGGATCAAACCTACCAAATATATGGGCATCTGGTGGGAAATGCATCTGGGTAAATCTACATGGGATTATTCAGGCACCCAGGACATGAATACTTGGGTCGGGGTAGAGCCACACGGAAAACATGGTGCAACAACTGAAAATGCGAAGAAATATATCGATTTTGCAGCCGAGAATGGCATTGGAGCCTTACTCATCGAGGGATGGTATACAGGATGGGAAAACTGGATTGGAACTGATGAAAGAGAAGGCATATTTGATTTTGTAACCCCTTACCCCGATTATGATCTTGAAGAAGTTGTTCGCTATGCCAAGGAAAGGGACATCCGTCTTATCATGCACCACGAAACTTCATCAGCTGTTACAACCTATGAGCAACAACTCGACACAGCTTATGCGCTTATGAAACATTTTGGAATTGATATGGTTAAAACAGGCTATGTTGGAACCATCATACCAAAAGGCGAATACCACCATGGACAGTGGATGGTTAATCATTATCAGCATGTCATTCAGAAAGCAGCTGAATCCAAGGTTATGGTCAATGCTCACGAACCTATAATGGCAACAGGGCTCCGAAGAACCTATCCAAACGATGCCACTCGTGAAGGGCTACGCGGACAGGAATTTAATGCCTGGGCTACAGATGGTGGCAACCCACCCGAACATCTACCCATTGTAACATTTACACGTATGCTGGCTGGACCTATTGACTATACGCCGGGCATCTTTAATATCAAACTGGATCCCTATAAGAAAGAGAACCAGGTCAATACCACATTGGCACAACAGCTGGCATTGTATGTGGTCATTTACAGCCCGCTGCAAATGGCTGCCGATCTACCCGAATATTATGTTGGGCATCCGGCTTTTCAGTTTATATGTGATGTAGGTGTTGACTGGGAGCAATCTATCGTGTTGAATGGTGAAGTAGGTCAATATGTCAGCATCGTACGTGAAGAAAGGGAGACAGGAAACTGGTTTTTGGGCAGCATAACCAACCATGAATCACGTGAATTAATTATAAAAACAGACTTCCTTGACCCTGATAAACAATATAAAGTTACCCTATATGCTGATGGTCCAGATGCGCATTGGGATATTAACCCAACTGACTATATCATTAAAGATCTAACCATTGACCACAATTCGGAGTTGACTTTGAAACTGATGCAGGGTGGCGGGGCTGCAGTTAGTTTTATGGTTGTAGAATGACCGAAAAGGTATTTTCAATTTATCAGCAACCCTTACCGGATAATTTTCATGCATCCAAGATCGTTATAGCAAATTTCATTTTCGGATGCTCTGATAAATAAAAAAAGCGCCCGAATTTGGACGCTTTCAATTCAGCTTTATGCCGTGCTAACGCATCGGATACTTCTTGAATATTTCTTCAGAACGCATCAATATATCAACATATTGAGCTCTGCGGTAAGCGTATGGGTCTTTCAACATAGCATTTGAAAGTTTACCGCGGAAATCGTCCAGCTTTTCATATTGTTTACCTGCCATCCATGTTTCCATTTCCTGCAACATTTTAGTGATCTGCTTTGGACCATGTTTATATATGGTACTTACCACCTGTACCACATCGGCTCCTGCAAGAATCATTTTAATTACGTCTCCACCGGTGAATATGCCCATACTGGCACATACATCAGCATTGATCTGCTTGTATAACAATCCGGCGAATCGCAAGGGTAAGCGGGCATCCTGCTCGTGGCTGAGGTTATAAGGGAAGAAGTGCTTCTCAGCATCGATATTAATATCAGGCTGAAAAAGCCTGTTGAATAATACAAATCCATCAGTGCCCTTGCGGTCCATTTCACTTATCACATACAGTTGATTGGTATAAAAAGGGCTTAGTTTAACACTTACCGGAATGTTTACAGATTTTTTAACACCTTCGATCACATCCAGTTCCTCGTTTATGATGCCCCTGCCTTCCACATCAAAATCAGTGGGTATGGCATAAAAGTTTAACTCAATGGCATCTGCTCCGGCTTCTTCCAGTTTTTTAGCATACTCATACCATGTATCATCATAAACAGCATTCAGGCTGGCAATAAGTGGGATAGAGATAGCTTCCTTGGCCTTCCTAAAGTTCATCAGAAACTCCTCAGGCCCTGCGCTGTACAAGTCCTCATGAAATAAGCTGGTCATCTCGGCATTGCGCTCATTGTAATCTGTCATATCCTGGTGAAGTTCAAGATTTTCAAGCTGTATTTGCTCCTCAAATAATGACTTGTAAACGATTGCAGCAGCACCGGATTCTTCAAGCTTTTTCAACATATCGATGTCGGTAACCAAATTGCTGGCACCTACTATTATCGGGTTTTTTAATTCCAAACCAAGGTATTTCGTTTTCAATTCCATATGTATAATGATTTTATTATCGGCTGTGACAAAATAAAACTATCTGGGTGTAAAATTAGATAATTTCTATCGATATTTCCAAAGACATGCTAATCTAAACTGATTATAAATAAGGGTATTGGAGTACTTGTTTTGCTCTAAATCTACTAAATGATGGTATAATTTTAGTAATTTCGCAATGAATTTGTTAATCTGTTAACAAGCAAGTAAAAGCCTAAATTCAAATTACTTATGGAAAGAAAAAAGAAATTTATAACATGTGATGGCAATTATGCTGCTTCACACGTAGCCTATATGTTCAGCGAAGTTGCTGCCATATATCCTATTACTCCATCATCCAATATGGCCGAATATGTTGACGAATGGGCAGCCTTTGGCAAAAAGAATATTTTCGGAGATACTGTTCAGGTAACTGAGATGCAATCAGAGGCAGGCGCTGCCGGTGCAGTACATGGTTCCTTACAGTCTGGTGCACTCACTTCAACTTTTACTGCATCACAGGGTTTGTTGCTTATGATTCCCAATATGTATAAAATATCCGGTGAGCTTTTACCCGGAGTTTTCCATGTAAGTGCACGCAGTCTTGCTGCACAGGCCCTGTCCATTTTTGGTGATCACAGCGATGTAATGAGTACACGTCATACCGGTTTTGCCATGTTGGCTACCGGTAGCGTACAGGAGATCATGGATCTGGCTCCAATAGCACACCTTGGAGCCATCAAATCACGCATACCCTTCCTTCATTTTTTTGATGGGTTCCGTACTTCTCACGAAATTCAAAAAGTTGACTACTTCGAGACCGAAGAAATGATGAACTTGATTGATTGGGAGGCACTTCAGCGTTTCCGCAACAATGCACTCAATCCCGAACATCCGGTAACTAGAGGTATGGCTCAAAACCCTGATGTTTATTTCCAGTCACGAGAAGCTGCCAACCGTTTCTATGAGCCTATCCCTGATATGGTAGCTGATTATATGAAACAAATCAGCAAAATGACCGGCCGTAAATATCAGCCATTCACTTATTATGGTGCAACCGATGCTGAAAATATCATCATCGCAATGGGCTCAGTTACGGAAACCATTCGCGAAACCATTGACCACCTGAATGCCAAAGGGGAAAATGTTGGTTTAATCAGCGTTCATTTATACCGGCCATTTTCTGCCAAATATTTACTAAATGTTATTCCTAAAACAGTTAAAAGAATCGCAGTTCTCGATCGCACAAAAGAACCGGGCGCCAATGGGGAACCATTATTGCTCGATGTTAAGGATGTTTTTTATGGCAAGGAAAATGCCCCACTCATTGTAGGAGGAAGATATGGTTTAAGCTCTAAAGACACCACTCCGGCAATGATCGTTTCAGTTTATGAAAACCTGAAAATGAAAGAACCCAAAGACCGGTTCACTGTTGGAATACTGGATGACGTCACTTACACTTCATTGCCCTTACTTCCCGAAATTAGCATTGCCCCAAAAGGCACTTACGAAGCAAAGTTTTATGGTATTGGTGCTGATGGGACTGTAGGTGCAAACAAGAATTCAATCAAGATTATTGGTGAAACAACAGATAAATATGCCCAGGCATATTTTGCCTATGATTCAAAAAAATCAGGAGGTGTAACGACTTCGCATCTTCGTTTTGGCGACAGTGTGATCCGTTCAACCTACTTGGTTGGCACACCAGACTTTGTGGCATGCCACGTTCCGGCATACCTCGGGAAATACGATATGCTGAAAGGCCTGAAAAAAGGAGGTACGTTTCTACTAAACAGCATTTGGGATGAGGAAGAAACAAAAGCTAAACTACCTAACAGCATTAAAAAATACCTGGCTGATAACAAGATCAAATTCTACATTATCAATGCCACAAAGATTGCTGAAGATATTGGCCTCGGAGGACGAACAAATACCATCATGCAATCAGCATTTTTTAAGGTCGCAGAGATTATTCCTTATGATCAGGCTGTTGAGAAAATGAAGGATTTCATAATGAAATCCTATGGCAATAAAGGTGAGCGGATTGTAAAAATGAACTACGATGCTGTTGATTGTGGAGGTGATGTAGTTGAGGTGAAAGTACCTGCTGAATGGTCCAAGCTTGATGTTGAAGCTAGAACTTCCGACAATGGCAGCCCTATTTTTATACGTGATGTGGTAGAGCCAATCAATGCGATGAAAGGTGACGACCTTCCGGTTAGTGCGTTCCTCAACCGTGAAGATGGCTCCTTCCCTCCCGGCACTGCAGCATTCGAAAAACGCGGTATTGCCACTCATGTACCAGAGTGGATTGCTGAAAACTGTATACAGTGTAATCAATGTGCTTATGTATGCCCTCACGCCTGCATCAGACCATTCCTGCTTGATGAGGAAGAGGCAGGCAAGGCTCCCGAAGGTACAGATCTGCTGGATACAAAAGGCAAGTTTGCACCACTTAAATATCGTATCCAGATAAGTCCATTGGATTGTACCGGTTGCGAAAACTGTGTTGATATATGTCCATCAAAGGAAAAATCACTTGTGATGCGTACACTTGAATCACAGGAGGCAGAAATTGGCAGGTGGGAATATTTCGCCAATCATGTCACTTATAAAGACACTGTGGTTGACAAGTTCGCCTCAGTAAAGAACAGCCAGTTTGCACAGCCTCTGTTTGAATTCTCAGGCGCTTGTGCCGGATGTGGCGAAACACCTTATATTAAGACTGTCACCCAGCTCTATGGTGACAGAATGATGGTGGCCAACGCCACAGGATGTTCTTCTATTTACGGAGGATCGGCTCCAAGCACACCCTATTGTGCTAATGCTGAAGGCAAAGGACCAGCCTGGGCCAACTCACTTTTCGAAGACAATGCCGAGTATGGTTATGGTATGGCACTTGGCGTAAATAAGCTTCGTGCACGTATTGCACTGCGTATGTATGAAGCCCTTAAAGGTAAAATAGACACTGACCGCAAAGAAGCTTTCAGCAATTGGATTGACACCATGTACGATGCCGAAGCTTCAAAAACCGCCTCGGCTAAACTGGTTGAGGTACTCAAAGACAAAACTGACACCCTGGCTAAAGAATTAATGTCGCTTGAACAATACTTCATCAAGAAATCGATTTGGGTGTTTGGAGGTGATGGCTGGGCTTACGATATTGGCTTTGGTGGCCTTGATCATGTATTGGCCTCGGGTGAGGATATCAACTTGTTGGTATTGGACACCGAAGTCTATTCCAATACCGGTGGACAAGCGTCCAAATCAACTCCGGTTGGTGCTGTTGCCAAATTTGCAACTTCTGGTAAAAAGGTGAAGAAAAAAGACCTTGGTGCCATGATGATGTCATACGGCTATATTTATGTTGCACAAGTGGCCATGGGTGCAAATTACAACCAGTTCTTCAAGGCACTAAAGGAAGCTGAAGCATACCCGGGCCCATCTGTGATCATCGCCTATTCACCTTGTATAAACCACGGCCTGAAAGCAGGCATGGGTAAAGCCCAGGAACAATCAAAGCTGGCTGTTGAATCAGGTTACTGGCAGATGTTCCGTTACAACCCATTACTTGAAGAAGAAGGTAAAAACCCATTCCAGTTGGATTCAAAGGAACCTGACTGGAGCAAATTCCAGGATTATATCAATAGTGAAGTTCGTTTCAGCTCCCTTAGGAAAACATTCCCAACTGAAGCGATTAAGCTTGGTGAAATAGCTGAGGAAAATGCCCGTTGGAGATACAATCAATATAAACGGTATGAAGCAATGGACTTTTCACCTAAAGTAGTCTGATCATTTCTTATCTAATACAATGCCGGGCCGCATAATGTCCGGCATTTTTTTTATTATTTTCGCTCCATAACAAAAATCATTATTCATATGAGAAAATTAAACCTCCTCTTTGTAATTGCATTTTTTGCTGTATTTAGTTTTCAGGCATGCCATTATCAAGCCCATCATGATCATGACCATGACCATTTTCATGCCCACCCCATCTTGTATGCTACACTCTATCAGCAGTATGCAGCTGAGTACAGGGCATTATGTTATCAGGCATTTAACCTAGCCTCCATGCAGTTGGAAAAAGAAGTAGCTGTCGGTTATGATTACCCTCTGGCTGTTGTTGTTGATATTGATGAGACTGTGCTTGATAACAGCCCCTATCAGGCAACAGCCATTTTGGAAGACTTTGGGTATCCAAAACGATGGGCTGAGTGGGTTGAACTTGCAATTGCGGAACCGGTTCCCGGAGCATTGGAATTTCTGCTGGAGGCTGAAGAAAAAGGTGTAGAAGTGTTTTACATCACCAATCGTAAAGAAGAGTTTCGTGAAGCCACCTTAAAGAATCTCCTTGAACAAGGTTTTCCTTATGCCGATGATGACCACTTGCTCATGCGTACAGTGGAAAATGATAAAGAACCAAGGCGCAGAATGATCTTGGAAATGTACCATATCGCAGTCCTTATTGGGGACAACCTGGGTGATTTTCACAGTACTTTTGACACGGATCAAGCTGATCTTAGGATGGAATACACAGATGAAAAGAAGTTGGAATTCGGTAGCAGATGGATCATGCTGCCCAATGCCATTTACGGAACATGGGTAAATGCCCTACCGGGGTATGAACATGGAATCACACCGGATGAGCTGGCCTTTGAACTTCAAAAGGGATTAAAAGGGTTTTAGATTATAAAAAGCAGTCACAATTCCTCATGATGCAAATGAATTAATTCATCCGGGGCAAATGGATTTGGTTGCAACTGCTTTTTTTGCTATTAGGCTCAATTATTATTGGATCGTAAAGAAGAATGGCAACCGTGCCTGAACATCTTTCATTTCGGCCACTTGCCTTAAGTACTCGATATGATCATAGAAAGATCCGAGTTCTTTGCGGAGCAATTTCACACGGCTTTGTCCCGTCATTTCCGAAATCAATTGTTGTATAGGATCCTTTTGTTCGGGAAGCTCAAGCAAGCGATACTCATCGCCAAGTTCAGCCATATTTGCTGCATAAGCAATGGCTTCTTCCATTCCACCAAGCTCATCAATCAAGCCAAGTTCCAAAGCATCAATACCAGTCCATATCCTACCTTGTGCCATTCTATCAACTTGTTCTACCGTCATGCCACGACTATGAGCTACCAACTCGAGAAAATCATCATATATCTTTGATATCTGAAATTCAATTACCTCACGTTGGTGTGCATTGATTGGTTCCATTACGTCAATAAAATCCGCATTCTTATTCGTCATTACTTTATCAAATGTAATGCCCAGCTTGTTGTTAAACAATCCCTTCATATTTGGAAACATGCCAAAAACACCTATTGAGCCAGTAATGGTGGTAGGATCAGCAAAAATATAATCGGCGTTGGCAGATATCCAGTATCCCCCGGATGCTGCAACATTACCCATTGAAACAATAAATGGTTTTTCGGCAGCTGCCAATTCAACTTCACGTCGAATAATCTCAGAAGCCAATGCACTTCCCCCTCCGGAATTTACACGCATTACGATAGCTTTCACATTTTCATTTGTTCGAGCTTCACGAATCACTTTAGATATTTTATCTGATCCAATTGATGTTTCAGAGCCTTCTCCCCCACTGATACCACCTATAGCATAAATAACAGCCACCCTATCTCGGACACGGCTCTTGCTTCGGCCTTCGGTCTGCTCGGGCACGCTGGTATAGCGCGCAATACCGACAGATTCTATCTTCTCATTTTCTTCCTTAGCTGTTTTTTCGCGCAACTTTGTCAGTATCTCATCCTTATAAACCAATCCATCCACAAATCCGTGCTCCAAAGCTTTGGCTGGATCAAATACTTCCAGTTCATCGGCAAAGCGATTCAAGTCTTCTATTCCAATTCCGCGGTTTTCGTTGATGGCTTCAAGAAATTTTGACCAAATACCATCCAATGCTTTCATCATTTGTTCACGGTTGGCTTCACTCATCTTATCATACATATAAGGCTCTACAGCACTTTTATATTTATTGTCGCGCCCCCGCAATATCTGCGGTTCAATTTCTAATTTTTCAAGCATATGCTTTACAAAATACAACTGGGCAGACAAGCCTTTAAAAAGCAGCAGGCCATCGGGGTTAAGATAGATCTCGTCTGCCACTGAGGCAAGATAATAGGACGACTGGCTATACATTTCGGCATAACTAATAATAAATTTACCGCTTTCTTTAAATTCAACCAATTTCTTACGAATTTCTTCCAGGTTGCCCATTCCGGAGCTAATTTCAGACAACTCAAGGTAGATCCCATCAATATTTGGATCCGAGGCGGCTTTTTCAATGTTCTTTAGGATATCGTTCAGCCCTAATGGCTTATTTGATTTGAGTGAGCCAAAGTCAAAGCCTTCGAAAGGGTTGTTTATCGCGCGGTCAACGATAGGCGTGTTGAATTTTGCCACAAGCACGGTATTTTCCTTCAGTTTGACTTCATCCTTCTCGGCAAGTGATACAAGCGAAGCCACCATACCGATCATTAAGAAAAGCAAAAGTATCAGAGTGATCAGGGTTCCTGCTACTGATGCCAGCATGAATTTGAAAAAATCTTTCATTGTTTTGGTTTTAAATTAATACATTTGACTTTAGTGGTACAGAATAATTATTGTACATAAATTATACCTGTTATCATATCCCTTTCT
Organism: uncultured Bacteroidales bacterium; assembly: GCA_937926515.1. Taxonomy (GTDB): domain Bacteria; phylum Bacteroidota; class Bacteroidia; order Bacteroidales; family F082; genus CALAZZ01. The sequence continues at coordinate 52,694 of CALAZZ010000096.1, read as the reverse complement.
ATTCACGGATTTTAGCTTCAGTCTTTCACTTAAACATTTTATAATATATGTACAATTTCAGACACAGGTGTACATTTTCGTACGTATTATTGCAAGTTTTCCCATGACAATATTAGTAATAATTTCAAGTAAAAATACGTGACCTGCATCATAACTTATTGAAATTTCTAATCAAATATACTTTTATCCCGTTCATGACATGGTTTCCTTTTCAAATCAAAAAAATCTTGTAAAGTTATATGACAGAACACCCTAAATTTGCCAGCAAATGAAACACAAGGTTTATTTATTATTCGGTTCAAACTTGGGCGACCGTATTGGTTTTATTCAAAATGCCATACGTGAAATTGAATTTAATTTCGGGAAGGTATTGAATTCTTCATCGCTCTATGAAAGTCCTGCCTGGGGTTTTTATTCAAGTGAAAAATTCTTAAACCAGGTTGTATTATTTGAAACAATTCTGTCCCCTGAGGCATTACTTGATGGCTTATTAGGTGTCGAAAAAAAACTTGGCCGCAAACGCAAGGAAGTGGGATATAGCTCAAGGAAAATTGATATTGATATTTTATACTTTGACAATCTTATAGTTGAAAAGTCAAATCTATCCATACCGCACCCCAGGCTGCACCAAAGACGCTTTGTATTGCTCCCATTGTCTGAAATTGCTCCTGATTATAAGCACCCTGTGCTGCGTATGACAACAAAAGAAATGTTGGAGCATGTGACGGACACTGCTGAAGTAAAGCTTTTAAAACTTACGATGGGAAAAGGCTGAAACCTTTGTATATTTGTAACCATGCGCTATAATTTTATTGCGATTGAAGGCACCATTGGGGCAGGCAAGACTTCATTGGCTCAAATGATTGCCAGTGAATATAATGCGAAGCTGATACTCGAGCAATTCGAAGACAATGCATTTTTGCCTAAATTCTATGAAGACCAGGAAAAGTATGCCTTTCCGCTCGAAATGTCATTCATGGCCTCCAGGTTTCAGCAATTAAAGGATCAGCTGGGCACTCAAGATTTATTCAGAAGCTTTACCATTTCTGATTACTATATTGTGAAGTCGCTGGTGTTTGCCCGTAGAACTTTACCAGACGATGAGCTGGCCTTATTTTCCCGCTTTTTTAATTTCATCACCGCAGCGCTGCCCAAACCTGATCTTTTTGTTTATTTATATCTGGATGTTGACAGGCTTCAACATAATATTCGTATCCGCGGGCGTGCATACGAACAAAAAATCAAGGATGAATATCTGAGTGGAATACAGTCGGGGTACTTTGATTTTATGCGTCAGCAGAGAGATATGCGAATTTTGATTCTTGATACCAACAATATTGATTTCGTTCATTCTAAAGATGATTATACCCGAATAAAATCGATCCTTTCAGAAGACTACCCTGTTGGTATACATCGCTTCACTTTTTAAGCCTTACCACATTTTCCTTAGCCCAAAAATTGAAAAGCCCGACTGCTTTCGCAACCGGGCTTTCAATCCTAATTAAATAAACTATTGAACGATATTTATAAAGTCTTGATCGTTAAAGAATTTCATAAACTCACGGTCCCATCTTGCCTCATTTTTATAGCTGGCATCAGCTTCTACAGCTTTCATGAGGTTTTGAGTCATTGTGGCCTTGTCATTCATACGAGCACCAATGACAGCCTTTAAGTACGATACAGCAGCTGTTTCTTCAGCGCAGTTGAGTGTTGACATGGCACCATTGTTATCACCATTTAGCATTTGAGCCAAGGCATGGTTATAATCGCATTGGGCTGCACGCATTTGATTGACGGACTGAGCATAATTGCCTTTAAAAATATTCACTACACCCATATTGTAACTAACATCGCCACCAAGTTGTTGTGCCCTGTTGAAATGGGTTTCGGCAGTTTTGAAATCTTTTTCCATTGCTGCAACAACACCAAGGTTATTATAAACTTCAGATGAAGAATCATACATGCCATTAGCTTTGTTCAATAAGCTTTTTGCTTCATCGAGATTACCCATTTGGATTTCAACATTTGCAGCATTGACAACAGCACGCCATGAATCAGGATATAAGCTCATTGCAGAAGCATAGATCATTTTCTGTGTGGGGAGGTCATCAGTGAGTGTAGCTGCATAGAGGAGCTCTTTCACATCAAGTTCTTCAGGATTACTAGTTGACAATGTAGCAATCTCATCATCTGTCTTCTTGGGTTCATAGGTGTTAACGGTGATGATTGAACGGCGCAATGGAGGCAATATTTGCTCATCAATTTCAGGATAGATCAGTATCATATTACGAATCTCCTGTTCACGTTGAGCCACATTTGCTGATCGGATTACGTTGAGTATGGCATTTTTATCTCTGATATCGGAGGCTTCAACAGCATTCATAAAGCCATTCCAGTCAGGTCCGTTGGCAGATTTTACAAACTGAATATCATCAACTTTTTCATAGGCCACTTGTGAATCCTTGGCACGAAGCATATCCCTGAATTTACCTTTCATATAGGTTTCGGCAGTCTTTGCCCTGTTTTCAGACAAGCCCTGGTTAAAGGTTTCCTCACCTTCCGGTGATGCCCATCCAGCGATGTTCACATCCTTGATCACATAACCATTCTTCACATGGTCAGTCACTGCGCTAAGAAGATCTTTGTTTGCAGCCAACCGGTTAAGAGGCAGGTTCCAGTTCAAATTAAACAGGTTAACCTGAAAATAAATATGAGCTGTTTTTGAGAGGATGGTTTCCTTTTCATATTGGTGTGCAGCATAGTTGCCGGCAAAGGTATCTTTGATGCGTTTAGAAGTATAAATTACGCCGTCAGCAAGTTTACGTTGGTCAGCACGCATATAGGCTTCGTTTTCAAGTACCATTTCAGCTGTTGGTTGTATGGTACCTTTATAAGGATATATCAATGGCTCAACCACCAATTCGGCAACATTCATTCCGGGGTTATATGGCACCTTTGAAGTATAGGTAAAGCTGCCTCCATTGTTATAGCTAATAAGCGTAGCATCACCTGGCACCTTTTCACCTTTGAAGTTAATCGGATCCATAGCTACAGCACCTCCGTCATATTTGATCACCGGGGTGAAATTCATGACTGCATCTCTATGGAAATATTTTGGAGGAAATGTTCCTGTAATTGTAACTTCAACTGAATCACCTTTTTCAACCAGTACCTCGGGTACTGTTTTCAGGGTAACCAAACCAAAGTCGCTTACCATTTTCTTCATATTGTCGCCGCCAAATTTAAAGCGGGCACCAAGATTTAATACACCATACATATCCTGTTCAATGGGTGCACCTTTAACACGCTCATTACCGTCCAACCTTTCGGTATCGACAATCTGGAAGGTGTAATTAAGATAGAAGTCGAATTTTGGGCTCACATTGAAATTCAGGTCACCACCGAACGGAAGCGAGGCAGCAACCAGTCGCTCATTGATTCCACCTCCGCGGTCAGCTTCCTCACTGTCCTTGAAGCCAACAGTACGAACAACTTCACCTGATGTAAGGTCTGTTGTACGGGATTTCCATTGAATATGGCCAATCCCAACATTCGGTATAATTGAGAACACCCTGTCTGGATTATAACCTCCAAAAAGATTCATAAGGTTAAAGGTAAGGTTCAGACTGGCATCGTAATAATCAAGGTAGTCAAGCTTTTGATTCAGACCGGTCTTTTGACCACCCAAATAGCCTCGGCCAATCTTACCATTAACACCAACAACACCACCAAATTGATAGCCAAGACCTAGCCGACCGTTGAGTTTTGTATATTCAAAATCCGGCCGGTGACCGTACTCAGCCAAATCACCATGATGCCAGGCAGCTCCCAGTTCTCCAATTAAGTACCAGTATGGGCTGTGTGATGCTGATCTTTTCTCACTTTTATCTTCATCATCTGATTGACCGAAAAAGGTCATTGGAAAGATCGCCAACATGGCAATCATCGCCAACTTACTGATAGAATAACGGTTTTTCATAACATTTAAGTTTGGTTAGTTTTAAATTTAATTAGGATATATCTTTAATTTTCAATGAATAACTACAAATGTAGTAAACTTTTCATCATATTCCAAGTTACCATGCAAATGTATTAAAATAAAGTTTTTTTACAACATCAAAATAAATTAATTTTTAATGCAATACATCTTTCTACGAAATCATAAGCATAGGGTTACACCTACGTCTTAAATTGATGGAACAAATGCCATAGAACAATGCCGGTACAAACTGATATGTTAAGGGAATGTTTGGTCCCAGCCTGTGGAATCTCAATACCAAAATCACATTGTTTTATAATTTGATTATCGACCCCTTCCACTTCATTGCCAAACACCAATGCCGTTGGCTGCTCAAGCTTGAATTGGTCAAGGAATATACTTTCATCCGTTTGTTCCACAGCAGCAATACTATAACCTTTGTTTTTCAGGTGGCTAATTGCTTCTGAAGTGTGTTTCCAATAAGACCATTTGACACTTTCGGTAGCACCCAATGCCGTTTTGTGAATTTCTCGGTGTGGAGGGGTACCTGTAATACCACATAAATATATTTCAGCTACCCTGAAAGCATCAGCAGTACGAAATATCGAACCAACATTACTTAGTGATCTGACGTTATCCAATACAATTACAGCCGGCAGTTTTTCAACCTTTTTATAGGCTCCAGCATCAAGACGACCCAATTCCTGCATCGTAAGCTTTCGCATGATAGATTAAAATTATGATGCTAAGTTACGCAATTGATTAAGCATATTGCATCCAAAAAACTAAATTTGATTTGCTACATTTGTGTATTCATTTAACAACGCATTCCCTTAAGACGATGGCAGTGAATAAATCAGTTACAGAAACTCCATTGATGAAGCAATACAACAGCATTAAGGCCAAGTACCCTGATGCGCTTTTGTTGTTCAGGGTGGGTGATTTTTATGAGACCTTTGGGGAAGATGCCATAAAAACTGCCGAGATACTTGGTATTGTATTGACCAAGAGGGCCAATGGTGCTGCAGCTTATGTGGAACTTGCCGGATTTCCGCATCATTCACTGGATACCTATTTACCAAAATTGGTTAGGGCAGGTCAGCGTGTTGCCATTTGCGATCAGTTGGAAGACCCTAAACTGGCAAAAAAAATTGTAAAAAGAGGAGTTACAGAACTGGTTACACCTGGCGTATCATACAATGACAATGTGCTGAATCAAAAAGAAAATAATTTTTTGGCTGCCATCCACTTGCAGGATGGCATATCAGGAATTGCTTTTCTGGATATCTCAACTGGTGAATTTCTTCTCACACAAGGCAATCATGAATATCTGGATAAATTATTACAGAGTTTTAATCCGAGTGAAATCATATTGCAACGAAATAAAAGGCGGCAGTTCATCGAATTGTATGGTGATAAACACTATCTCACGGTCTTTGATGATTGGGTATTCACTGAGGATTTTGCGCATGACATCCTGCTGCGTCAATTTAAAACCAGCTCTCTGAAAGGCTTTGGTGTTGAGGGTATACAACAAGGCGTGGTGGCAGCCGGCGCAGCATTGCACTACTTAATTGAAACACACCACGATAAAATTGACCATATCCGAAGTCTGGCCAGGATAGACGAAGGCAACTATGTATGGTTAGACAAATTTACCATCCGCAACCTTGAACTTCTATCAAGCCCTCATCCCAATGCCAAAACCTTGATAGATATAATTGATAATACCGTTTCGCCAATGGGTAGCCGACTCATGAAACGATGGGTAGCACTGCCATTGCGGCAACGCCAATTGGTTGAAGACCGTTTGGATGTTGTAGAAAAGCTTGTTAATAAGCTTGAGCTTCAGCAAGACCTTCGCAATACAATCAGACAGACAGGAGACCTCGAACGCCTGATATCAAAAGTATCTCTTGGAAAAATCAATCCACGCGAACTGATGCAGATTGCGCATGCACTCGAACAAGTGGAATTATGTCGTAATTTATGTATAGATAGCCAGAATGAAGGACTCCAGAAGCTGGGTGACCAACTAAATCCCTGTGTTACCATTCACGATCGCATTTTAAAGGAACTCAACAGCGACCCCCCTGCATTGGTATCGAAAGGAAATGTGATCAACAGCGGAGTTTCTACTGAACTTGATGATCTGCGAGGACTTTCACGATCGGGAAAAGACTTTCTAAAGAATATTCAAAAGCGTGAAATTGAGAATACGGGTATAAGCAGCCTTAAGGTGGGTTATAATAATGTTTTTGGTTACTATCTGGAGGTTACTAATGCACATAAAAGCAAAGTCCCTGAAGACTGGCACCGCAAGCAAACACTAACTGGATCAGAACGTTATATTACCGAAGAATTAAAGCTGTATGAGGAAAAAATATTAGGTGCCGAAGAGAAGATACTGATGCTTGAGATTGAACTTTTTGAACATCTCGTGATTGCAGTTGGAGAATTCGTCGGGCCTATACAACTCAACGCCAGCATTCTGGCCAAAATAGACTGTCTTGCTTCTTTTGCCACCATAGCCTTGAAAAACAAATACACACGACCTGTTCTGAACGAAGGTTACACCATTGATATCAAAGCCGGTCGGCACCCTGTCATTGAGCAACAGCTTCCTGCAGATGAGAAATACGTCAGCAATGATGTGTATCTGGATAACGAAAAGCAGCAGGTTATGATCATCACGGGCCCGAATATGTCGGGCAAATCGGCCCTGCTAAGGCAAACTGCTCTAATTGTTCTGATGGCTCAAATGGGAAGTTTTGTGCCTGCTGAAGCAGCCAGCCTAGGCATGGTTGATAAGGTATTCACACGCGTGGGTGCCAGTGATAACATATCTTCCGGCGAGTCAACCTTCATGGTTGAGATGAACGAAACGGCTAGCATACTAAATAATATCTCAGGCCGTAGCCTGATCCTGCTCGACGAGATAGGACGCGGCACCAGCACATATGACGGCATCAGCATTGCTTGGGCTATTACTGAGTTCCTCCACGAACATCCGGCTTATAGGTCAAAAGTCATGTTTGCAACACATTACCATGAGCTCAATGAAATGGCAGCTTCATTCCCACGGATCAGAAATTACCATATTGCTGTAAAAGAATCAGGCAACCAGGTCATTTTCCTGCGAAAACTAAAAAAAGGTGGAAGTGCACATAGTTTTGGCATTCATGTAGCCACCATGGCAGGCATGCCGCAAAAAGTAATCGATCGGGCAAACAAATTACTGACTATGCTCGAACAAGCCCATTCAGATGATTCGTTCAGAAAAGCAGGTGGCGGTAAAACTGAACCCAAAGAGGACTTTCAACTTAGTTTTATCCAACTTGATGACCCATTGCTTCATCAAATAAAAGATGATATCCTAAACACCAACATTGACACACTCACTCCTGTTGAGGCGCTTTTAAAACTTCATGAAATCAAAAAACTAATTAGCAAATAACTTAAAATTTTATTGGACATCTTTCACTCTGCAGCGCAGGAAGTTTTTTGAAAAAAACTTGCTTGATTAATGAAAAGTTCTGTACATTTGCACCTCCAAAATTTGAGAATTGCGGAAATAGCTCAGTTGGTAGAGCACGACCTTGCCAAGGTCGGGGTCGCGAGTTCGAGTCTCGTTTTCCGCTCAACTTTAAAATCCCGAACGTATCGGGATTTTTTATAGGTTTGTACACACCATGCCCGAGTGGTGGAATTGGTAGACACGAAGGACTTAAAATCCTTTGGCCATCGCGGCCGTGCCGGTTCGAGTCCGGCCTCGGGTACTCAGCCCCTGCATAGAATATCCGGGGGCTGTTTTGATTTCAACTAAAAGTGCCCAAGGTTTCAAGCAGTAAAATCTCGTTTTTTTATTTGTGAATAAGCTACTCCAAGCAAGATTAAAACACAGCCTGCCATTCCTCGAAAACTTGTTGTTTCATTCAAAATGATCCATCCACCCAATGCGGCAAACACTGCTTCCAGACTTAAAATCAATGCAGCATGGTCAGCTCTTGCATAACGCTGTGCAAGCAATTGCAGGGTGAACCCTATTCCCACTGATACTATTCCGGCATATAACAAAGGAATCGCAGCCTGCTTCACAGCATAAACATTTGGATTTTCAACCATAATTGCAACAACCAGGCTGGCAAGAGCTACAAAAGAATACTGTATGATAGCAAGTTTGCGAAAATCATGCCTGGGTGCCACCATGGACAATATGATCAGATGAATGGCCCAAAATATTGCACTGATAAACACAAGCAGATCACCTTGCTGAATCTTAACTTCCTTGCCAACTGATAATAAATAGAACCCGATCATGGCTATACCCACACTGATCCAAATCCGTGAGTTTGATCCTTGAGAAAACAACAGTCCGATTAAGGGTACAAATACGATATAAAGGCTGGTAATAAAGCCTGCATTACCAGCTGTAGTATAAACCATACCGGATTGTTGGAGCGAAGCAGCCACAAACAATGCCAATCCGGCGAGTGTACCATCAATAAAAAGCCTGTATGAAGTTAGATTCTGACTTTTAGTTGGTTTAAATATCACCAGCAACGGAAGCAAACTAAGGGTTCCCAACACAAAACGGATCCCGTTAAAAGTGAAAGGTCCAAGATGCAGCATGCCTTGTCTTTGAGCAACAAACGCAAAACCCCATACAAATGCTGCCAAAAGCAACAACAGATTGGCCTGAGTTTGCTTTGACATAAGTATTGAATTTATTTGATGGTAAGTTTCTTCCAGGTTCGGCTAAGCAGGTATGTCGCTGCCACTGAAATCACACTAAACAGCAAGGCTTTAGGCAAATCATCATAGATCCATTCACCAATGGCAAATAAGGTACTGTAAATAGCAACAGCGCCAAGCAACATGCATAATAGTCCTGTGGGCACATCCCACCGAAGATCTTTTTCCTTCACCAATTCCGCTCCTTCGTCTCTTGCATCTTGTACGACCTGCCGCCAGCCCGGTCCTCCGGGTTTGATCTTTGTGTAGAATGACCTTAAAACTTCTTTATCTGCAGGCGGGGTAAGCATGGTCACAGTAAGCCAGGCTACCGTAGTTATGGTCACACCGGCTACAATTTTAAATGCCTCACCGGGATTATAACCATAGAAGCGTTCAAGCACCAAAAATCCAATGGCGACAAGAAATGATACAATCATCCCAGTGAGTTCAGTAAATGCGTTGATGCGCCACCAAAACCATCGCAAAATGTAAATGAGTCCTGTTCCTGCCCCAATCTGCAAAAGAATGTGAAAAGCTTGCAGGGCGTTCTCCAATACCAAAGCAAAAAGCAATGCCAAAATCATTAGTGCCACAGTAGTGACCCGGCCCGCAATCACCTGCTTACGCTGCGTAGCTGAAGGATTTAAAAACCTAACATAAAAGTCATTCACGATATAAGAGGAGCCCCAGTTGAGCTGAGATGCTGTAGTTGACATAAATGCTGCAATCAGGCTTGCTACAACAAGGCCCAGAAAACCATGAGGCAACCTACTCAACATGGCCGGATAGGCAAAATCGTGCCTGATATATTGTGGGTCCAGATGAGGAAAAGCATCTTGTAAAGAAGCGATATCGGGATACACGATCAATGATAACAATCCCACCACAATCCATGGCCATGGCCGCATGGCATAATGAAAAAAATTGAACAACAAGGTAGCTCCCATAGCATTGCGTTCATTCTTTGCGGAGAGCATCCGCTGAGCCACATAGCCACCACCACCGGGCTCAGCGCCGGGATACCATACACTCCACCATTGCACTGCCAATGGGATCACCAATAAAGCGATAAACATATCTGTGTTATTGATATCAGGAATCATGCTTAATCGGGGAGCTACTTCCGGATGAGCAAATAAATTAGCCAGGTTTCCTGTTTCTTTTCTAACCAAAATGATGGCAGCACCGATAGCACCTGCCATAGCCAGACTAAATTGAAAAAAATCAGTAAACAATATACTCTTTAACCCACCCAGTGCACTATAAAATACAACAACCACAGAGGCGATAATGAGGGTCTGCGCAGGTGACCAACCCAACATAACACCACTTATTTTGATCAAGGCAATGGAAACAGATGCGATCACCATTATGTTAAAAAACGCCCCCAGGTAAATGGCCCTGAAACCACGCAAAAAAGCAGCAGTACGGCCACTATAACGGATTTCATGAAATTCAAGGTCGGTGAGCACCCTGGATCTGTTCCAAAGCTTGGCATACACAAAAACCGTAAGCATGCCTGTAAGCAAAAATGCCCACCATAACCAATTGCCCGACACCCCATTCTGTCTGACAATATCTGTGACAAGGTTGGGGGTGTCAGCTGAAAAAGTAGTGGCCACCATAGATACCCCAAGCAACCACCATGGCATATTACGCCCTGAAAGAAAAAACTCATTGTATCCCTTTCCGGCAGATCGGGATGCTACAATTGCTATAATCAGGAGTACCACAAAAAAGACAATAATGATGATCCAGTCGAGCGTATTGAGGTGCATGTCAGAAGATTTATATATATACTTGTAACCACTCAAGCAAAAGCCGTCTTATCTTGTCCTGCTGCTCCTGATCAAAATGATGCAATCTGGTACGATGCGAACCCATTGGCAGGAGCAACTTAACTGCATTTGTTTCAGTTCCAATTTGCACAGCCGTTGCCGACCAGGCATCATAAGCTCCATAAACATAAATCATATTGTTTCCGTGCTTTTTCAACCATTGATCAACATCCAGACTAAGTGTGGGGTCATAATTTACTGCTACTCCTTGGGGTAGCGTGTGATGGAAATTGGGTTGTTCGACATATTGCAGCACATCTTCAAATCCTTTGGTTTGGTAGTTATACATACCCATTTCGGTCAGTGCCTGGTAAAAGAAAGGTTGATTGATCAAGATGCCCTTATCTGCAAAGAAATCATAGCCTGTAGCCTTAATGAAGGTGTTGTACAGGATATCTGCATCTGCATTCGGTTCAGGAAGTTGATCACATTCAACCGGATACCACTGCCAATATGCAAATGAAAATTCCAGCACATTGTATTCAAACGCTTTTTCGATACCTCCCACCAATTCAAATGTATGATTGTATTTTTTCGCAGAATCAGCAAACATAGGTAAAAAGATATGCTGATCTTTTAGCAACCGGTATTGTATCCTGTAGATTCTTTCGCGGCATTCAGCATCTGCCACAGTATCCAGGAAATGATACACCCGATCATCCTCATCAGAAAAATTCAAGGGTGCCACATAAGGTACACTTGCCTGCACATCGTCAGGATAGAAATAACGATAATAGATACTGGTTTGCCCGCCTTTGCTGATACCAGTGCTAAGCCAGGAGCCATGATAAAGCTTCTTAAAAGTTGTAGTGATGCGATGTAAATCAGTTGCTACATTCTTTAAATTAAGATGCTCCCATTCAAGGCTGTCAGGTTTACTCTGTCCAAAATAACGATGTTCTGCTATGATCAAATTGGCTTCCAGCTTGTCGGCAATTTCATTGTTCAGCCCCGGCCTTAACGCATAATTGGCTGCATAACCTTCTGTGACCAGTACGACTGGCAAATCGAATCCGCGATGGCGCAAGAAAACCCTCTGAGTGAAATAACCTCCATCAGGATCATCATGATCAAGTGGCTGCCTGATAAAAATCTCCCAGGCTTCGGAATAGTCTTTTTGCGTGATCTCGAATTTCCTGATGCTGTCGAAACCGAATTCATGTAATTGTTCTACAAGGGTTTGGGCTACCGATGACAGCCCCCATATCAGTCCAGCAAGAACAAATAGTAATCTCAATACTTTCATCTTTGCTTAATTTAGGTTTGAGGCTGCAATTTACGATTGTTAGTCAAATCCTGCGTATATACCCAACAATTAAACATATAAAAACCGGAACGATGATGCCCCGGTTTGGTTTTAATGAAGTAAGAAATCTTTAAGCTATAGTACAAATTTGATCCCCTGAGCAAATGGAAGTTCCGTGCTCCAGTTGATTGTATTGGTTTGCCTACGCATATATGCTTTCCAGGCATCACTTCCTGATTCTCTTCCTCCTCCGGTATCTTTCTCACCTCCAAAGGCGCCCCCGATCTCTGCTCCTGAGGTTCCTATATTCACGTTAGCTATGCCGCAATCAGAACCCTCATGCGACAGGAAGCGTTCACTTTCCATCATGTCTGTACTAAAGATTGAGGAAGAAAGTCCCTGAGGCACATCATTATGAATGGCGATAGCCTCATCTATGGTTTTGTACCTCATCAAATAAAGGATGGGAGCAAAAGTTTCCTCCTGAACAATTTCAAAGTGGTTTTCAGCCTCAGCCAATACAGGTTCAACATAACATCCCGACTCATATCCCTCTCCTTCCAATACGCGGCCTCCGAAAATGATCTTGCCTCCTTCTTTTACTATTTGTTCCTGGGCAAATAAAAAGGTTTGAACTGCAGCCTTGTCAATCAGTGGCCCGACAAGCACATCCGGATCTAGCGGACAACCTATCCGAATTTGTTTATAGGCGTTAACCAACTTTTGCTTGAAATCATCATAAATAGATTCATGTATAATCAGTCTTCTTGTGCTTGTACAACGTTGCCCGGCAGTGCCTACCGCACCGAAAACAGTGGCCATGAGTGCCATCTCCTGATTCGCTTTTTCAGAAATAATAATGGCATTGTTACCACCCAATTCAAGCAGGGTACGTCCCAGGCGTTCCCCAACAATGCGGCCAACACGACGCCCCACGGCGGTACTTCCGGTACAGGAGATCAGCGGCAGGCGCTTGTCAGCCAACAGATTGTCGCCAATATGTTTTGAACTACCGATAATCAGGTTACAAACACCTTCAGGCACATTGTTGCGTTTTAACACATCGGCAATGATATTGTGAATGGCCACAGCACAGAGTGGTGTTTTAGATGAAGGCTTCCATACCACCACATTTCCCGTTGCCAACGCAATCATTGCGTTCCATGCCCAGACAGCAACCGGAAAATTAAATGCCGTAATCACACCTATCACACCCAGTGGGTGGTATTGGTCATACATGCGGTGGCGGGGTCTTTCGCTATGCATGGTTGATCCGTAAAGCTGTCGTGAGATGCCCAGGGCAAAGTCGGCAATGTCGATCATTTCCTGTACCTCACCTAGGCCCTCCTGATATATTTTACCCATCTCATAGCTTACCAAACGGCCAAGATCTTCTTTATAGCGACGGAATTCATTCCCCATCTGACGTACGATATCTCCACGCTGAGGTGCTGGGATCATACGCCATGTCTTGAAAGCTTCTTGTGCTTTATCCATAATATTTTCGTAATCGTCCCATTTGCCTTGCTTTACACTGGCTATCAGACGGCCATCACATGAGGCATAGGACTCAAGGATGTCACCATTGGTTTCTATCCATTCTGCCCCGGTTGAAGCACCGTTATTAATAATTTGTAGGCCCAGGCGCTCAAGGGCCGGACGAATATCACAAGTTGGACAAACATGTTTCATAATTGATATTATATTAATTGGTAATAATTGAAATGTCAGAAGAATATTGTTTGAGTGAGGCAGGTAGCTTGTCGTATCCATATACCAATGCAGGGCTTATAGGCTGCTGTCCCGAACTTTTAAGGATTTCCCCTCCTTTTACCGGATCAAGCACCCATTCCAGAAACTTAACGGCTGCATCCGGATTGGGTGCATCCTGCAATATGCAAATCCCATACACAATGGCCTCACCATACACCGTAATGGTCTCGTTATGACTACTGCCCCTAATGTCGAGCTGTGCCTGTCTGTACCAATTGTCAAGTTCAGGCTTCGAAAGGTTGATGGAATCGGAAAACTTCACATATTCCAATCTGTGTTGCACAGCAACACTTTCGTAGATGAACAGGTAGTCGATGGTGTTGGTTTCAAGCAGTGCTAACAAGTCTGTTTCCTTAGGTCGCTGGTAATGGTTCACTCCCGAGAGGAGCCCAGAGGCCAGTTCGTTATGACCATATAGTTTTCCGGCCAGCTGAAGTAACAAGCGTGTACGGTAGCCGCAGGGGTCAGCATTTGGATCGGATGAGCCAACTCTAACACCTGGTCGGTGTAGAACCTCAATCCAATTATCGGCATTTATTTCGTGGGCAAATTGGGATTGATCTTTAAAGGCAAGCACCATACTATTGGTTGCAAAGAGTATATTGGATGCGGTGTGGTTTGGAATCAGCATACTATTGATCAGTTGGTAATCAGCCGATCCCATAATATCTGCCCGGCGGTTCAGGTCAGTAATTTTACGTACCGAGTGCACTGATCCTGCTGCTTCAGATACAATACGCATGTCAGGATTTTCATCCATAAACGCCTTTGCCATTTCCCTAATGGGATAGCTCAGGCTACCGGCATGAAATACCAGTACTTGCTGTTTTTCAGGAGAGTTACACGCAGCCAGTAAAACCAATAAAACAATCAAAATTCTGTATAAAGCAACTAACATCAGATTTTATTTAAGTTTGCACGGAACTCCTCAAAGGCTTTTTCAACACTGTCATCAAACTTTTGCTGCAGGGCTTTATAAGCTTCAAGCAACTTGTGTGCTGCAGGAGTTAGTACTGAGGCACCGCCATCTTTTCCTCCGCGTTGCTTTTCGATAAGCTGGTAACCAAGAACTTCCTCGGCCTGCTCCAGGTCGCCCCATGCTTTACGATAGCTGATTTTTAGTGCCTGTGCTGCAGCCTTGAGGCTTCCTTTCTGACTTATCATTTCGATGAGGCGGTAGGTACTGTCGTGAATTTGCCCATCACCGGTCAGGTTTGACAGCCAAATCTTATAGTTCAGGAAAACGTCCTTGCGCGTAGGTTTTGGTGGCTTATCCATAATAAAATCAGTGCTTGATGTTCGTGGCAAAAATACATTATTTAGCGATATGGAGTGCCATGCATATCGTTAAATGCCTCATTCATTTAAGGGAAAAGATTAGGGGATTATTCAGGCAGTATCAGACTGTAGGAGGGTTCTTTTCCGTTGCAGCTTAGCAGCTTGTTGTGGATTTATTCCTCGTAGAGAAGTATAGATAAAGAGAACTAAAGATCAATATAAACTCCATCGAGGCAAATGAATTTCTTATTTTTATGAAAGATATTGAAAATCAATCGACTTCAAGCCTGAAGCAACGGCTGTTGGATAACTGGGATAAATTATTATTGTTTCTTTAAAACTTTAGAAAACAAGATCAATATCAAAGTTAAACCAGATCCAAGCATGATTGACCAAAAAATAATCAGAGCAGTTACCTGGTACTTAATTCCAATGTTGATAAAAAACGCGTGGATTGGTAAACTGCACAAAATGCCCATTCCACCTGCAAGCAATTGTTTTTTGGTCATGATAGTTTGTTTTAATCCTATTTTAAAAATTGTATCCTAAACTAATTCCTAAATATGGAATAACTGAATAATCTTCTATGTAGTACACACCTGAAATATGAAACAAAGGATTTCCATAGACCCGAAAAACTAAGTTATTGCTAAAATTCTTTCTCCATCCGATAAGAGGAGAGAGTTGGTATGAAGTTATTGTTTCAGTAAATCCAGAAGCATTGCTTTTACCATTCCAGTAGGAACCTCCAATTCCAAACTCAATAAAACTATTGTTACTACCTAAATTAAATGTCACTTGATGTGGCAAGGTCATTCCGCCAACAAACGGAACTGCTCCTATTCCAACAGAAGTGTTCATAAAATAATTCGATTTCACTAAGATTATTCTGCTGTAATTTACAGAAGCAAATAATCCATTTCCACCTATTGATAAATCAATGCTATTTTTCCTTTCTATTAAATGTTTTGAATCAGGATCCTGACTTTGACTATAAGCCAGTAATGATGATAATAAAAAACAAACAACTAAGATTCCAATTCTTACTTCACTCATTTAATCACCTTAATTATTCTAACCAACTACATACTCCTCTGATAATAAAATAATTAATTATAGGCTTTCCTAAAATTATTGCCAACATCAGTGTATAACATAAAAACAATCGAGAAAAATGTCAGATTGCGAACAACCATGGATTCCATAATATTGGAAGTCTTTCATATCAAACAAAATATGACATCAATTCTTCCAGCAATCACCAAAATATGAGCCTCCTGCAGCACCACCAATAGCTCCAATCACACCAACTCCAATCACAAGACCCACCCCTCCTGTTGCTACACCAGCCGTAATAAGACCAGCCCCGATAGCAGCGCCCCCAACAGCACCTAATAAATAGCCACTATAGGCACCAGCTATACACTTTGCGATTTTCTTCCAGGCATAAGGCGCAATGATGTCATCATCTGTTGCATGTTCAACCGCCAGTGAATCATTCATGATCTTATTTGAAGCATGTAGCTGTTCAAAATCATTGGGTGACGAACCTTGAAAAGTATAAACTGAATCGGATACTCCTTTGGTATAGGTGAGGCTTTCCTCCTTAACTTCATCAATCGATAAAGCAAGGAGACTGGTTTGTGTTTGGCCAAAAATATCTTTCTGCATAAGGCCAGAGTTGAACACATGCACCACCGGCATACAGTTTATCCAGAGCATAAAAAAAACTATTCCAAAACGTATCATACTTCTTTATTTGTTGACCCATTAAAAATACAACCTTTACACATCATTCCTTACACCACAAGTAATAAACTAAACCCAATAATGAAATTTATAATAATTCTAAATTGCACAGGGTTCAAGGTCAAGTCAATTTATTAATGGTTCATTCGTATTTGTCTTGAGTAAAATTTATGTTTGACCCTAAAGAAGCATTGCCCTCTTTCGGTTGTAATATAATGAATGACTAATTTACAACGATCTTCGTAACCAGCCATCGCTCTCCATCCCATAACCTCAATAAATACAAGCCTTTTGGTAAGTGGGAAACATTAAAATTTTGCAAATGACTTGTAGGTTGTGAGGTGATTAACAATCTGCCGGCAGGTCCGTAAAGCTCAATTCTTGATTGCGAAACACGGATGTATTCAGGCAATTGCAACATAAACTCAGAGGCGGCAGGGTTTGGATGAATGACGACTGATGTGTTATGAGGCGATGCCTCCGTTGAAACAAGGTAATCGCACGGTGTATCGCGACAATAGTATTCCAAAAATGTAGAAACCACATAACGGTCATTTTGTTTTTTGAAAGGGGCAAACATTTCCTCAAACAAACCATAATTTGAACCAATCCCTTCGTAGTAAACACTACCGTCTGAGAGTAGAAATTCCCTTGTTTCCAATCCCCAAAGGATCACATCAATCAAATAACTAATTTCTAAAGCACCAAAAACATCAGGTAAAACGCAAAACGAGGCGGTGTCGCCAACTGTCAACGAGAAATCAAACAATAGGCTTTCTTCGCCAATTGGGCAGCCATGGAAATAGGACAGCGGTGGAGTAGAAAGCTGGATGGCATACACTTTTCTTTCCTTAAAGTCCTCACGCAGCAGACCAACCAACTCATAAGGAGTTGCGGAATTAAATGGTGGTGCAAAATCATTATTGATTTCCAGTTCTCGCCAGTAAACCTTCAAGTAAGTATGTTCCCCAACAATGGTGTCGCCAAGGGTATGATATTCCCATAAGGCATCATAAGGTTGAGGGGTGGCCATTTCATCATAACCTACGATCCAATGTGCCCCATCAACAGCCATGGGGACATAGTCTTGTGAACTTACCTTTCCAAAAGATATGAAAAAGAACCATAGGCTAAATAATAAATAGTGGGTTTTCATAATAGGTGTTTTTCATGTTAATAATCAGCGTCTCTGCCCGAGAGATGAACCAGCCCTTTTAGTATTTTATTGAAGTCGGTTGCCCTAATAAGCTCCTCCAGGCTAAGTATCATACGGTATTGCCACTTGTTATTGGGATTGCTGGGTTTGTTGATCTGCTCTTTATCGGTTTGATCCCATCGCAGGCTGCCATCCATGGCAATCAAATCCTGAATCGGAAAAATGGTCCACATGGCAGGTGAATGCAGGTGTTGTTCAATAATCTGCCGGCATACCCATGGCTCAGCAAAAAACGGTGCCAGGTCATTGTGTCCCAGTATGTGCCTGTAAAAACGTTGGGTTTTCTCCCGATCTTCTTCCCACCACCCACGTATGGTTGACATATCATGAGTAGATGTAGTGCACACGCTCAAATAAGGGGCATCATTGGGGTGACCAAAAATTATTCGGGGATTCTTCGGCATCCGCTGTATCTCCAGACTAAGGATATTAAGCGCAGTCATCACTTCAGGAACTGAATCAGGCACCATGCCCAAATCCTCGCCACAAACCAACATATTTGATGCACTTACTATGGATGGAAGTTTATTCATTGCCTCCTGTTTCCAGAATTCATCATGCCGTTTATAGAAAAAGTGAATATACAGTTCATTCATGATCTCTTTCACCTCTTCGCCCAGATCTCTGTAGCTATATGTATAATGAAACGCTATACGTGGGTGGAAGGCTTTATGTGGGGCGTAAGGATCACGAATAAAAAGCACCTCATCAAGCAAGCCCATCAAACCATCCCTGATTATGACATCTTTTGAATCAACTTCCTCGGTTTCTCCCTGAGGTGTAAGCATATTGTAAATTTTTCGTTGTGTATCAACTTCCGGTTTAAGCTGATAAACATTCAAATCAGTTTCGATGAGGTATTTCTTTCTGACTTCATCAGTGTATAAACCAAAAAAGTCATTTAAAAAATGGCCCCTGATATAAGGCTTGGTAAAGCGGTCTTCATCGAACCAAAGACCCCAATCTTCAATTTCTGATACTGACATCGGCAATCCGGGCTTGAAGTATCCGAGTAAGCCATGCAAATTATCAACGGGAATCTCCCATATCCGGAAGAAACCCAGGATGTGGTCAATCCGGTATGCATCAAAGTACTTTTCCATCATCTGCAACCGGTTTCTCCACCATCGGAACCCGTCTTGTGTCATTTCATCCCAATTGTAAGTCGGGAAACCCCAATTCTGGCCCATAATAGCAAAGTCATCAGGTGGAGCACCGGCCTGGCCTTTCAAGTTGAATAGCTGTGGCTCTGCCCATGCCTCGATGCTGTTAGGACTGATTCCGATTGGGATGTCACCTTTGAGTGCAACCCTTCGCTGATGTGCATATTCAACTGCTTCTTTCAACTGCCTATCCAAATGATACTGAATAAAATAATGAACAGCAATGTGTTCATATATGCTGTTGGAGGGGGCAGTAAGTTCAGCTATCTTTTTTGGATTGAATGTTGCAAATTTACCCCATTCCCTAAAATTGCTTGTTTTGTAGCGGTCCCGCAAATAACAGAAAGCAGCATAGGGTATCAACCAGTCTTTGTTTTCATTGAAAAATATCTGATAATCATCTGTTTGTTTTAATTGTTCCCAATTTTGATCAAAAATGAGCTTAAAATATCTTGACTTGGCTTTAGTGACCGCAACATAATCTACATATGTGAGTTTATTCAGTTTGGTTTTCAAGCGTAAAAAGACAGCCTTTTCCTTTTTATCATTCAATTCACCCAAGGCTTTTAAATTTAAATACATGGGGTGAAGAGCCCTGACTGAAATAGACTTATAAGGATAGGAATCCAACCATGAATGAGTTGCAACAGTTTCATTGACAGGCAAGAGCTGGATCATTCTTATTCCGGTTAATGTACACCAGTCCACCAGTTTCTTAATATCAGTAAACTCTCCAACACCAAAACTGTCGCCACTACGAAGCGAAAATACAGGTACGGCAACACCTGCGCCTTTCCAATTCCCGACCGGGTAACGAAAACCTTCTTCGTTCAGGATTGAAATTGAATCGTTTTGATCAGTCGGAGGGTCAATCAGTTCGCGGTTCTTGCCTTCTTCCCATGTACTGATTTCATTGTTT
Organism: uncultured Bacteroidales bacterium; assembly: GCA_937926515.1. Classification (GTDB taxonomy): domain Bacteria; phylum Bacteroidota; class Bacteroidia; order Bacteroidales; family F082; genus CALAZZ01. Next base: position 32,796 of record CALAZZ010000096.1, on the reverse strand, counting down.
GTAAGATCTAAGATCACGTATTTGTATTGAAGCGGGAAACTTAACTTATCAATATCCAGATCAATATGCCATGTTGGATAGTTATGGTTATTTAATAGAACAGGCTTTTGCCAGGCCCCTAGCAGGCCTGAATCACCAATGATTGCCAGGCCATGGTTAGGACCTACTCGAGGTGCTAATATTTTCAGTCGCAGTATTCGCTTTGCTTTGCTTGTTTTGGCCTTGGCATTTAATTTTGCAGGTTTCAACAGTACCTGCGTAAAAACCTTACTTAGCAATACCCTTGTGGGGTCAAAAGCAGGTTGCCATTGGTCATAAACAAAAGTTTGGGATTTCCCAAATGCTTCGAAACTTCGGTTCGGGCCGCCTTCCCAAAAAATCTGCCCATCGTGGTCGCGGATAAAGTATTTGTATGAGAAGTTGAATTTGTCCTCAAGTTCAATTTCGGCCTGCCAAAAATTATTTCCAACATAATTCATAGGCAAGGCATGATCAGTTGACCAATCGCCAAAAGCACGACTGCTGCCACAAACAAAGAGATTTTCTCCCCAGTTTGTTTGATAGTGTATTTGAAAATTTGCTTTCATAAATGGCATGTTTATGAGTGATGTTGAAACGGCTAAACTTCCAATGAACTATGATTATATTTCAATGTTAACCTTGTCAGTCAAACAATGCATAATCCATTCCGTCGCCAAAGCAGTTGGATAATTGCTTTGGCAAGAAACTAAATATTCCCTTGTAAATATCGGATAAAAAGTCGGAGTTTCTACACTACAACAGTAAATAATATCAACAAAATGGAGGCTTTCCTTTTTGTAAGTTTTACATTACTGATCATTATATTGTTGAACCTCATCATGAAGGTATTCGAGTTTTACCCCTGCTTCTTCAAACATGGCTTCTGATTCACCTGCAGCATGGTATTTCCGTTCACATACTACACGTTCAATACCACAATTAATGATAAGCATACAACAGGTTCTACAAGGGGTCATCCTACAATATAAGGTGCTTCCTTCCAGCGCAATGCCCCTTCTAGCTGCCTGTGTAATGGCATTCTGTTCAGCGTGAACTGTACGCATGCAATGCTGGGTAACCCTGCCATCTTCGTGCACCACTTTCTTCATCAGATGGCCTACATCATCGCAATGTGCTAGGCCGCGAGGTGAACCCACATATCCTGTTACAAGTATCTGCCTGTCCTTAACGATCACGCAGCCGCTTCTTCCACGGTCGCAGGTGGCACGCGAAGCAACTGAATCGGCCAGGCTTAAAAAGTACATATCCCAACTGGGCCTTTTGGATGAAGTTTTATTCATGTTTATGTTGATTTATGCTTTCTATTGACTCTAAAGCATCGTCTATCTGCTTGTAAAGTTGTTTGAGATTGCCATTGTTCCGGAATAAGAAATCTGCTTTTGCAATGCAGGCTGCCAGGTTCTGCTTATTAGGATCATCCGATTGCATTTCACGTTTTTCGTTGGCCATGAACGTTTCATAGCTAACCGCATCAGTTTCAGATCCACGGTGCTGAATTCTTTCATATCTGACTTCGGGCCTTGCATCAACAGCAAAGAGATAAAACGTCCCTTTTGCTCTCAATGAATCAATCTCACCAGGGGTGCGAATACTTTCAATTACACAGGGTTTGTCTGTTTTTGTAGCTTCCTCATAAAGCTGATCGGTGACATAACTGGGTGAATACTTTTTACGAAGTTCGTTTGCCACTTCTGTCATGCTGTCGCGGTTCACCGGCAGTCCTCTTTTCTTTATCTCCTTAATGAGCCATGCCCTGACTGAGAAATGAACAAATTGCCTTTCCTGAACAAGGTATTCCACAATCGTTCCCTTGCCTGCACCTAAGGTACCTGTTATTCCAATGACAAGCATGATGTTGCAGTATGGTTTACCTCAGCTGCAAGCGCATAAAGGTTTTTATTTTTTAACTTTCTGTAATGATGAGAATGAAACATTTCCTTGCAGGTTTTTAATATTTATCCCTCACTTTTGATATCCTCAATCCATTTGCCTACACCAACCGGTTCATAAATTTTTAACTTCTGCAACAGTGATTTACAATCAAATGAAACGATAATATTATTCCGGTGCTCTTCCCTTATAAATCCCTCACCAACACCATGATCAAGAAAACGTAACAAAGAATCAAAATAACCAGCAATGTTTAATAATCCAAGGGGTTTATCAGATATCCTCAATTGATTATACGTCAATATCTCTGTAAGTTCATCCAGGGTACCAAACCCGCCAGGCAATGCGATAAATGCATCAGACAAGTCCAGCATCATGTGCTTGCGTTCAGCCATTGAATTTACCACGTGTAACTTGTGAATTCCATTGTGAGCAACTTCTTTGTCAACAAGGGCTTGTGGCATAATGCCGATCACTTCCCCGCCATGTTCCATCGTACTATTGGCCATCACTTTCATTAGGCCTACATTAGCTCCGCCATAAACCAGCCCAATCCCAAGTTCAGCAAAAAGCTTTCCCAGATTTTCTGCTGCCTGCCGGTAGACCTGTTGGTATCCCATGCTACTGCCACAAAAGACACAAATCCGATTCATTTTGAAATTAATTTATGGGCAAAAGTAGCGTATTCCATCCACCTTTCAAATGCTTAACCTGTTATATGATTCCTGATGGCATCAAAGACCTCAATTCCGGCACGAATTATTTCGTCAGGGAAATCATAATCAGGATTATGCAGTGAGGGATGATCATTGCCAGCTCCAAGACCAAACAGGCAGGTTTTAGTGAGGGGGCCAAAATGACCAAAGTCTTCAGACCATCTGAAAGGCCACTCAATCTCTTGCTCCATGAAACCATTTTTTGAAATAACCTCCTTTAGCACAGCCGTGCACTCAGGATGGTTCACCGTAGCAGCAAAAGGTTCCTGCCAGTCGTAGCTCATATTGAGTTTGAACGCATGTGCTTGTTCTTGGGCTATTTTCACGCTGCGTTCCTTCAGCATGTTCAACACACTGTCCTTATAGCTGCGTAAGGTAGCCCACACGATTGCATGACCGGGAGCAGTGCCCACAGCTTTCTCACCCAGTCGTGCATGTGTTAAGGTCACACAAGCATAGTCTGACTGCTTAATATTTTGCGCGTTAAGCGATTGCAAGCCACGAATTATGTTTGCCAAAGCAATTGCAGGACTGATACCGGTTTCGGGCTGCGAGGCATGTGCAGTGCGTCCGTTTAGTTCAATCTTAATCCCGACCGAGGCAGAGGCAAAATTTCCATCGCGCCAAATGATCTTATTTTTCTCAAATCCGGGAAGGTTATGCAGTGCAAAGGCAAAATCAGGTTTGATTGAATCGAATCCGGGATCTGAAATCACCTCATTGGCACCCATTCCGGTTTCCTCTGCCGGCTGAAAAAGCAAGATAACTTCGCCACGTGCAGGTGGGTTTGTGTGCAGAGCGGCCGCCAGCCCTAATAATATGGTACTGTGCCCGTCGTGGCCACATTTATGTGATACATTTTCAGTAACCGACCTGTGATCAAAGTTATTATCTTCACTTATAGGGAGGGCATCCATATCAGCCCTGAACAGCAGGCGTGGCCCAGGTTTACTTGCTTTGTAGCGTGCTACAAGACCATAGCCCCCAAGTCCGGTTAATAACTCGTCTGGCTTGTATTGTAATAATCTCTCAGCAATGGCACGGCTGGTCTTCTTCTCCTGGCCCGAAAGTTCAGCCAAACGATGAAGTTGCTTTCTAAACGAAATCAAGCCTCTTATTGTAGAATTATCATTAAAAGGTAGTGTAGTCATGGATTAAAAATAGAAATAATCCTTAATCAAAGCCAGTATTCGGGAATTAATATTTGATTGTAAACTAATTCGACAAGTTTGCACTCATGGTAACCAAGTTCCTGTCCACTTTTTTGAAGAGACCTTGTAATACAGTGCCAGGACCGACTTCAATAACAGTTTTGGCACCACCGGCAACCATATTATGCATGATCTGCGTCCAGCGCACCGGAGCAGTGAGCTGGGCGATCAGGTTCGTCTTAATGATCTCGGGATCGGTAACCGACTGGCCTGTTACATTCTGGTAGATCGGGCAAATGCCACGGTTGAATTTGGTTTCGGCAATGGCTTCGGCAAGTTCCACTCGGGCAGGTTCCATCAGTGGTGAATGGAAGGCACCACCTACCTTTAGTGGCAAGGCACGCTTGGCACCTGCCTCCAGCAGTTTTTCACAAGCCTTCGCCACCCCTGCATTACTCCCTGAGATAACCAATTGCCCTGGACTGTTATAGTTGGCCGGCACAACCACCTCATCCTTAATGGATGCGCAAACTCGCTCCACCTCCTTGTCATCGAGGCCAAGAATGGCAGCCATGGTGCTGGGATTAAGCTCACAGGCCTTTTGCATGGCCATGGCTCTTTTATACACCAGACGCAATCCATCTTCAAAACCAAGGGTTTTGTTGGCAACCAATGCAGAAAACTCACCAAGTGAATGGCCAGCTACCATATCCGGCTTGAACTCCTCACCCAGTGTGATGGCTAGAATGACCGAATGCAAAAAAATAGCCGGTTGTGTTACTTTTGTTTGACGTAGGTCTTCGTCAGTGCCATCGAACATCAAATCGGTTATTTTAAATTTCAGTATGGTGTTTGCCTTTTGAAATAGCTCCTTTGCCTTGGCAGAATTTTCAAATAAATCTTTTCCCATTCCAACAAACTGTGCTCCCTGTCCGGGAAAAACATAGGCTTTCATAAATCTTTTATTAATGTAATTAGCTTATAATTAACAATGTAGCTTTATTTTCGGTTGCCGAAAAAGCGAAGCAAAAATAGAAATAAATTGATAAAGTCCAGATAAAGTGTGAGGGCACCCATAATCGTTATCTTACGCATGCCTTCGCCCTCATCCATTGCAGAGGCACCAATTCGTTTCAACTTTTGAACATCATAGGCTGTCAGTCCTGTGAATACCAAAACCCCAATGAAACTGATGATATAGTCAAGTGTGCCGCTGCGCATAAAAAAGTTTATCAGCGATGCGATGATTAAGCCGATCAGGCCCATAAACATCAGGGAGCCGAAGCGGCTGAGATCTGTTTTGGTTGTGTAACCTACCACAGCCATCAGTCCGAACATGGATGAAGCAATCACGAAGGTTTTAGCTATACTGGCACCTGTGTACGCCAGAAAAATAAAACTGAGACTGAGCCCCATCAATATAGAGTAGGCAATGAAAACCAATGTAAGGTTTGAGGCTGATATGCGCTGAAAACCGGCCGACATCAACAAAACCAAGCCCAAGGGCGATAGCATGATGACCCACCCGATCATACTCATTCCTCCGGTTTCGGGATTAAACATCATTCGGAGGAATGTTTCATTTCCTGAAGCCACATAGGCCACCAGGGCAGTTGTTGCAAGCGCTATAAACATCCATGAAAATACATTGGCAAGAAATGTGCGTGCCAGCGACTGGGTTTTAAAATCAATTTGAGTGTATTGTTGATTTGAAGATAAGTTCATCACACAATAATGTTAAGGTTAATAAATGTTCAGTTTCCTGTTAGCTTGGCCTGGTAAACCGATTTCCGGCTCGACCAACACGTAAAACCAATTTGATTGGTCAAATTAATCTGCTTTATTCCGACTTTAATGCAACTTAGAACTAATGAGGCTGATAAACTCTGCACGTGTTTCGGCCCGTTCAAAGGCACCCGTAAAGTCACTGGTGGTGGTTACCGAATTTTGCTTTTGTACGCCTCGCATCGACATGCACATATGCCTGGCTTCTATCACGACTGCAACTCCCAACGGCTTTAATGCATTTTGAATGGCTTCCTTGATCTGTGTAGTGAGCCGTTCCTGAACCTGCAAGCGCCTGGAATAAGCTTCCACAACACGTGCAATTTTGCTCAAGCCGGTTATATAGCCATTGGGGATATAGCCCACATGTGCACGGCCTACAAAGGGAATCATATGGTGTTCACAAAGTGAAAATATTTCAATGTCTTTCACAATGACCATTTCGCGATAGTCTTCCTTGAACTTGGCTGAGAGAAGTATCTCCTCCGGATCATGGTCATAGCCCTGCGTTAAAAACTGTATGGATTTGGCAACCCTCCGGGGAGTTTCAAGAAGGCCTTCTCTGCCAGTATCTTCACCAATCAGGGCAAGTATGGCCTTGTAATGTTTTTCCAGTTCTACCAGTTTCTTTGGTGCAAATTTTTCAATTTTTTCATAACCGAGCAATTCCTTTGGTTTCTCAATCATGCTTCAATGGTTTTTGGTAAATGAGTGAATGAATAATTAAATGTTTAAGCCTCAGTAATAGCAATTAATTTAACCAAAATATTCAACTGAATTATTCTCCGATTCATGAATTCTGATGCAATGCAATTCAGCTCCCAAATCCCTGATGGGCTGTTCCAGTTGACTCCAGATTGCCACAGCAAGCCCTTCGGTTGAAGCCGTTTTACCCTGCATAAACTCCACTTCCAGATTGATGTTGCGATGATCCAGTTTGTCTGTAACCCTTTCGCGCACAAGCTGACTCAGATTCTTTAGGTTAATCAAAAAGCCGGTTTCAGGATTGATCTCACCCTTTACAGTTACGAACAATTCATAATTATGGCCATGCCAGTTTGGGTTTGAACATTTACCAAAGACCTCCATGTTTTTTTCATCCGTAAAATCTGGTCTGTAGAGCCGGTGAGCAGCGTTAAATCGTTCTCTTCGCGTAATATAAATCATTTAATCCTAAATATTTGAACAGACAAAAGTAATCAATTAAAGCCATCTTTTCGAAATCCAATGTTCCGTTATTAAGCAAGCATTCATACAGTTTACCATTGATTTTAAACCTTGGTTTACCAAGCTTTTGATTTGTCTTTTCCAGTTTGCATTTTCATGATGGCTCTTACCTCATAAATTGTATAAATGATGTAATAAATAAAAAATGTAAGAACGAATGGTACGGTTTCGTCACGATTAAAATATAACCAAACCACAATTGCCATCAGGTAAAATATCAGCTTGGCCGAGGTGGTTAGCATAAAGAAATTGGCAAAGGCAGATACTTTTCTTTCGTGTATGCGCAGGTATAAATAATAAAGTACGCTGTTGGTGATCAAAAAGAAAAGCAGCAAGAAGGGCCATGTTCTGGTGGTGAACTCCGGCGATATGAAACGGGTAATTGCAAAAGAAAATATGGCTAAAAGTAGCGTCAATACTGAAATTTGCTTTAGGAAGGCTTTAAACTTCTGACTTAACATAGGGCATTATTTAAGAAACTCTTTAATGGCAAAATAGATGGCAAAGCATACCGAAGTCAATGAAAGAACCACTGTAAATACAGGAAATGTCCAACCCACCCAATTATCCAGCTTGATTCCTCCAAAAACGCCAATCAAAATTACGGCCAACATCTGAAAAGCAAGCGAGGAATACCTGGCATATAATTTCAGCTGGCTGCTATTGAGTTTTGGCTTTTTTTTCGTTTGCATGGCCATCATCCCTTAGGGCATTTTTCATCTGGCATTTTCCTGAGAACATGGCTCCTACCTCAATGGCAATCTTTGAAGTGATGAGTTCACCATTAAAATCTGCTGTGGCCTTGAAAACTGTGATCTCATCCACCTCCAGCTTTGCTTTCACTTTGCCTGAAATATCAGCCTGTTTGCAAAAAACATCACCCTCAACTGTTCCGGACTGACCGATAACGATTTTGCCATCACATTTGATGTTTCCAATCAGGTGGCCATCAATTCGAAAATCGCCATTCGATTCCAGATCACCTTTAAATTTGGTTCCTTGGCCAATAATGTTTCTTGAGGTAGAGTCAGCTCCCATATTCTTGATTTTCTTCAACGGATTCAGGTATTAATTCAATTAATAATTTTTTTCCCAGAAAGATTCATATTGTGCCAGGTCTTTTTCGCGGTAAAAAATTGGATAATTACCCACTGAAACCTGATAAACGTCAAAATTTTCATCTGCAATTCCACCAAATACGTAATCGCTTTCTATAATGGTTGATCTATAGTCATCGGCCTGAGATTTGTTATCGAAGTTACCCACAGTAACCAACGACCTTTGGTTATCAAGCATTATACTTCTAATCATCAAGCTTTTCGATCCAAATGACCTGCTGTTGAAGTCAGATATACGAACCTTCAGAGGATCTGTACGCACTGCTGTTGTATTTGTGATAATCATGACCATATGCATGGCATTTTGATCGAATGTATAAGGTGAGGGTGGTTCTGCTGTTTCGGCTTCTTCCCTGGTGACCTCCTCCGGGAGTTCAATATTGAGGCTGAAATCCTGGTTAAGCTGCCGTAAAATACTTGTAGCAAGCGGCGAAACTTCATCTTCAGGATATCTGTTGATCAGGTTGCTAAGGCTTACAGCCATTGAGTCCACTGCCTGGACCCTGCCAACTGCAATAGCTCGAAGGAACTCAAACTTGGGCATTATGACAGAATCATTGGCATATAATGTTCGGGCCTGATTTGTATTCATAAGCACCCTAAAATATTGACCTTCGCGATAGGCATCATAGGTAGATGCATAAAAATTTAACGATTGGTTTCTTTCATCTGCCAGCTTCAAAAAATAATCTGGGTCAGTGAGAATGATGGCATAATCTGTGTCAGGATAACTATTGAGTATGATCGATTTGTAATATTCGGCCTGTTCAAAATCACCCTCTTCATTGTGCATTCTGTGTAAGGCATACCAGGCTTGAACACGATAGGGATTGTCAGGAAAACGTTCGTTCAGGGTCAGATAATTCATTTTCGCAGGCCCATAATCATTGAGGCTTTCCTTATAAATATAAGCTGCATTGTTGTATGATTCCATGATCAACTCCAGTGCGGCTTCTTTCTCTTCTTCTGTTTTTGGGATGTCCCTTAAATAGTAATCCCGGTCACGCGGTGTCAACGGCACAGCATCAGGGTCATCAGGATCCACCATTCCATCCCCTGCCAACATACCTTCTGAACTGCCAACCACCAGCGACTGCCTGTCGCTTATACGCCAATTGTCTTCAAGCTGACGACGTCCCCATTTACGCATAAACTCCGTAAAGCCATAACTAAGCGTGTTCTGATTGTAAAAATACCACCCACCGCCGGTATTGTCACCTGCTGCTGCTTGCCTTGCCCTGTCATCAAAACGCCCCCCATACATTGCCATCATACTTTGTGCGCGTTCTTCCTGTTCCTTTCGCTGTTCCTCCTTAACAAATACGTCAATTATCTTATCTATGGCCGCATATAACTGTACAGAATCCATTGCTGCCAGCACAAGCAAACTGTCCTGAAGCTTAATATTGTTCAGATTATAAACCAGATCATTTAAAACAACTGTCCGGCTCCTGATGCTGTCATATCCGGGATAAGTGGCTGGCAACACCTGAACTGCAGTATCATAATAGGCTTGTGCCGGTTCATATTGTGTACGTTCAAAATACATATCAGCCACCTGCAGGGCGGATGCTGCCTTTTGGTTGTTATCGTTAACACTCAAAGCAACAGATTTCCTCAGATGTTCCATTGCCAGGTCTTCATCATTGTCTTTTAAGGCAACTTCTGCCAAAGCATAATATATCTTATCCTGATAGTCCCTGTTACGCTCATCATTAAGCATTTTTTCGAGCACCCGCACAATCTGTCTGCTATCTGCATGTGAAGGGTTGTATGCTTTGGCCAGATTGATTTTAGACTGAAAGATGAGGTCATAAACAGGGTTACGTTTGATTACCTGGTTATAATACTGGGTGGCACGTGCCAGCTCTCCTTCCCGTTCATGTATCTGTGCCAGAATAAACATCATACGCGTAACCCGTTGGCGATCATTGTGCAAATCAATTGCACGGCGCAGATAGGGTTTGGCCTGACTGTAATTTTCAGTGGCAATGAAATAATCCGCAAAAACCGCATCAAAATTACTTTCAACATGCCTTGGCATACTCATGTTAACCAACCTGCTTTCCATGGCTGTAAGCAGCGCAAGTGCCCTGTCGTACTGCTCCAATTCGATGTAGGTGCGTGCCAGCCACAGTTCAGCGGTATGTTTGATATCGTTATAGCTGTATTCGGTTGTTATAAATTCAAAAGTGCGTCTGGCACTAATGAAGTCCTTTTTATAGAAGTGTGCCTTAGCCATCATCAGGTAGCTGTCGTCAATCCAACGAACCCTTTCGCGTCCGCCGAAAACCATTGAATGCTTTTGTACCCCAATCGAAGCCTTTTCAATTGCACGGTCCATGGCAGGATATTGTCTTTGTGCATCACTCTGGGTTCCATAGTTAAAAACCCTAAGCACCTGCATATAATCATCCTTGGCACTTTTTCTAAGATCGGCAACACCGGTTTTCAGACTTTCATTGCCGTTCCAAAATACATTGTAGTGGCTGGTGAGATTATGATAGGCACGACGATTCCAGGTATTCTTTTTGGTGGAACATCCTGATATTCCAAAAAGAAGCAAGGCTAAAAAAGCAAGGAAATAGTATTTTCTATGCAAGGCAAGTTTAATCATTCAGTTTTGAACATTAACTCAAATTCGACCAAAATATTATTGAGAACCTGTGGCAAGCTATCAATTTTCCATTTGAACGTATGTTTACTAAACCATTTTCAGTGTGCAAAGTTAAATAAAACAGTATTTAAAAAGTAAAAGCCAATATTATACATGCACTTTCAATCCATTAAGTAGCTAAAAATAGATATACTTTAGATGAACAGAAAACAGCTCAATCGGCTTTAATTTTAATAGCAGGTCAGTATGCCTGCGGTTTTTGTATTTTTGCCTCGGCACAAAGTACTTATCATGGCAGAACAAAAACGAAAAAAGTGGTACCAAAAGTTACGTGATAAATACCGTTTAGTAATCTTTCACGATGAAACTTTTGAAGAAAAGATCAGCTTCAGACTAAGCCGGATGAATGTTTTTGTTTCCATGGTTAGTCTTTCGGTCTTTCTGATCGTTATCACCATATATATCATTGCATTTACGCCTTTAAGGGAATACATACCGGGCTATACAGATGTAGGGCTCAGTAAGCAGGTTTACGAGTTGGAACGTACTGCCGACTCACTGGAAAGGGTATTCTTGCAAAAAGAGGTTTTTTTGGAAAATATTCGACGGATCATAGCAGGTTACGATGAAATTGCAGACAGCATTGCTGTCTTTGGTGAGGCAGAAACTGCACGTGCTTTTGCATTAGACACCATCACATTGCAGAAATCACTCGAGGACAGCCTGCTACGTTTAGAGTTTGAAAGTGCCAGGTATAATCTACTATACGAACCACTGCCCGGTCGCGAATTGCGCCGTCGGAGCATCACAGCCATGAACTTTTTCACGCCTTTGAGCGGAATGATCACCAACCGGTTCGATATTATTGCCGGCCATTATGGGATCGACATTGTAGCTGATAAAAATGTGGCTATTAAATCCACGCTTGATGGTACGGTGATATTTGCCGATTGGACCCTTGACAAGGGTTATGTAATTGGTATCCAACACCCGGAGAACATCCTCTCGGTGTACAAACACAATGCGGTACTTTTTAAGAAAGAAGGTGACATTGTAAGAGCAGGCGAACCGATCGCGATCATTGGTGAAACCGGCGAACTGAGCACAGGGCCTCATTTGCATTTTGAGCTCTGGCATAACGGAGCACCTATAGATCCGGAAGAGTTTATAACTTTTTAGGCTCAGCATGTCCTAAAGATTGGTTTGATCCCAAACTGCTAATTCTGCCCTTGATATATCCCTTGAATATCAGTAAAAAGATCGCTGATAATGGCTATACTTAGGCAATATTTCACAGCATCTTCAATCCACCGAATAAATTGGTAATCTTTAACAATTCTAAAGAATTCTAAAACAAACTCTTTTAAAAAAAAACCTAATTTTGCAGCCGTTTTATTTCTAACCTAAAAAGTCATAAAACACGTATTTCAGATTTAAGTTTGTTTCAGCATAAAATTGAAAATATTATAAATGGAAATTCTTATACAGATCCTTCAATTACTTCTAAGCTTATCCATCCTTGTGGTCGTTCATGAGTTCGGGCATTTCATTGCTGCAAAAATTTTCAAAACCCGTGTCGAAAAATTCTACCTGTTTTTCAACCCATGGTTCTCACTCTTTAAGTTCAATTTTAAAGGTACTGAGTATGGCATGGGATGGCTCCCGCTTGGAGGATACGTGAAGATTTCAGGTATGATTGATGAATCTATGGATAAGGAGCAGATGTCGCAGGAGCCAAAGGAATGGGAGTTCAGGTCGAAACCGGCCTGGCAAAGATTGATCATTATGCTGGGTGGTGTAACCATGAATGTGATCCTGGCCTATTTGATTTACCTTGGTATGCTGGCATTTTATGGTGAAAAATACCTGCCAACCTCTGAAGTAAACCGCTATGGTATTGTAGCAGACGACCTGGCCCAGGAATTCGGCTTGCGTAATGGTGATAAAATACTATCAGTTGATGGCAGGTATATTGATGATTTTCAACGCATCCCGCTCACAATAATCCTTGAGGAAGCACGCAGCATACAGGTGGAACGCAATGGTACGGTTAAGGATATCATGCTTCCTGACGGGGCCATCGGAAAATTGGTAAAGCATGAATCACCGTCATTCCTTTCATACCGGTTCCCTTTTATCGTGGATGGCTTTCCTGAGCAATCGGCTGCGCGGGATGCAGGCCTAGAAAAAGGCGACACCATCTTGGGTATAAATGGACAATTATTACTTTATTTTCCTGATTTCAGGGAAGCTATCCAACAATATAAAAATCAAACTGTGACCATAGACCTGAAGCGTGGGAACGACACACTGCATCCCGTAGTACTTGTTCCGGATGCCGGTCTGATCGGCGTCTATCCCAAAGGCAATCTGGCTGATTTTTATAACCTTCATCAGAAGTATTATTCCGTGCTGGATGCCATTCCGGCAGGTTTCACCAAAACTGTTGATGGCATTGGCAGCTATCTGAAGCAGCTGAAGCTGCTGTTTTCTCCTGAAATAAAAGCCTATGAAAGTGTTGGCGGGTTCATTACCATTGGAAGCATTTTTCCGAAACAATGGCATTGGGAAAGTTTCTGGCGATTGACGGCTTTTCTATCCATTATGCTAGCTGTGCTCAACCTTTTACCTATCCCTGCCCTTGATGGCGGCCACGTCATGTTCCTGTTTTACGAGATCATCGCAAGACGAAAACCAAGCGACAGGTTCATGGAATACGCTCAGATTGTTGGGATGGTGATCCTGTTTGGGTTACTTATTTTTGCAAACGGAAATGACATCCTGAAGCTTTTTAAATAGGATTTGTTTCAAGCTGCGTCCGACCGTTCCTATTTTATCCATTATGTATGGATCCCTGCAGCAACAATACGGTTATTAAAGCAGTACTAATAGGAAACTTTCTCTGTAAGTGACTTAAATCCCTCACCCAAAATCTCATTGGCGTTAATAACAGTTACAAATGCCCTGGTATCAATCTGGTGGATAAATTCCTGCAGTATAGCCATCTCGCGCCGGTTAACTACTGTGAAAATGATGGTACGTTCATCGCCGTTAAACATCCCTTGTCCTTTGATAAATGTACCTCCTCTATTCAGGTCATTAATGATCTTATCCCTGATTTCCTGATGTTTGTCTGATACGATAAATATTGTTTTATCATAGTTTACACCCTGTAAAATGGTATCGATCACCCTGCCGGTGATGAAAATCACGATCAGGGAATATAGTGGAATCTTCCAATCCTGAAAGACCAGAAGCCCGATTAAAACAATCACGGAATCTACATAAATAAGCAACTGACCTACGGGTAGTTTTGTATATTTACTGGTGATCATAGCGATGATATCGGTACCGCCTGAAGTAGCCTTTGCTTTAAAAATTAAACCTAAACCAACACCGAGAAATACGCCTCCAAAAATAGAAGACAGGAGCGGCTCGTCAGTTACAAGTGGTTCGTTACCATAGAAATAGGTTATGCCATCCACAAAAACAGCCGTAAGCAAAAATCCGACAACCGTTTTATAACCAAAACGGGGTCCAAGAATTCTAATACCAATTAAGGTCAGCGGTATATCCATGCTGAGTGCGGTCATCCCTACAGGTGTTCCCAGCACATAATGAAGAACTATAGCAATGCCATATACCCCACCAGGAACTATTTTATAAGGTGTGATAAACAACACAAAACCCGAAGCCAGGATAAACGACCCAATGAGGATGAGGGAATAATTGATCATCCATTTTTTTGAAAACAACTTATCTTTCTGAATAAAAGCCATTTAATTATTGTTTTGAAGTTTAAATTTTTGGCAAAAGTAAACAGATAAATCTTGCTGATTCAAAATATCAACTTTAATTAAGCCTATGAGAATAATGACACGACTTTGTTAAACATTTGGGATAAGCAATAAATGGACTAATTCATAGTTGTTAAGGGAACTAAATCGTATTGTTTCAGCTAAAAAGCTTGCATGAGGATAGTTTATTCACGAAAAAGAGTTTTTTATAAAACCAAGTTTGGGAAAATTTACTATTTTAGCCCCCTTGAATCACGTCAAGGTGCCTCGTTAATGCAATTGATTATCAACCGCTTATTTACAATAGTATTGCTCGTTATGATGGTTAAGCCTGTGAATGCTCAGCAGGCTCCGATCTTCACTCATCATACCCATACCAATATGTACAGCAATCCCGGATTCGCCGGCATGGGCGAAGGGATTTGTCTAAGCGGTATTGTTCGGCAACAGTGGGTTGGGTTTAAAGATGAGGACGGAAACAGGGTAGCACCTGAAACTTTTTTAATAACCATCGATTCTCCAATTCGTTTTCTAAGAGGTGGGTTGGGAGGTTCCATCATTCAAGATAAACTTGGCTTTGAAAACAACATTGGTGTCCAACTGGGATATGCCTATCACCTGGATTTGGGCGGATCAGTTTTGGGCATTGGAACAGCACTTAATTTTATGAACCGTTCCACAGATTTTTCAAAATTTAAACCCACTCAACCTAATGATCCGATTTTAGCCACTTCGGAGCAAAGTGATATGTTGTTTGATTTGAATTTTGGGCTATTTCTGCATTCACCCGACTACTATTATTTAGGTGTTTCAGTTACCAGTATGCTTGAAACTAAGGGAAAAGCACTCACTTCATCATCTGAGAGTGGCAGTTTTGTCGGCGACCGCACCATTCATATGGTTGCCGGCTATCAATATGTGTTTCGAAACAATCCCAATTACGAATTACACCCAGCAGTTAATATAATCACTAACCTTTCAACGACCCAAATCAATGCCTCTGCCACCATCTTATACAATAATAAGTTCTGGGGGGGCGTTAACTATAGGCTTTTGGAATCGATAGGGCTAATGGTTGGCGTGTTGTGGAACGATTTCAGGATAGGTTACGCGTATGACGTCAACACCATGGGATTGAATGTACCGGGCTCACACGAGATAAGCTTGGGGTATTGTTTTAAGATAAGTCCTGACCGGTCATCCAGAAGTTACAGAAACACTCGTTATTTGTAATGTTTGGTATCAAAAATTTCAAAAATCATGAATCAATACATATTTTTTCTACTTTTGACCGCTGCAAAACCAAGTTAGAGCGAAAAAAATATGTAACCAAAAGCATATTAAATTGAAAGCAATTCGTTTAGAAAACATGAGAAATATTTTGTTGTTTGCACTTGCTGCATTTATCGTTTCTAGTTGTGGCCAATCAAATCAAGGAGAATTGGTAGGTGTCCGCAAAAAATCGAAACCATTCTATCAACCCGACCCATACGGTATGGTTTTCATTCCACAGGGCAGTTATAACATGGGTGCCGGCGGTGAAGATATCATCTCCGGGCATTTGCACGAAGTAAGAACTATTTCGGTTTCAGCATTTTTTATGGACGAAACCGAGATAACCAACAACAAATACAGACAGTTTGTACATTGGGTGAGGGATTCCATTGCCCGAACCATACTCGGAGAGATCAGACCGGATGAATACCTCATCGAAGAAAACAGACGTACCGGTGAGATCTATGACCCACCATTCCTAAACTGGAAAACCAAGATTGATTGGAATAGTCGCGATCAAGATATACGTGACGCATTAGAAGATATGTACCTGCCTGAGCATGAGCGCTATTTCCGCCGAAAGGAAATTGATACCCGTAAACTCATGTATGAGTATTATTGGGTTGACCTGCATGCCGCTGCCAGAAAAGACTTCACTCAAGATGCCGACTTTCGCAATGCCGGCCTTGCTAACAGGCCACAGGGACTGCGAGACCGTTCAGTATATGTGCGAAAGGAAATGATCAATGTCTATCCCGACACCCTGGCATGGATACATGACTATACATACTCTTTCAATGACCCACTTACCGAGAAATATTTTTGGCATCCTGCCTATGACAATTATCCGGTTGTTGGAGTGAATTGGAGCCAGGCACGTGCCTTTTCTGTGTGGCGTACCGAGCTATTAAACAATTACCTGAGTGGCCGTAAAGGAGAAGTTTCTGTTGCTGAGTTCCGCTTGCCTACCGAAGCCGAATGGGAATGGGCTGCAAGAGCCGGTTATGAGCTCAACCCTTACCCCTGGGGCGGACCATATACGCGCAATGAAAAAGGATGCTTCCTTGCTAATTTCAAACCGCTGCGTGGTAATTATATAGCTGATGGTGGATTAACCACAGTGATTTGCGGACATTATCCTCCAAATGACTTTGGCTTGTATGATATGGCAGGTAATGTGGCAGAGTGGACCAATAGTGCATTTGACCCGGCTTCATATAACTTTACATGGGACATGAATCCCAATTATACCTACAACGCCAAAGAAAATGATCCACCTTCAATGAAACGTAAAGTGGTACGTGGAGGATCATGGAAAGACATTGCTTATTATTTGCAGGTAACCACAAGAGCTTATGAGTATCAGGATACAGCCAAAAGCTATATCGGTTTTCGCAATGTACAGCCCTTCCTTGGCCGTAACAAAGGTGATAACCCAAGAAAAGCATCAAGGGTTTACAGGTAGAATATTCACAATATCAGGCATATATTTCAATCATTAAATAAATCTTAAATCAAAATGGGATTAAGCAAACTTGTTAGAAGCAAAGGATATAAGAATTTCATGTCCAAGCTATATGGTATAGGAGCAGCTATTGTAATCATGGGGGCTCTTTTCAAGATCAACCATTACCAATTCGCCAATGAGATGCTGATCATAGGACTCACCACCGAAGCACTAATATTTTTCTTTTCAGCTTTTGAACCTCCTCATGTTGAACCAGACTGGAGTCTTGTGTATCCAGAACTTGCTGGCATGTATGATGGTGATTCCGGCCGGGTTCAGAAAGAACTTAATTCCAGGAAAACCCCTACACAGCAACTTGATGATATGTTCAAGGAGGCGAACATCGATGCCGAAACACTGGAACGATTAAGTGCGGGCATGCAAAAACTAAGTGATAGTGCTTCCAGAATGAGCGAATTATCTGATGCTTCCATTGCTACCAATGAATATGTTACCTCTGTAAAAACAGCTTCAACCGCTGCAAGTGAACTAGCTGACAGCTACAAGAAAGCTTCAAATGTGATGGAGGAGGATGTCAATGTATCGGAAGAATATCTGCAAAATATGAGATCAGCATCTGAGGGTGCAGTAAAACTGGGAACAGCTTACACACAGGCCGCTGATATTTTAAAAACAGATATGCGAACCACAGAAGATTTTGCCGGAACTGTCAAAGCAGCCACTGAATCAGCCCAAAGCCTTGCCGACAGCTATGCCAAATCAGCAGACATACTTGTTAAATCAGTTGAAGCGCTCGATTTTTCAGCTGTAGATGGTGATGCCTATAATCTGCAACTGCGTAAAATTTCGGAAAATCTTTCAGCGTTAAATGCCGTTTATGAAATTCAGTTGAATGGCTCGCAGAAAGCCGTGGATGCAGCAGAAAAATTGCAACTCACCCTCACCGAATACCTTGAACAAATTAATCAATCATCTGAAAATACAGTTCAGTTCAATGAGCAACTAACTGCACTTTCGAACAGAATGAGTGCATTGAATAAAGTTTATGGCAATATGCTTACTGCCATGAATATCAATTCATGATTCGACAACTTAATGACACCGAAACGCTAATTAATTTTTAAGACATAATATAAATGGCCGGATACAAAGAAACCCCAAGGCAAAAGATGATTGGCATGCTTTACCTGGTGCTTACTGCCTTGTTGGCGCTGAATGTTTCCAAGGATATTCTAGATGCTTTCATGGTTGTGAATGACAGTATGGTTAACACCAACCAGAACTTCGCGACCAAAATTTCAGGAGCCTATGCACAGTTTGAAGCACAGCATAATATTCAACCTGAAAAGGTTGGTGAGTATTGGGAACGTGCGCAGGAGATCAGAACACGATCACACGAATTGATCTCCTATATTGAAGAACTGAAACTGGAACTTATTAGCATTTCTGAAAAAAAATCAAGGGAGGAAACCCTTGAATTGTTCTATAATATGGAATATGTTGCTGACCCTTTCAATGCTGGTGTATTGAAGGAAACACCAATTTTGGATCTTCCAAGCGTTCCTACCCGGGATAAGTTTGATGTGCCTACAAATTTTATGATTGGGCAGAATAAAAACGGTAAAGCTTACGAGTTGTCTGAAAAAATGAATGATTACCGTGAGTTTATTCTGGATATAATTGGCCATCAGTTTTCCGATAAAATAGGACTTTTGACTGATCGGGAAGGCGGATACAGAGATGCCACCGGAACACCCCAGGACTGGCAGCAATATAATTTTTATCATACCATTCTGGCTGCTACCGTCACCATTCTAAACAAGATTATAGGAGAAGTACAAACCACTGAATTTGACGCTATTAACAGACTTTATGCCAACATCACCGAGGCTGATTTTAAATTTGATGAAATTGATGCAAAAGTGATCCCGGTATCAAACTATATCATGACCGGCCAGCAATATGAAGCAGAAGTCCTAGTTGCTGCCTACGACAGTAAAATTCAATCTGAAGCAAGGGTATTGCGCGGTGCAGACCGAATAACAGCTGCAAACAGATCGAGTGCACAAACATTTACCAGTCAGGATGGGATCATTAAACTACAATTTCCGGGTACTTCACCAGGTGTTCAACGTTACGCAGGTGTAATCGAAATGTATAATCCCGCTACCCAAGCACATGAAGAATATCATTTTGCATCCGAGTATGTTGTTGCACCTCCGGCCCTTACGGTGGCACCATTGCGCATGAACATCCTTTATGCAGGCGTTAAAAATCCGATTGGAATGTCGGCACCCGGTATCGCACTTGAAGATATTCGGCCAACCATTACCGAGGGTACCATCACACGTGCCCCCGATGGCACCTGGGAGGTCGAAGTGCCTGAAACTGCACGTACAACAACCATTTCGGCTTCAGCCTTAGTTGATGGCCGTACCATCGAGCTTGGAGCTGCCGATTTCAGGATCAGGCGTGTGCCCGCTCCCATCGCTCGTATTGCCAATATGACAGATGGACGCATTGACCGTAACATCCTGCTTGCGGCAGGAGGTATTGTTCCTGTTATGGAAGATTTTGACTTTGAAGGATATAATTTTTCCATTCAATCCTACGTTGTAACTACATTCAGAGGCGGTGACGTTATTCCGCTTGGAACAGTTACAGGAAATAGGTTCAGCGAAGCCGTACTGAACGAAATACGCAATGCGCGCCGAGGTCAGCGCATTTATTTTGAAAATATCAGGGCTGTAGGACCGGGAGGCGTTGTTCGCCAGCTGAATCCTGTAAACCTTGAAATCAATTAGAACAATATGATGAGTAATATGAAAAAAATAATCATCCTGGCATTTGCAATTGGATTGTTCTTGCCTACTGACAATGAAGCTACAGCCCAGATCTTTGATCGTCCTGTCGCGGATGGATTATTCGCCGATGACGGAATCCTCGACAAGGAACCTATCCCATTTCCGCCAATCAGGAGGTCAGATGTGATGTGGTCAAAAAGAATATGGCGAGAGATTGACTTTCGTCAAAAAATGAACCAACCCTTCTATTTTCCGGTTGAATCACACAACACATGGCGCAGTTTCATCAATGTTTTAATGGATGGGCTTAAGGCCAATGAATTCACAGCATATCAAATATCGGCCACCGATGAGTTACTGATACCCATGACCTATCAGGAAATACTTGATCAGGTTGAATATGAGCGTATTGAAACACTTCAACGCCTTGATACAGGTGAGGAATATGATACGATTATCCGATATACTTTCGATCCAACACGTGTGATGAGGCTTAGAATTAAAGAAGATTGGTATTTTGATAAACAGCGTTCACAAATGATGGTACGTATCATTGCATTCTGCCCGGTTATGATGGTTGAACGTGATGGTCAGGAATTTCCCCAGCCTCTGTTCTGGGTCTCATACGAACAGTCCAGAAATACCCTGGCCAGAGCCCCTGTATTCAACAGAACCAATTCAGCTGAAAGACGGAGCTATGATGAAGTATTCTGGAAACGACTATTTGATAGTTATGTCTATAAAGAAGAAAATGTTTTTGACCGCTCAATCAGTGATTATGCCACAGGTGTGGATGCACTTTTGGAATCAGAACGGGTAAAAAATGAACTGTTTAACTTTGAGCATGACCTTTGGGAGTATTAACCCTAAAGAAATTAGAAATTGAAGAAGCACCACCTCAAATACAGGTGGTGTTTTTTTTATACGGAATGCGTATCATGTCTCAACTCATTCTTATCTTAGCTACCACTAAGCGAAACCGTGCAAAATATCCTATCAAATAAAATTGAGTTTCTGAAAGGCGTGGGGCCGAAACGCGCAGCTATGCTGAACAAGGAAGCCGGTATTCACACTTTCGAAGATCTGCTAAACTATTTTCCTTTCAGGTATATTGACAAAAGTCGTATTTTTAAAATAGCTGAGATCAATAATGATAACACCTATTACCAACTTATTGGTAAGATATCCAATATGCGATCGCACGGTGGTGCCAGAACCACACGTATCACAGCAGATTTCACTGACGCTACAGGTACCATTGGGCTGGTATGGTTCAAGGGCCTAAGATGGATCAAAGACAAGTTTGACCCAAATAAAAAATACCTCTTATTTGGAAAAGCCTCTGTTTTTCAAAATAAGTTCAACTTTGTGCATCCTGATATTGATACCTTGAACCTGGATGAACTTGGTCAGGGTGAATCACTGCAAGGGGTTTACCCGACTACTGAAAATATGAAGAACCAAGGGCTTGGCACCAAACAGTTGGTCAAACTGGTTAAAACCCTCCTGGTGCAAGTCAAGGATATCATTCCTGAAGTTTTGCCCGAAAACTTGCTTCAAAGCCAAAGCCTTATGCCACGCGCACAGGCCTATTATAACATCCACTTGCCTGATAATACAGCGAATATGAAACAGGCAGTTGAGCGACTCAAATTTGAAGAGTATTTTCTTTTTCAGCTCCAATTGCTCGGAACCAAAAAAAATCGGGAGCTAACAAGACCAGGTTATATCTTTAAAACTGTCGGAGATCGTTTTAATGAGTTCTATCATAAACATTTGCCATTTGAATTGACCAATGCACAAAAACGGGTTATCCGCGAAATAAGATTAGATTTGGGTTCCGGACGTCAAATGAATAGATTGCTCCAGGGTGATGTCGGAAGCGGCAAAACCATAGTGGCACTCATGTGCATGCTGATTGCACTCGACAATGGATTTCAGGCTGCATTGATGGCACCAACAGAAATTCTGGCTACACAACATTATGCTTCCATTTCCCAATTGCTTGAACATATGCAGATCAATGTTTCCCTACTCACAGGTTCCACCAAAACAGCAGAACGAAAAAAAATTGCTGCTGAATTACAGAATGGCCAGATGAATATTCTGATCGGCACACATGCACTCATAGAGGAAACGGTCGTTTTTAATAGATTGGGCCTGGTCATTATTGATGAGCAACATCGGTTTGGTGTAGCCCAGCGAGCCAAATTCTGGAAGAAAAGCAGCATCCCTCCTCATATCCTGGTCATGACAGCAACACCTATCCCACGTACTTTGGCTATGACGCAGTACGGAGACCTGGATAATTCCAGAATTGATGAATTACCACCTGGTCGAAAGTCAATTGTTACAAAACATCTTTATCACAGCCAGCGGCTTAAAATGATCAGTTTTTTAAAGAGTCAAATTGCTGAAGGACGCCAAATCTATATTGTTTACCCATTAATTAATGAATCAGAAAAGTTGGATCTGATCAATCTTAATGAAGGACTTAGTGCACTGGAACGTGATTTTCCCCTACCAAACTACCAGATATGTCAGGTTCATGGCCAGATGAAAACCGAAGACAAAGAATGGGAAATGCAGCGTTTCATTAAGGGACAGGCACATATCATGGTAGCTACTACTGTGATCGAAGTTGGAGTTGACATCCCTAATGCTACTGTAATGGTTATTGAACATGCCGACCGTTTCGGACTGGCTCAACTGCATCAGCTAAGGGGACGCGTTGGCAGGGGTGCTGCTCAATCGTACTGTCTGCTCGTCACCGATTTCAACCTTACCCTTGACGGTCGCAAACGTATGGAAACGATGGTAAGAACCACAGATGGATTTGAAATAGCTGAAGTGGACCTTGAATTGCGCGGTCCGGGTGAAACACAAGGTACGAGACAGTCCGGACAGATTGAGTTTAAACTGGGAAACCTGATCAAAGATGAAGTCATAATACGACACTGCCGTAATCTTGCAGCAAAACTTTTGGATGTGGACCCATATTTGCAACAACCCGGGCATCAGGCCCTCAGAAACCAACTCAAGAAACAATTTAAATCTGCATTTGATTGGAGTAAGGTGGGTTAAATCATGACAGGGTTTTTGATTTGTTCTTATCTTTGCTCACCCATATTCTGTTAATCAATTTATATTAAATATGAAAATACTTGTATTGATCGGAAATGTGCCTGATACTACGACTAAGATCAAGTTCAATGCCGATAAAACCGCTTTTGATGATGCTGGTGTGCAGTGGATCATCAACCCATGGGATGAACTGGCCCTCACCCGTGCCATCGAGCTTAAAGAGGCCCATGCTGCTGCTATCGAAACCATAGTAGTTGCTAATGTAGGCTTAGCTCTTACAGAACCTACATTACGCAAAGCTCTGGCTGTTGGAGCTGACAAAGCCATACGTGTGGATGCCAAACCTGTTGATGCCTTCTTTGTGGCCTCGCAGCTCGCGCAGGTAGCCAAGGACTTTGATTTGATCCTGGCGGGAATTGAGGCATCTGACTATAATGGATCAGCCGTAGGTGGGATGCTGGCCGAATTACTGGATATCAATTCAGTATCTGCCGTATCAGGTATTGAGATCGACAGTGAAAACCTTAGGATTAACCGTGAAATTGATGGGGGCAGCCAAAAGCTGGTCTGCAAAACACCAATGATTGCCATCGTACAAAAAGGGATTGCTAAAGAACCCCGGATTCCGGCAATGCGCGGCATCATGATGGCACGAAGCAAGCCCCTGGAAGTGGTTGCTGCAACTGATACGGAAGCGCTGACCTCTTTTGATGTTTTTGAGTTACCACCGGCCAAAGCTGCCTGCAAAATGGTTGATGAGGATAATGTAAAGGAATTGGTGCGTTTGCTCAAGGAAGAAGCAAAAGCATTGTAAATTATTAAAACACTGAACACTATGTCAATATTGATATATACTGAAAACTGGGAAGGAAAATTCAAGAAACTAAGTTTTGAACTGGCATCTTACGCAAGTGAACTGGCCAAGCAGGCAGGTAAGGAAGCTGTTGCTGTTTCGCTCGGTAAAGTGGAAGATGCAGAGTTGCAGAAGCTTGGTCAATATGGGATTTCCAAAATTTTGGTAGCTGATGATGAACGTTTTTCAAATATGGATAACAAGGCCATCACTAAAGCCTTGGCTGCAGCTGCAAAAAAGGTGAGTGCCGACACGGTGGTACTTGCTCACAACAACCTGGGCAAGGCCATTGCACCACGATTGGCAGCCAGGCAAAGTGCAGGCTTGGTTTCAGCTGTAGTTGGACTGCCACTCAGCACGGATCCATTTACGGTAAAGAAAATGGTTTTTACCGGTAAAGCAATTGCCCATTTAACCATTAAAACAGATAAGAAAGTACTTACACTGGCATACAATTCATTTGGTTTGGTTGAAAATGCTACCAAAGTATCCATGGAACCATTCGATACCGGATTGACAGATGCTGATTTCGAACTGCAGGTTCTCGAAACAAATAAGGTGAAGGGTAAAGTACTTTTAAACGAAGCTGATATTGTTGTTTCAGGCGGTCGTGGTATGAAGTCACCTGATAACTGGCATTTGATTGAATCGTTGGCTGAAGAACTCGGTGCCGGCACTGCCTGCTCCCGTCCGGTTTCAGATGAGGGATGGCGTCCTCACAGTGAGCATGTGGGCCAGACAGGTAAAATCATTGCGCCCAATCTGTATTTTGCTTTCGGCATCTCCGGTGCAATACAACATCTTGGTGGTGTAAGCTCCTCAAAGGTTATTGTGGCTGTGAATAAAGATCATGAAGCCCCTATATTTGAAGCTGCCGATTATGGTATTGTGGGAGATGCCCTCAAGGTGCTGCCTGAGCTGATTGAGGCGGTGAAGGAGGCAAGATCATAGGATAGTTTTTTGAAGTAAACCGGGATAATTTCATCTCGGTTTATTTTATGTCGCTTCTCATCATATGTCTAGACTTCTATATTTGTCAGCTCATCCGTTAACTCAAATTCATATTCGGGATATTCATAAATGGGCAATCGGGGTTCTGTTTCACCAACCGAGTAGCCCCAGATGCTTTCGTATTCTGTAACGTCTTCGCCAATTTCTTCTAACTGTCTTAAGTATTCGCTGATCGATTTGGATTCGATAATGATTACCTGCCCCATACTGTGAATGATCGGGCTGTGTGTTCGGGTCTGATCATGATCGAAACGAAGGATTCGGCGCCCATATCGTGTAATTCCAATGACCCTGAATGTTAAACTTTTTCCTACGCCCGGAAGGTTTAGCACGTTGCGGTCAGTGGCCAGAAAAGCCAGGTCTTCAGCTTTTAAAAAACGTTGAATGTTTTCAATAATCTTTTCAGGTTCATCCGGTATTTCTCTTATCTTGTCATAAACAGCCGGTTGTATCGCACCAAAAATCTTTTCTTCAATCTGTTCCTGCACAGCACGCGCATTGGTGGCAAAGTTGAAATTGTTTTCCATATAGCCTTTCACGGTAAAGGTATAATAAGGCAGTACGCCAAGCTCGCTAAGAACCTGCCTCAGTTTGGCTGTATGACCACGCCGCGATGAAGCTGCGGTGAACACATGCTGGTTGGTTACCAGCCACCCGGAATCGATCAAGCTGTTAATGCCCTCCCTGGCTTGAGGAGTTATCTCCATAGGCGATTCATAGTGGGTTTGAATCACAAACTGCCTGATGCCTATGGCTGAAGCTTTCTGTTTGAAGTCTGCCAAAACGGAGCAAAGCTCTGTTGTGATACGTTGCGGTAAATACGCCGGCAGTCTTGTCCCCAGCCTTACCCTCAGTATTTCTGCATGCTTTTGACCATCTGGAAGTGATTCGTTTTTTTGTTTTTTTCTGAGTGCCATTTCATAAACAGCATCGAAAATACGTTTAAGTGAGGTATCGCTACTCATCAGTGCATCACCACCGGTGATCAGAATATCGCGCAGTTGGCTATCCTCTTCCCAATAGGTCATAATCTTTTTTAGTTGTTCATTCCAGCTTTCCTCTGGTTTGAGTTTGTCGAGGTTGAAGTTGAGGTTGCCCCGCTGGAAGTCGTACATTCGCTGGCATGATGCACACAAGCCCCCACAGGCACGTCCCATGGTGGCAGGGATGAGGATGGCAACCTCAGGATAGCGGCGGTGCACATTGTGGTGAGTTGGCAAAATCCATCCGGCTGCATTAGGCTTACCTGGTTCAACCTTATCCTCCTTCTCCCATGCCAGGATATGGCCAAACTCATCGACCAGCTTTTGGCTGTAGATCACATAATAACGTATGGCAAGATCAGCACCTATGGCAAAATAAGGAACCCTCACATGGAGCAGTGAGAGGTAATAGGGATTTATAAAAAACGGGATACCGGCCTGCTCGGCTTCAAAAAGGATTTTCATGGTGTCAGGGTCAAGGCTGTTGCCAAGCAGCTCGTTAAGCAGTTCAGGCGATCGAACAGCAAAAGAAAGATGAAAGCGGTAGTCGTCCCACCACTCCAGCATTTGAAGGAATTTCTGCTCTTGCGACAGTTTAGGTGAAAACTGGTAGCGTTCACTTCTGATCTCCCCATGATCAAGCTTGTCAATCAAAATATTGATGATACGGTCTCTGTTTTCCTCGCGCAGTTTAACGATACGTGGATCAAGACCAGAAGGGTATCTTTCCATCCATTCAAGGAGCTCGTCCTTTTCGGGAAATTCGCGTTGATATGAACCGCTAAACTGTCGGAAAAGATAGAGCATATCTTCAAAAAAATAAGGTTTTGCACCGCCTGTACCGAAATTGACCGCCAGCCAAATCAACTTGATCGGATTGCTGATGGCAATCTCGCCCCTTAGGTTGGGGTCTTCAAACTCTCGCCCGGCATTATCAACATAATCGAGTATGCGAATAGCTGCATAATCCTGCCATGTCAGCTGTTCAAAAGACTCTCGTCCCGTATCTGTACCCTTATAAAAGTTAAATGCCACCTGACGCTGCTTTAAGTATGCCAAAATCCAGTTTCTCACCCCAATCAGTGCTTCTGTTTCGTTCCGGGCATGACGCATGATCTCCTCCAATACCGGATTTTCCTTTAACAGTTTCTTAAGTAACTTATGCGATTTGACCGTGATGGCAATGCGATCCAGTTTCTGATTTTCAGTAAGCATGATACGAATCGTTTTAATTTGATAGGCCATTAATATACAAAATATTTACAAAATCGTCCATAATTAGTTTTTCTTTTCAATTTGATAAATTTTCTAAATCATTGATATATAATAATTTAATCGTTGACAAACGTTTGTAAGTGTATATATACGTATGTACTTGTTAATCATACGACTAATCTTTACACCCCACCATAAATTTGCCTCGTTGTTTATTCACTAATTGTTTAACTAAAAAATTTACTATCATGACAACATTAAGAAACTCAGTACAACTGATCGGACGCCTGGGTATAGACCCGGAATTTAAAGAACTCGGCAATGGCCGCAGAATGGCCCGAATGAGGCTCGCAACCAATAATTATTATAATAATGATAAAGGCGAGCGCATAGAGCAGACCGACTGGCATACTGTTGTAGCCTTTGGTAAGGTGGTCGACATCATTGAGAAATATGTGAAGAAAGGACAGGAGATCGCCATCGAAGGCCGCCTGACCTCCAATAACTGGGAAGACAAGGATGGCAATAAGCGCCAAAGCGTGGAAGTGCATTTGAATGAACTTGTGCTGCTGCAGAAAACGGCGTAATATGTGGAAGAACGAAGACGGAAGACAGAAAACCGGATTGAAACCGGACTTCCGTCTCCGGTCTCCCGACTCCTAAATTAACTAACTCTAATTAACTAAAACATCATCATCATGACAACTCTTAGAAATTCAGTACAACTAATTGGACGTCCAGGTATGGACCCAGAGATCAAACAAATTGGTAACGAACGCAAAATGGCCCGAATGAGGCTCGCAACCAATAATTATTATAATAATGATAAAGGCGAGCGCATAGAGCAGACCGACTGGCATACTGTTGTAGCCTTTGGTAAGGTGGTCGACATCATTGAGAAATATGTGAAGAAAGGACAGGAGATCGCCATCGAAGGCCGCCTGACCTCCAATAACTGGGAAGACAAGGATGGCAATAAGCGCCAAAGCGTGGAAGTGCATTTGAATGAACTTGTGCTGCTGCAGAAAACGGCGTAATATGTGGAAGAACGAAGACGGAAGACAGAAAACCGGATTGAAACCGGACTTCCGTCTCCGGTCTCCCGACTCCGGAATTAACTAACTCTAATTAACTCAAACATCAACATCATGACAACAACAAACGACACCATAACACTCACCGGGCGCACAGGAACTGCGCCAGTGGTGAAACAGCTCGAAAACAATCGGATCATTGCTCGCTTTGCGCTTGCATCCAGTGTAGAAATAATGAACAAATCAGGTGAAAAGGTTCATGCCACCAAGTGGCATCAGGTGGTAGCCTGGGGCAAGTGTGCGCACCTGGTTCAACAAAAAGTGAAAAAAGGAAAAAAGATCAGCATCATAGGCAAAAACACATCCCGGCCTTATACTGATAAGGAAGGCAAGCTTCGCGAAAAGCCGGAAATTGTCCTTTATAACCTGCAGGTACATGAACCGCAGATTGCCTGAACTGAGCATTGATTTGCTGCCAGACCCGGCCCTCGACCCTTTCGATGGCCGGGTTTTTTGTTGTATGCAGCCAGCAGGATTGGAAATACTCAATTTTCATAAACTAGTGTCAAGGCTAATGTGTCGGTTAAGTCGCAGCGCGATTTTTTCTCAGATAGAAAAAGAAACCCTGCGTGTAGCCTTTGCTACATAAAGGATTTATTTTGAAGATATGAGGAAAAAGATCAAGCCTTGGGACGGCAAAAGTAGGGTTGACAAAATACTAGGGTAATCAACGTAGTAAATTGGTATAAAACACATAGCTCAGATCGCCTGTGCACCCTTTAATTTTGTGCGGTACTAATTCTCAATTAAGAAAACCTCAAAAAAAACCCAAAATGAAAAGATCAATCACACAAATCGCAAACAGGACTTTTAAAATCGGATTTGCCTTAGCCATGGCTTTAAGCCTTAGCCTCACTGCCTGCAAAAAAGATGAGGACGATCCAAAGGACAATAATGATGGCACCACCAAATTAGGCAACGGGACACTTGTTGCCGTTAAATCGCAAACTGTGCAAGACAGCCCCATAGGCCCCATTACCATTGATGTAGGTACTGCTGTGGCTGTATTTGATGGTGGAAACAACTGGTCATCTTTTGCTGATGCCGGCAATGTACAAGTTAACGGCGAAAGCATGGAAAAATCAGGCAACAATACTTATCTGGCCACAGCAAGTGCTGCCAATCCGACGGGCATTGAGTTTGGCAACACTGTGGAGTGGAGCGTTGAGGGAAACACCTCTTCAAATGTTCCTGCGTTCAACCATACCGTAACAGGAGGCTTCCCTAATGTAGGCAATGTCAATGTTGACGAAACCATTTCCAAATCAGACGGGCTTAACCTGCCCATCACAGGTGTTTCCAATGCCGATTCATTGTATGTGAATGTGAGCCAGGTGGTTAAAGTGCTTCCGGCCAATGCCTCCACAGCAAACTTCTCATCTGCCGAATTAAGCTCTGTATCAAACGGAACTGCTATCGTATCCATTGCTGCCGTGCGCTATACCACAGCCACCTATGGTGGCAATACCTACTACTTTTTAACTGAAACGGTTAAACAAAAAAGCGTAACCATAACCGACTAATCTAGTAATGCTACAAAAACAACTGGCCTGCATCAAACCTGGTTTTGGTGCAGGTTTTTTTATGTAACATTTGCTACTTTTTGTCGTTATTCACATAAAAAGTTAGGAATGCGATTAACCCTATGTTTGATGTTTTTTGGGATCTTCTTGTCTGCAACTGCAGTGCAATCAGCCGGAAGAAAACATATTGAGAATAAGATGCAAACCATTCCAAATTCTCAAACACGAACAGTACAGCAATTAAGTGACTATATCAATAACCATTTCGATGCTGATGAACAAAGGCTATACGCCATCTACTACTGGCTGGCCACTGCTATCCGTTATGATGTAAGAAGCATTAACCGTATACCTAAGGAGCAAGCTTACGAACAGATTATCCTTAACACCTTAAAACAACGGAAGGGCGTGTGCGAAGGCTATGCCGGACTGATGGACACCCTGAGCAAGCTTGCCGGCATACCTGTATTTACCGTACATGGCTTCACCAGGCAGCAGGGTCGCATCGATCCCCTTCCACATGCCTGGATTGCAGCTAAGGTAAATGACAGCTGGTATTTGACCGACCCGACTTTTGCATCAGGCAGTATGCAGAACGGCCGCTATGTTCATGCTTATGACGACAGCTGGTTCATGGTTGCACCACCCGAAATGATTGAGACGCATATGCCTTATGACCCCACCTGGCAGTTTCTGGAACAGGTGGTCAGTTACAGAACTTTTGCTCTTGGAGAAAAGGATAAACCCTTGTATTCAACACCTTTTATGTATGAAGATACCATAGCTTTATTTCAGCGATCTTCACCTGGCACACAATTACTCGCTGAGCAAAGGCGTATACAGTTGAATAACTTCAGGCATCAGGTGATCAGTACACGCCTTGAATATATCAAAGAGGCTTTGCGTGTGAAC
This sequence comes from uncultured Bacteroidales bacterium, assembly GCA_937926515.1. GTDB lineage: Bacteria > Bacteroidota > Bacteroidia > Bacteroidales > F082 > CALAZZ01. The sequence continues at coordinate 2,231 of CALAZZ010000096.1, read as the reverse complement.
CACCTGAATGACAGGATTGTGCTATTCAATCGCGCCACGACGCTTTTTAATTCGGCTGCTGACAACTACAACCGCTATGCACAAGAGCGCAACCAACACCGCCTTAGCGACCAAGCTGCAGCCTATCTTTCAAACCTACTTATCGAAGCCCAAAAGTCGCTCAATGAAGCTTCTGCTTTACTCGGACAGATAACCAATCCACCTAAAGATATGCGCAGACATATTACCGGCCTGAGCGATTCCATCATCACCATGCAGGAACAAATAGGCATCGAGCTCAGAAACATTGGCACAAGCCATTAACAGCATACACCGGGTATCTTCCAGCAAACAGTTCATGAGTTACTGATTAACAGGATAAAACACTTCCGGTCCATTTCCGGTTAAACCATTTGCCTGTTTACATCAAGAAAAAATCAACTACCTTTATACCTCATTATAATAAAGTATAAATAACCATGAAATCTGATAGTAAAGCCTTTACTGTAAGTGGAAACATCATCGACCTGATCAATGAACGCATTTATCCGGGGACCATATTTGTTGAAGAGGGACAGATCGACCGCATCAGGGAGGAACCTGTTAAAAGCAAGCAGTATATCCTTCCCGGCTTGATCGATGCCCATGTACATATTGAAAGCTCCATGCTGGTACCGTCCGAATTTGCCCGGCTGGCAGTGGTGCACGGTACCGTGGCCACCGTTTCGGATCCGCATGAGATTGCCAATGTGTTGGGTGTGGAAGGTGTGGAGTATATGATAGAAAACGGCAATAAAGTGCCATTCAAGTTTTACTTTGGTGCGCCCAGCTGCGTGCCTGCTACCGCCTTTGAAACAGCCGGTGCAAAACTTGGACCTGCTGAGATCGAAGCATTGCTGAAACGTGATGAGATCAAATACTTGAGCGAGATGATGAACTATCCCGGGGTGCTGTTTAAAGATGCTGAGGTAATGGAAAAGATCGCAATTGCCAAAAAGCACAACAAACCCATTGACGGCCATGCCCCCGGTGTACGCGGCAAGGATGCCGAAACCTACATTAAGGCCGGAATCAGCACCGACCATGAGTGTTTTACCATTGAAGAAGCTTTGGAAAAGATCGGTTATGGCATGAAGATACAGATACGCGAAGGTAGCGCTGCCAAGAACTTTGACGCACTTATTCCACTCATGGAAGACCATGCCGATAAGGTACTGTTCTGCAGCGACGACAAGCATCCCGATGACCTGGTGCATGGACACATCAACCTGCTGGTGAAAAAAGCCTTCCAGGAGGGATACGATCCGCTGGAAGTGCTCAAAAGTTGTATTGTGAACCCGGTAAAGCATTATAAACTGGATGTAGGGCTGCTTCGTGCCGGTGATGCCGCAGACTTTATTGTGGTGGATAATCTACAAGATTTCAATGTGTTGAAAACTTACATCAACGGGCAACTGGTTGCTGAGAACGGCAGCACCCTGATCGAGTCGGTAGAGGCCGGTACTCCCAACCATTTTGTAGCTGCCAAGATTAAACCTTCTGACCTGCAGATCAAGTCGGATGCCAAACAGATCCGGGTGATCGAAGCCCTTGAAGGGCAGCTTATTACCCGCACCATCGAAACGGAACCCAAATCAGTGGATGGTATGTTGCTGAGCGATACCGAGCGCGACATCCTAAAGCTGGTGGTGATGAATCGTTATAATAAGGCAACACCGGCCATCGCTTTTATCAAAAACTTTGGCTTCAAAAAAGGAGCCATCGCCTCCACCGTGGCGCACGACAGCCACAATATCATTGCCGTAGGTGCCGACAACGAAAGCATAGCCCGCGCCATCAACCTGCTGGTGGAATGCAAGGGGGGCATTTCTGTAACTGATGGCAGCAAGGACCATGTGCTGCCCCTGCCTGTGGCCGGACTGATGACCCCCGCCGATGGCTATGCCGTAGCCAAAGCCTACGAAACCATTGATACCATGGCCAAGAACCTGGGCTCCAAACTGCACGCTCCCTATATGACGCTGTCGTTCATGGCGCTGCTGGTGATACCGCAGCTTAAGCTGAGCGACAAGGGATTGTTTGATGGGGCCAAGTTTGAGTTTGTGGAGTTGGGGGTGAGCGACTGAGCTGAACAATAATAAGTATAAACCCTGTTTAAATTGTTGATTGGCAACCTTGTGTGATAATCCTTCTTAACAACAGGACTACATGGCAGATGTGCTTGTATCAGATGTGAGGAGTTACAATATGAG
>CALAZZ010000095.1 GCA_937926515.1 uncultured Bacteroidales bacterium | reverse complement strand
TTGGCCGTACACAGCCCTCTGAAATAGGGTAATACTATGCTCCGAAACAGGTCATTCTGATCCGGATTCAGCAATCGAATGAGCTGGCTGCTATGTAGGATTGAGATCAGCTCGAAAATAAAACTGTCAACCACTTCAATATTCAGGTCCATTCTGAAAATACCCTGGTCTTTTCCCTTTTTAAGAAGTGTCAGCGGTGCCGTAATTTTCTTGAAACTGTCCTTCCCCCTGAAAGTCCGTGCTTTGGCTATGGGAAAATATTTTTTAATGTCTTCCTGAGATACCACAGGCATCTGTTTGCGCCTTGTTTCCTGTCTCATCATGATTTCAAAAATGGCTTCAATTACATTGGACGATTCAGAAATCACCCGCATATTCTCTTTGTTGGTTTCCATGATCATATACTGAATGCTTTCTATGATCAGATCTTCCTTGTCTTTAAACAACTCATAAATAGTACGTTTAGATATACCCATATCTGTGGCCAGCAGGTCCATTGTGACATTTTTGGTACCCAGCGAAATAAACATTTCACTGGCACGTTTCAGGATTCTTTCGCGTGGATTCATAGCAAATAGTTAGAACGGCAAAACTACAAAACTATTTTGGTTTTATAGTTTTTATCATAATTTTTTTATGGATACTTCGAGTAAATATCAATAAGTGGTGGTTGTGATTATCTCTTCATTTTGGAATTCATTCAGTAGAGCTGCAAGGAAAACGTACTAATCTATTTTGGAAATAGTATCCAAAAAATAGGTTATTGAGGCAATTCTCTTCATTGCACACAAAGGATACTAATATGATTTGTTCGTCGTTAAATCCCTAACGTCTGAAAGCGTATGAAAACAATAAAATAGACCTATCTGAAAATTTGTACTTTTAACCAATAAATTTTCAGAAGCATGGGGGGTAAACTCCTAACATCCATAAGGTATTGGATAATTGTTGTAATCACCATTGCAGCAATTACATCCTGTAGCCAGGAACGCAGGTCGGAGCGTAAACACGGAAAACATGATGGCAAAACCAATCTGGATCTGGTTTTGCAACGGGGGAAGCTGATTGCATTAACCGATTATAACTCGGTCAATTACTACATATACCGCGGCGAACCCATGGGATACCAGTACGAAATGCTAAAGGCATTTACAGATGAACTTGGAATTAGGCTCGATATCCGGATCAACGACAACCTGAATCATAGTTTCGAAATGCTCAACGAAGGCAGAGTAGATCTCATCGCCTTGGGATTGACTGTAACACGTGATCGGCAGAGGCAATATGATTTTACCGATCCAATCATGATCACAAGGCAGATGCTAGTACAGCGCCTGCCTGAAAATTGGCGTTCCATGGCAACACGGGATGAAATCGAGAACAATCTTTTGCGAAGCAGCCTTGATATTGCCGGAAAAACCATTCATGTGCAGATGGGCAGCGTTTTTAAAAAACGACTTGAAACACTCGCCGACGAAATTGGAGATACCATTCACATTATTGAGGATAAGCGGGAGGTAGAAGAGCTCATAACAGCAGTTTCGAATGGCGAAATTGACTATACAGTTGCCGATGAGCATATTGCACTTGTAAATGCACGTTATCATAGCAATATTGATGTGCGTACCCCGTTGAGCTTCCCACAACGATTGGCCTGGGCATTGCGCAAGGAAGAAAACGATGAATTGCGCCAGGAGATCAACCGTTGGCTGAATGATTTTAGTAACACCCTGACCGCAAGGCTTATCCATAATAAGTACTTTACAAGTTCACGCACTGCTCGAATGGCACGCAGTGAGTTTCACTCGCTTACCGGTGGCCGGGTATCAATGTATGATGAAATTATCCATGAAGTTGCAGAAGAAATTGAGTGGGATTGGCGGCTGCTTGCATCACTCATCTACCAGGAGTCAGAATTCAGACCTGATGCAGTCAGCTGGGCAGGTGCATTTGGTTTGATGCAGTTTATGCCGGTGGTTATGGAACAATTTGGCATAGACACCACTGCAAGCCCCGAAGAACAGATCAGGGTGGGCGGAGCCTTCATTCGATACCTCGACAGACAAATTCCATCTTCGATTACCCACCCTGAAGAGCGTATAAAATTTATATTGGCTTCATACAATGCAGGCGTAGGTCATGTGCTTGATGCCAGAAGGCTGGCTGAAAAGTTCAACAAGAATCCTGATATCTGGACAGACCATGTGGATTTCTTCATGCTCAATAAGTCAAAACCTGCCTTTTACCGTGATCCGGTGGTTTATTATGGTTATGCAAGAGGAGATGAAACCTTTCGTTTCGTCAACGAAATCCTGGAGCGCTATGATCATTATCGGAACCTGCTTCCGGATAAGGTGGTAAAACAATGATCCGGCTAAGTATCCGGAGCTTCCAGGCGTTGATCACAAACCAAATTCCTTCATGATTTGTGGCACCCACCTTGCAATTCGCTCCGAAGAAAGGTCAGCCTGTTGGTCCTCGTCCAGGGCTAAGCCAAAAAACTTACCGTCGGCAGCACCTTCAGAAGCTGTGAAGTTATATCCATCCGTAGGCCAGAAGCCAACAAGCTGTCCCCTACGTTTTTCAATCTCTTCCTTCAAATAACCCAGTGAATCAACAAAATGATCGGGATAAAGCACCTGATCGCCCAGACCAAACAAAGCAAACTTCTTTCCAATGAAGGATTTGCGTTCGGTTTTCAGGAAAAATTCGTTCCAGAGATTATTTGCCCGGGCTTCCTGCCATACCTCCGCGCCAATGGTTGCGCAACCAAAGATGAAATGATCGAAATCATCAAGTCTATTCAAATCAAAAGCCGCGAGATGTGCCATAAAACAGTTTTCTGAACCAATTTGTTCAAAAATCTCTTTTGCAGCCTTTTCAACATTTCCGCCAGGAGCCCAGTACAATAGTGCGATCTTTTTCATGATGGTAACTTGTATTAATTTAGTGTGTAAAAATAAAACTAAATTATTGTTTATGTGAGTCTGCTGTGGTTTTTAGAATCGGTTTAAATAGTCCGGGCCTTTTCGCGAAGAAAAATATTTGATCATTTAAAATGAACAAAATAATTTTTAATTTTGTTGCATATGCAATTATTTGATGATATATGAACTCAAGACATGAATACTCGGGCTCATTGGGTTTCCTGACAACTACCGTAGCGCGCGGTATCAGTCATGCAGTTACATCTGCACTTCAGAAAGCAGGATTTTCTATAACATTTGAACAATGGGCCATATTGGTCAGTCTGTGGAACCAGGATGGTCAATGCCAGCATGAACTGGCCATATGTCAGGGGAAAGACCGGCCAACAATCACCCGCCTTATCGATAACCTGCAAAAAAACAACTTTGTTGTACGCGTACCTTCTGAAAAAGATAAACGTGTTAAGAAGGTGTTTTTAACCTATGGCTCGAGGCAGAATAAGGCCGCTATCATGGAGGTATTCAATCAAGTTATGCAGCAAGCAATAAAAACAGTCGATGCTGATGAACTGAATACCTGTTTGCGTGTTTTGAGTCAGATACAAAGCAATCTAACACCAAATGTCAAATAATTTTGTTGCATATACAATGATTATTTTTCAATTAAATTAATATATATGAAAACAGTATTTCATCCAGCAGAACAACGTGGGCAGGCCGAACATGGTTGGCTAAGTTCACGTTTCAGTTTCAGTTTTGCAGGCTATTATAATCCGGAGCGCATGCACTTTGGTGTGTTACGTGTATTGAATGATGACATCATTAGGCCCGACAACGGATTTGGTATGCATCCTCATGACAATATGGAGATTGTGACCATCCCACTTGAAGGCGCCCTCGAACATCGTGACAGCATGGGGAATGGAAGTATTATCCATGCCGGTGAAGTGCAATTAATGAGTGCCGGAACAGGCATTAAACATTCAGAGTTTAACCCATCAAAAAGTGAAGACAGCCGCTTGTTGCAAATTTGGCTTTTCCCCAAAAAGCGGAATATTGAACCGCGTTATTTCCAGAAAGCCTTTACCCCTGCTGAAATGCACAATTGTTTTCGGGTAGTTGTTTCACCTGACGGAAAAGATAACAGTCTACCCATCAACCAGGATGCCTGGTTTAATTTAGGCAGGTTTGAAAAAAATCATCAAATCAATTATCAAGTCCAACACCAGGACAATGGAATGTATATCTTTGTGATTGAGGGCAAGGTGCAGATAGCCGGGCATACACTCGACAAAAGGGATGCAGTGGGCCTCTCAGATGCCTCCGGAATAGAAATGAACATACTCGAAGATAGTCACCTGTTGTTGATTGATTTGCCTATGAGATAGAAATAACTGATCATGAACGCAGGCAAAGCGTTAAAATTAAGTCTATTGTTGGCAAGTACCATGACGATCATGGCAGGAGCTATCATTGCACCATCTTTGCCACGGATAAGCATAGTTTTTGCACATGTACCACATATTGAGTTGTTAAGCCGCCTGGTCTTAACGTTTCCTGCCCTATTTATAATGCTGTTTTCCAGCCTGGCAGGCTATTCTATTGATCGGTTCGGTCGGCGCTCCATGTTGCTTGGCTCATTGTTTCTTTATGCCATTGCAGGCACATCAGGGGCTTACCTGAATAATCTTTACCTGATCCTGATCGGACGAGCCTTATTAGGCATAACTGTTGCAGGAAATATGATAACCCTCACTACACTCATCGGTGATTATTTTAAAGGTGATGATCGCAGCCGGTTTATGGGGTACCAGGGTTCGTTTATGGCATTCGGTGGAGTGTTTTTTATTATCATAGCCGGCTGGCTGGCTGATATAAGCTGGGAACTGCCTTTCTGGATATACAGTTTTTCCATTGTGGTGCTTGTCTTGTGTTTTTTCTTTGTCCCCGAGCCTCCTCGTTCAAAGTTAACAACTGTTCCAACACCAATTATTATTGACATCAGCAAAAGACTACAGGTTTGGTTTGTTATGTTGATGGGATTTGGAGGCATGACTTTGTTCTATATCATACCGGCACAGGCACCATTTTTATTGGCCGGTATTGAGGGTGTAAGTAACAGCATGATTGGTTATGCCATTAGTGCCTCCACACTAGCCGGGTCCGGAATCGCTTATTTTTATGGCTGGTTTCGTAAGCGGATCAGTTTTCAAGGGCTTTATTCCATTGCTTTTGCTTTTTTTGCTGCTGGCTTCATTATAATTTCACTTTCGCACGTTTATATATTGGCATTGTTTGGCTTGGTAATTTCAGGTGTGGGCACCGGGTTTCTTTTTCCAAATGCCAATCTTTGGATGATGCAATTGGCACCTGAAACAAAACGTGGCCAGCTTATCGGCAACCTGAATATGGCTGTTTTTTTTGGTCAGTTTGTTTCGCCAATATTGGTGCATCCGATTGTTGAACACCACGGAGTTTATGCAATCTTCCATTATACTGGATTTCTGATGTTGTTCATTTCTGTGGCATTTGCTGTATATCATTGGTTTATTCGAAAAGGTAAATCGTACTGAAAACACCGGCAATATGTCTGTTAATCTTAAAGAAAAGCTCGTTTCACATTCCAATGCTGGCACAGGAGAAGAATCCCTATTTTTGTGGATCATTTAGAAAGCTCCTATGAAGAAAGTTCATCTCATTGGTTTGTCGGTCCTTTCAGGACTATTACTTAGTGCATCATGGCCACAACATGGATTTGTACCTTTGATCTTTATTGCTCTGGTTCCATTATTTTTTGTTCAGGATTATCTGGGTACCCCTGAAAGAAAAGGGAACAGAGGAAGCATGTTTCTTTATTCATTCCTCACCTTTTTAATATGGAATGGCTTAACAACATGGTGGATATGGAATTCGACAGAAATTGGTGCCATTGCTGCCATCGTGCTGAACTCCCTTTTCATGTCCATTGTATTTTGGCTTTTTCACATTACCAAGAAAAAGTTATATAATAACCAAAAGGGTTTCCTAATACTGATCTTTTATTGGTTAAGCTGGGAATTGTTTCACCTTGATTGGGATCTGAGCTGGCCCTGGTTGAATTTTGGCCATGTGTTTGCCCCCAGGCATACTTGGATTCAGTGGTACGAATATACAGGGGTTGCAGGTGGGACCATATGGGTGCTGTTGATGAATATACTGCTTTTTAACGTTGTCAGAGCTACTTTTGATTGGCAATCACAGTCACGTCGTTTTGCTGTGATGCTCATCGCAGCCTTGCTCTTATGGATGATTCCAGTAATGATTTCCAATGGTATTTATAATAAATACAAGGAGGATGGTGAAGCCGTGGAGGTGATCGTGGTACAGCCCAATTTTGATCCCTATTCGGAGCAGTATGAATTGCCCGCATCCGAGATTATTGAACGAAACCTGTCACTCGCAGCCAGTGTGATGAATAAGAATACGGTGTTTATCGTTAGCCCCGAGTCGGCCATTCAGGACAATATATGGCTCGAGGATCCGGAATCATCTCCAAGTTTGACCCAGTTACGCAGCTTTATTGAGGATCACCCAGAGATATCACTGATCATAGGGGCAAGCACTTTTAGTATGGTTCCTCCCGGACAAGAAGGTCATTTTGCTTCACGCCGGTTTCGTGATTATGATGCATATTATTTTGCACACAACACAGCATTCTATATTGATTCTACAAGCCGTTTGCCTTTATACCACAAATCGAAGCTGACTCCGGGGGTTGAAATGATGCCTTCGTGGCGTATCCTGCGGCCGTTACAGAATTATGCGATTGATCTTGGCGGAACGGTTGGCAGTCTTCGCGTAGATGATAACCGTACTGTTTTTGAGCACAATACAGGAAAATACCGTATTGCACCAATTATTTGTTATGAATCGGTTTATGGGTCCTTCGTGGCTGAATTTATTCATAATGGTGCCAATCTCATATTCGTAATTACCAACGATGGATGGTGGGGCAATACACCCGGGCACAGGCAGCATCTTATGTTTTCGGTATTGCGGGCTATCGAAACCCGCAGAAGCATCGCTCGATCCGCAAATACTGGCGTTTCTGCTTTTATTGATCAGCGAGGTGATATATACCAGGCTACACCTTACTGGGAACCTGCTGTTATCCGCCAGCCCATTTATACCAACGACAGGCTTACTTTCTATGTAAAATATGGTGATTACCTTTCCCGTATCGCTGTGTTTGTGAGTGCTATTTTCCTATTGACCGGACTGGTACGCGGGCACCTTACCAAACGCAATACCACACTTAGAAATACATGAGCCCTCAAATGGATAGTAAGCCTTTGAGACTTTCCCTGGGGCCCTTTCAAGGGATTACGGATGTATATTACCGAAACCTGTTTAAGCGTTATTTTAGCGGGATTGACAAATTCTATACACCCTTCTTTACAGGTGTATACAAAGCCGGAGGCAGGAGAATGGGTTCCGTGGAGATTGATCCAGGCCTTAACGATGTAAACTCACTTACACCCCAGATACTGAGCCGTGATGCTGATGAGATCATACTGTTTGGAAACGAATGCCAAAAGCTTGGTTACAAAGAGGTTAATTGGAATTTGGGTTGTCCCTATCCGCGTGTAGCCAACAAAAAAAGAGGCTCGGGGCTTCTTCCTCATCCTGAAATGGTAGTGGACATTATGGATAAGCTTAAAAACTCACTGCCTTTGCCTCTTAGTGTCAAATGCCGTCTGGGTTATTCCGGGCTTCATGAAATAGATGCACTGATCCCTTCTTTCAACCAATATCCACTCTCTGAACTCATCGTGCATGCTCGCCTGGGTAAACAATTGTATAAGGGAAGGGTTTACCCTGATCAATTCGCCCGGCTTGCCCCTCAGGTTAAAACTTGTCTGGTGTATAACGGAGATGTATTCTCAAATCAAATCCTAAATGAATTTCGGATGCTATTTCCGGACATCAGATATTGGATGTTGGGTCGTGGCTTGCTGGCGGATCCATTTTTGGCTCTTGACATCAAAGGGCACGATGGCCCGGTTATGAAGGATCGCAAAGATATAGTGTATCATTTCATGACAGACCTTTATCTTCAGCGACTCAAAAACTCAAACAACAGGCCCGGTTCATTGGGCAAGATGAAGGAATTGTGGTCCTATTTAGCCTGGTCCTTTAGCGACCCGGCCACAGCCTGGCGGCTTATTCGCAAAGCATCTGGTTTTGAAAGCTACGAATCAGCTGTGAGTAAGGTATTCTCATCCATGGAGTGGCTTGGCAGGGGCTTTAGTGCCAAAATCCACTAATAAGACTTGTATATAGTATTGATCTACAGCCTATTAATACTTATAGAACTCATCTTCGCTATCTTCTTCAAAAAAGCTAAGGGGCCTCAGAATTTTATCAAAAACAAAATATTGTAACAGTACAAAATCAGTATTGTTATTTGTGAGGCCATACAATCTGTCCACATCAACAGGTATCATCATAAAGTCGTCAACGACAAGGTGGTCGTGAAACAGGCGTTTCTCAAAGGTAGTGAGCTGGGTAATTTCTCCCTCAATATCGGTTAGTGTTACACGATGGAGAAATGGAGAGTCTACAATGGAATCTATCCTACCCGGAGGCATATTGTTGTTGAGCAATGATTCGAATCGCAGGTCGGAAAATGAAGTCAGGAAATTTAGTGCACGCAAGGTATCAAACCCGGGCAAGGTATATCCATCAATTAGCCGCGTGATCTTATAGTTGTACCGGTCAACCGATTCAATGGTGAAACTTTGCTCCGGCTCACGGTTGAACTCAACCGTAACAGATTTGATCTCAGCCAGTTTTTTCTTGAAAGCTGTGTGATCACGCCAATCATCAAGCAGCGGTGAATACCTGGAAGCAACAAATCCTCTGAAACCAACAATATATACAATGTAGGCTCTGCTGGCTCCTTCCATAAGCATGAATGTTCCCATATTGTCTTTGGTTGCGTCACCCACGTAATACACTTTAGTACGTTTTTCTCTCGGAAACAGTTTGATGCGGTTAAATAGATTTATTCTCGGCACCATCTGGTAAACTTCAACCTTAACGGATACACCCGCCAAACGCTTTACAACATTATCGTGGCTTGCAATGGAAACGGGAGCACGCACCCTGAGTTTCATCATCGTATTGAGTAGCAGTTCGATCTTATTGGGTTGTGCCTTATATGCTTCATTTACAGCCCATCCATTATCAGTACGTTCAAGCAATACATCAGCAGTATCAAGGTCAGCAATAAATATCTTGGTAATACTGGCAGTATCTCTTACGGCGAAATTAGTTTCCCTGCTGCTTAGGGTGGTCTTGCCAGCACCTTGCCATACCAGAATGGCAGCTAACACAACCAAAATAAGTAGAACAATAACAGCTAATCGGTTTCTTTTCATATTTTAAAGTCTCATATCAATATCCTGAACGGAAAATAAATCACATTATTTGGCAAATTTTTGTTTTCTTAAAAACGACAATATCAAACCAAAGAGCAACATCAACAATACCGGGATAGCTGTATTTAAAACCTGCCAATAAAGGCGACTGGCATTAACTTTGGTCATATCGAGAAGTCGGATTTTAATCTCACGTGAGCGAATACCAACCAAACCGATATCATCAACCAGATAGCTGACAGCATTCATAATAAAGTCCTTGTTACCAAATGTTTGACGTGTATATTGGTCAAAACCGAGCGGTAACGGATAGCCTTGTTGAAAATGAAACTGATTGCGGATTACATCCCCGTCAGCAACAATGATCATAGCAGTAGGTTCGCTTTGCTCCCGAAAGCCAATTTCCTTGCTGTCAGTAATCTCGGGAGGTACTCTGTGTGCGTATAGCGAAGGAAATTCACCTTCGAGCAAATAAGCAACATTTTGATTTCCCCGGTTGTAAAGGCGTTCATCTGGCTGCTCATTAATCATAGCAAGTGTTACCAACACAGGGACATTTGAAATGCGCGAATAACCGGATGTTCGAAGCAATGGTATTTTGCGAACGCCATCAACCATAACCGTATCAATGGAACTCACAAACTCCCCTTTAATACTGCTTAAGTTTCGCACAATGGGATGATCAGATGCAGGATTCAGCAAGGGGAAATAATTCCACCTGAAAAAGTCGATCTGGGGCTGATTGCCTACCTGTCCTGTACGCAATCCAATGGCAGCCGAGTTCAGGTCGAGCACAAGATTTTTATTTAGCCGGAGGCCATATTTAAAAAACTGATCATCAAGGTTTAGTTCATTTACTATTCCGATTGTTGATTCGCCATTGGTGAGGCTGTCCATACTGGTGAGCACCGGATCAATAAGCCAAAGCACCTTGCCTCCACGCATGATAAACTGATCAATGATGAATTTGTCTTGTTCTGAAAATGCCTGAACTGGGGCAGCAATAATGATGGCTTCATAATTACGTAATATACGCACATTCCCCTGAGCATCAGGATCTGATCGGCGTGTTAGTGTAGAGATTTGACCGTCTAGGGAAATGCGTTCCACCTGATAATTGGTGTTTAAGGTTTGGGTAATATCATGTACCTGGGAGGCTGTGAACTCACCATGCCCTTCGATGAAAGCAATGCTTGGTTTTTGAAGTAGCGAGAGTTTATGAATCACATCCGCCATTTTAAACTCAAGGTTCTGAATTGAAATATTCAGCACTGCTTCCGCCGGCATATTGAGCTGGCTTTCGAGCAGGTCAACCGGTAATTCCCTGTCACGGTAATAAACCATCGCCCCCGGGAAAATCATGAGTCGTTGCATGCCATCTTTAGTACGTACCTGAAGGTCTGTTGGTTCAAGTCCCCTTTCAACGAGCAATTGGTAGGTTTCTTCCCTTTCTGTACGATCATTGCTGGCTGAGGGATTTATAAATTCATATGTCACAAATCGGCTGTAGGCCCTGAACTCGTTTAACATTTCACGTGTTTCACGCTGTAATTTCTTGAATCCCGCAGGGAAATCACCATCAAGATACACCCTGAAATGTACATAATCATCCAATTTTGCCAGTAAGGTTTTAGTCGCATCAGAAAGGGTATATCGTTTTTCACTCGTTAGGTCAATTCGGGTAAAAACAAAGCCACTGATCACATTGATGACTACAATAGCAGCAATAATAATCATAAACCCGGTAAGATTGGCTTTTTTAATATCTTTCTTCTTTGCTTTCATGCTTTTCAACCTGCTGTTGGCTTACCATTTTCTACTTGCTATCACCAGCTTGGTAAACGAAATAAACAATGCAATCAAACTTAAAAAATAAATGACATCCCTTGTGTCAATAACCCCACGACTGATGGAACTGTAGTGGGCTTCGATTCCTAACTGCTTAATAAATAAGTCAATATTTCCAAACCAAGCCAGGGAATTAATGAATTCAAATCCAATATACACAAAACCACTTAACATCACAGCCAGAATAAATGATAGGATCTGGTTGTCAGTGATCGAACTGCTGAATGTGCCTATTGCTACAAAAGAAGCTCCGAGAAAAAACAAGCCAATATATGAACCCCATATTCCGCCGGCATCAAGGTTTCCGGCAGGTAACCCAAGCTGGTAGATTGAATAGAAATAAACCAGTGTCGGCAGCAACGAAAAAATCACGATCGCGAGGCTGGCCAGATACTTGGCCATAATAATCTGTAAGTCGGTAAGCGGTTTGGTAAGAAGCATCTCAATGGTTCCTGATTTGCGTTCATCTGCAAACGACCGCATGGTGATGGCCGGTACCAAAAACAAAAACACGAATGGAGCCAGGTAAAACAATCCACTAAGATCTGCATAACCAAAGTCGAGAATATTGAAGTCAGTACGAAAAACCCACAGGAACAATCCATTGATCAGCAGGAACACGGCTATTACAAGGTAACCGATGAGAGAACTCAAAAAACCTTTTATCTCCTTCACAAACAAAGCATACATATGACCCTGACAATATAATGATGTGGATGCAAAAATACACTTTTCCGGCAGACGCTGTTTTATTACCAATATTACTTAAGCTGGACGTTGTTGCATAGTTTAATATATGATAAAATTTGCTGGTGATTAAAGGATAGAGTGATTATCCAAGCTATTCCTCAACAATAATCATGATCCAATCTTAAATTCTAAATTCAAAAACTGGAATATTACTAAGAACCAGGTATCAAGTTCCATGTGTTTCACCACTAAACATACCTTTTTATTTTGTAGACATAATAATATATTGATATTGTGTTATTTAAGTCTATTACAAAAGAGGCCATCCCACATTTAACTTCAAGGTGCCCCTACAAGGACAGTAAGGGTTACCCTACAAGGATTGTAAGGAATTCCCTACAAGGCCTTTCTGGCATTGGCCATACTTTAGCACTTTGCAAATAAGTGTGCTTAACTAGTTGAAGCTCTTTGATAAATCATCCTTGTTGCATTGAGAGTCTTACCTTGCACTCCAGTCCACAAGTTTGATGCAAGTTGATAAGTAAGGAGCAAAAAGGTGAAATACCGGGATGACTACCAGCATCAAAATAAAAATATCTAAAAAATTAAATCAACAAAAAGACAAATTCAGCCGGACTGACATAGAAAACAAACTCATTGTCAAAAACCATATGACTATATAATTATGATAAAAAGAATATCATAAACTTAATTAATCTATCGGCCCGGAAAGCAACAACAAGTTTGCCGGGTCCTTCAAAAATCAAATCATTATGAAAACAAACATTACATTGACCTTGATCACCCTCCTGTTTGGAGGACTAATAAGCGCCGGAGCGCAAACAACGCACACGGTCTGTGCTTCAGGTTGTGATTTTACTTCCATCCAGGCCGCCATCGATGCCGCTGATGCCGGGGATGTAATTGACATATCAGCAGGTTATTATGAAGAAAGTATGCCAGCAAACTGGAAAGACCTTGAAATAACCAAATCACTTACACTAAAGGGAGCAGGTTCAGGCCAAACCATAATTAGGTTGTCAGAATTTGCTGCGCCAAATACAGCGCTTAATGGTTTGGAGATCAGAGGTGATAATTTGGATGTACATCTTGAAGGAATAACCTTTACAAAAAAAGACGGTGCATCACACGGCCCACGAAGGGCATTACGCATTGGTGAAACAACAAGCACATTCAACAGCCTGACGATGATTGATGTGGAGGTGACACATGCTGAAATACATAATGTTGCTTTGGATAATAGTGGAACTATAGAATTATTTAATATGTCCGATTGCAGATTTACGGATGCCGGTAATACTGGTCTCTACAGCTTTGCAACAATTGAAGGAGGTAGCTGGAGCAATAATATTTTTGATTTTAATGGCTGGCTTGATGACTGGGGAGGTGGTTTACATCTGGCAGGACCATCTTCGAACCTTACTATTACAGGTGGAAGCATGAGTAATAACTCACACGTGGGTTTTTCCGGAAGGAGGTTGACCGATGTCGCATTTAGCGATATAATTACAAAGGAAAATAATGGGCCTACAGGTACCCCAGGCCCTAAGGGTGAACAGGGTATCGGCATGTCTATCAATGAAAAATCAAGTAAGTCAGAAAATGTAAGCTTTTCAAACATTACATCTTCCGACAATGGTTTTGATGGCTTCTTTTTTACTGCAGAAGCTGGCAAAACTATCGAAAATGTTTCCATAACGGGATGTTCGATTAGTGGCAATCCGAGAAACGGTATATATTATTGGCCTCAGGGTGGTACTGTAACAGGATTCACTATTGATGAATCTAATATTTCAGGTAAACAACCAATTAACCTGGAAGGCCAGCCAGCTAACCCACTAACCAATATTAAAGTGCTTAATACAACTGCTATCGACATACCACCTACAGGTAATACAATGATGGTAAATTATGCAGTAGGTGTTGAGTTTAAGAACAATGATGTTTCCGGAAGCGATTACAATGCCATTGCTGTACTAAATAGTAGTGATGTTCTGATAGAAGGTAACGAAATCTACGATAATGTCTATGCTGGTATAATACTTCTCTCAGTAACTAATGCTGAAGTTTTTGATAATTACGTATATGACAATGGTGGTGGGACAGACTATGAATTCGGCGGAATAACTATGTATGAGAATTGTTCCAATGTAGTTATTGAACATAATATAATATTAAATAACAGCATTGGAATAAAGGTCCACAATGGCTCAACTGATATCATTGCAAATACCAACATCGTTATTAATAGCAATTATGGAGTAAAAAATGATGCTGTATTTACTATGGACGCCACCTGTAACTGGTGGGGCACCACCGATAAGTCAGAAATTGAAGGTGTGATTTCCGGCGAGGTTGGGTTCACTCCCTGGTTGATCTCAGACAATCTCGAAGAACCAGAATGTATTGGTGGTATAATGTTAATTATTGACCCGGAAACCGGTGAGATACTTTCCACTCATGCCACTATACAGGAGGCTTTAGACAACGCCAATCCCGGAGATATAATCGCCATACCTCCCGGGACTTATGAAGGAGATATAGTGGATCATGTGGGGGTTACATTCGCTCCAGGATATAGTCCTGGTTGTGCTACTATTGTTGGTAATTTTACCGTTACACCTACCACCACATTTGATATGGAGGTTTTTGGAGAAGATGTGTGTACCGATTATGACCAGATAGAGGTGACCGGTGATCTTGATATCACTGATGCTACTCTAAACATCATATTGAACGGCTATTTACCGGTTCCCGGTCAGAATTATGTACTTTTTACCTATGGGGGTACACTTACCGGAGAGTTTGATGATATCCTGTTTGATGGTATGGGTGGTTACTTGTATAATATTTCATATATCGATGGCGAAATAATACTTTCATTCTCAGAATATCAACTGGTTCCGCTTACAAATTGGGCAATAATAATCAGCATTTTGCTCATCATGGTATTTATAATCATCCGTTTGTCCTCACGCTTGATTTAAAATATGTTTATTTTTAAGTAATTATGTGAAAAGGAGGAAAGCTGCTGGTTTTTCTCCTTTTCTTAAATAAGGTTGATCCTCTTGCCATCAGAGATCAAGATGATTGCAGGCCAGTATTCAAAATAAGTACCTATTAGCTAAAGCATCCATTTTAAGGTTATGATCTTGGCTGTCAAATTATGGTGCGATCAAATCATCGCATAAAATAATACACTCATTTTTGAAGCACTGGTTCACAGGAATCGAATCTTCAACTTAATAATAATGGAAAATGACTGATATCCTTTTCTATTCTGCTTATTTTTGTCAAATTGAATATCGGATATGCACCAGTTTAAAAGCAGGGAAAAGAAGATCATTCGGGCCTCATGGCTTAGCATTGTAGTTAATGCATTGCTGTCGGTACTTAAGATCATTGCAGGTCTGCTCACAGGCAGCCTGGCTGTGATTGCCGATGGGATTGATTCGGCAAGTGATATTATTACCTCACTCATTACTCTTTTTACTGCACGCATCATATCACGTCCACCTGATATGAGGCACCCTTATGGGTATGACAAAGCCGACACTGTAGCATCAAAACTATTGGCTTTCATTATTTTCTTTGCCGGAGCCCAACTGGCAATATCAACTACGAACAGGCTGATCAGCGGAGAAACCAATGTCATTCCGTCAGCAATAGCAATGGCAGTCGTATCCTTATCTATTATTGGTAAACAGGTCCTGGCCAGGTATTTAAACAAGCTCGGCAAAAAGATTGACAGTGCCATGCTTCGTGCAAATGGCCGTAATATGCAAAATGATGTCATTATTTCAATTTCAGTTTTGATTGGCCTGATCTTCACCCATATCTTTAACTTACCCATTCTGGATACCATTACAGCCCTTGCTGTCAGCATCTGGATTATGTATGTTGCCATCAGAATTATCATCCGTTCAAGTCGTGAACTTATGGACGGTGTAGAAGATCCGGGAATATACAAGATTATCACCGAGGCAGTTGAAAAAGTGCCGGAAGCACGTAATCCACATAGGATTCGGGTCCGGAAAATGGCCCATTATTATGTGATAGCACTTGACATTGAAGTTGATGGAAGTGTTTCCCTGGACAATGCACATATAATAGGCCATCGCGTTGAAGACCAGATCAAGGAAAGTATTGACAATGTGTACGATATTCTTGTTCACCTTGAACCTGTTGGAGTAGACAACACAGAAGAAGTTTTTGGCGTCTCAGCCAGAGACCTTTGAGTAGGTTTATTGAAAAAATTATCAGCCGTACATTGCTCCAATTTGTATCTTTGCCGTGGCTTCTACGAGTGGTTGGATGTTAGTGGATGCCTCCATCGTGTTGATATTGAAAAGCTTTTCTTGCAAAAGTTGGCTGGCAAGTACAATTGAACTAATCAGTTGTAAATTTCTACAATTTGTTTGCGTTTCATCCAAACCTATTTACACAAAAGAAAAAAAAATGCCTGCATTATGATCGTTTTTTTTCAGCCAACTGCAAATAAACTCTATGCCCTCGAAACGAAAACCTCACTTACATCCTCAGACCTGCATAAATTGAGGTGGCTCTTTAATGGGGCTGATGTCATCAATAATAAAACAATTCATGGTTATTTTATTGGCCCCAGGCGCGAAATGGTAACCCCCTGGAGCACCAATGCAGTTGAAATTACACTTAACATGGGGATAGGTGGCATTCTTCGAATAGAAGAGTTTTTTAAAGCCGATAAACAGCACGCCGTTTATGATCCAATGTTGCAGGCCCTATACCACAATCCGGATCAGAATTTGTTCAGGCTGGATCGACAGCCGGAGGAGATGATTTTCGTGGAAGATATCTCATCATATAATCGAGAACATGGCCTTGCACTTAGCAATGACGAAATTGAATATCTGGAAGGAATTAGCGAAAAGATAAATCGCAAATTAACGGATAGTGAGGTTTATGGTTTTGCTCAGGTAAACTCAGAACATTGCCGGCATAAAATATTTAACGGAACTTTTATTATTAACGGCAATACCATGCCTGAAACCCTTTTTGAGCTTATCAAAAAGACTTCAGCCGTGAATCCAAACCGGCTGGTATCTGCCTATAAGGATAATGTGGCTTTTATCCGAGGGCCCAAGGCTGAACAGTTTGCACCGGCTTCAGCACACCGGGCAGATCATTTCAGGATAACAGATATTGATACGGTATTGTCAATCAAGGCTGAGACCCATAATTTCCCAACTACAGTTGAACCTTTCAACGGGGCATCAACAGGAAGTGGGGGTGAAATACGTGATCGAATGGCAGGCGGCAAAGGAAGTATACCACTTGCCGGCACCGCCGTTTACATGACCTCCTATGCGCGTTGTGAAAGCCACCGCAGCTGGGAACATAACCTAACAGAAAGGGAATGGCTTTACCATAAACCTTCAGAGATCCTTATCAAAGCATCAAATGGTGCATCTGATTTTGGCAATAAGTTTGGCCAACCGTTGATCAACGGTAGTTTACTGACCTTCGAACATGATGAAGGTACAGCTTTCGGTTATGACAAGGTAATCATGTTGGCAGGGGGAGTTGGTTTTGCCAGGAATTTGGACAGTTTTAAAGAAAAACCCAGGCCCGGAGATATAATTGTGGTCTTAGGTGGCGACAACTACCGTATCGGCATGGGAGGTGGTGCAGTGTCAAGTGTCGATACCGGCGAATTCAGTAATGCCATAGAGCTAAATGCCGTTCAAAGGGCAAATCCTGAAATGCAAAAAAGAGTAGCCAATGTGGTACGCGCTATGGCTGAGAATGATAGTAATCCTATTCGGTCTATCCATGACCATGGGGCAGGAGGCCATCTCAACAGCCTTTCAGAACTCGTTGAAGAATCAGGTGGTGTAATCGACATCAACCAGTTGCCTGTTGGAGATCCTACTTTATCTGATATGGAAATCATTGGCAATGAGTCTCAAGAACGGATGGGTCTTATCATAGGCAAAGAAAAATTATCCTTATTGGAGAGAACAGCTGCAAGGGAACGAGCACCCATGTACAAGGCCGGTACAACAACAGCTGATAAACGGTTGGTTTTTAAACGCAACGAAACACAATGCCCGATCGATCTTAAGCTTGAGCATTTGTTTGGAAAACCACCCAAAACAGTGCTTTATGATGAATACAAGCCCTACCATTTTAAAGCGATCATTTACAACCAGCAAGATATTCACTTTCATGTCAATCAGGTCTTACAATTGGAGGCTGTTGCATGTAAGGATTGGCTTACAAACAAGGTTGACCGCTCAGTAACAGGACGTGTTGCCATGCAACAATGCACTGGCGAAATACAGTTGCCCCTCAATAACCTTGGCATTACAGCAATTGATTATAAGGGAATTAAGGGTATTGCTACTGCTTTGGGACATGCCCCTGTAGCAGGGCTTATCGACTCACGTATCGCTTCACGATTGGCCGTATCTGAGGCCTTAACCAATATTATCTGGGCGCCCATTGAGGAAGGGTTAGCTGGGATTTCACTAAGCGCCAACTGGATGTGGCCTGCAAGAAACGAAGGCGAAAACGCCCGCTTATACCAAGCAGTTAAAGCTTTGAGTGACTTCTGTATTGAACTGGGAATCAATGTGCCGACAGGTAAAGACTCCCTCTCAATGACACAAAAATATCCTGATGGAAAAAAAGTGCTTGCACCAGGCACAGTAATTGTAACCGCAGCAGCTGAGGTCAAAGAAGTTCGCAAAGCGATAACCCCTGTGATTAAACCAGTTGAAGATTCCCGATTGATTTATATTGATTTTTCGGGTGATGCATTTCATTTGGGAGGCAGCTCCTTTGCCCAATCCATAAATACAATAGGCAATTATGCACCGGACGTAGTTGATGCAGGCAATTTTGCCCGAACTTTTAATGCAGTGCAGCAGCTTATCAATGATCAGCTTGTATTGGCAGGCCATGATGTATCTGCCGGGGGGCTTGTGACTTGTCTTTTAGAGATGAACTTTGCAAACTGTGAAAATGGAGTCCGGGTTTCACTGGATGAGCTTGGAAATGCTGATACGATTAGCCTGTTATTCTGTGAAAAACCTGCCATAGTCATACAGGTGGCAGAGCATCAGAAAGTGCAACAGATTCTAAATGATGAAGGAGTTAATTATACTGTGCTGGGTGGACTTGCAACTGATCGTAACTTATCCATAGATCATTCTGGTGAGCGTCTTCTTCTGGAGATTGATGTGTTGCGAGATGTATGGTTTCGTTCATCTTATCTATTTGATAAAATGCAAAGTGGCGAAAAACTTGCGCTCGAACGATTTCGCAACTATAAAAAGCATGACCTTGAATTTAGCTTTGGCAAGGGTTTCATTGGAAAATTTGCATCCTATGCGATCAATCCCGACAGAAGGTCACCTACCGGCATAAAGGCAGCCATAATACGAGAGAAAGGTGTAAATGGCGATCGTGAAATGGCCTATGCATTCTACCTGGCCGGGTTTGATGTGAAGGATGTTCACATGACTGACTTGATCAGTGGCAAAGAAGACTTGTCTGATATACATCTAATCGCTTTTGTCGGTGGATTCTCCAACTCTGATGTACTTGGTTCAGCCAAAGGTTGGGCCGGGGCATTTCTATTCAACGAAAAAGCAAAAAAAGCACTGGATGCTTTTTATGCCAGGGAAGATACACTTAGCCTGGGGGTTTGCAATGGATGCCAGCTGATGCTCGAATTGAACCTGATCTATCCTGATCATGAAGAAAGACCACGAATGCTGCATAATGATTCAGGAAAGTTCGAGTCGGCATTCCTCACTGTGGATGTTCCTGACAATGAAAGTGTGATGTTGAGTAGTTTGTCAGGAAAGCGATTAGGCGTTTGGGTAGCACACGGCGAAGGCAAATTCAGTTTTCCATGCTTTAAGGATAACTACAATATCGTGATGTCATATGGGCATGACACCTACCCGGCCAACCCAAACGGAAGTGATTGGAGTACCGCTGCCATCTGCTCAAACGATGGCCGTCATCTGGCTATGATGCCACATATTGAACGTGCATTTTTGCCTTGGCAATGGGCTTATTATCCCGAAAGCCGCAAATCAGACCAAGTTTCTCCATGGATGGAAGCATTCGTGAATGCCCGTGAATGGATAAAGCGTAATAGCATAGGCAAAAAATAAATTAACCCACTCATAAGCATGCACAAAAAATTGACGGCATTGATAACCGGAGCCACTAGCGGTATCGGGCTGGCCTGTGCCAGGCGATTTGCAGCCGGCGGATGGAACCTTGTTTTGGTGGCACGTCGAGCTGAAAGACTGGAAGCTATCAGTAAGCAAATAGCAGATCATCACGGAGTGAAAATAATGACGATCCAACTTGATGTTAGGGACAAAGAGACCATTAAGGTGGTGGAAGCCTTCCTTAATGAGCAGAAGTGCAATATTGATGTTTTGGTCAACAATGCCGGGCTTGCGGCAGGCCTCAATCCTATTCACGAAGGCTTGGTTGACGACTGGGAAAGGATGATTGATACCAATATAAAAGGATTATTATATGTAACTAAAGCTGTTTTGCCCGGGATGATCGTAGCTGCCAAAGGTCATATAATCAATATTGGTTCCATAGCAGGTAAAGAGGTCTATCCCGGTGGAAATGTGTATTCAGCAACAAAGTTTGCCGTAGAAGGCCTAACCAGAAGCATGCGAATTGACTTGCTTCCTTATGGCATCAAAGTCACACAGGTAGCCCCAGGAGCCGCAGAAACTGAGTTCTCACTGGTACGCTTCAACGGAGACTCAGAAAGGGCTAAACATGTATATCAAGGATATAAACCCCTCAGAGGCAAAGATGTGGCAGAAGCAGTTTGGTTTGCAGCCAATCTGCCTTCACATGTCAATGTAAATGACCTATTGCTTATGCCGTCAGCCCAGGCAGGTTCGGTTCATTTTCATCGTTCTGTCAATAAGCTTTAAGTCCTCTAAACGAGTTGTTGATTTTTTCATTTTCCTTAGGTATTATGATTTAAAAAATTGACAGATTCTCAGATTTTGGCAAGTTACTTTACCGTAAAAGATAATTTTAATTGTTAATTGGAAGATGAGTCATGTATTCAGTTTTTGTTGATATTTAATTCAATTTGATTATTATTGTAGTTGGAATTAAGGAGTAAAAAGCAATCACTCATGTAAAATAGTCCGCAAAACCTGGTCTTTCAGGATTGTTTTATTAAACATTTGCTAAATTATCCTCCATACATATCAAACTAAATTAAAACCTATGACAATTACACGCATTTTTGACATTTTGGGCACATATAGTAGCTCTGAATGGAATAGTAAAACTGCTTTTGCCATTAAACGTAATGAGCAGTGGGTTGAATTTACCGGCGAACAATACCTTGATCTTGTTGATAAAATTAGTCTTGGTTTTCTCGAGTTGGGGATCAAAAAAGGCGACAAGGTGGCAACGATTCTGAAGAATTCACCCGAATGGAACTTTATTGATATGGCACTTCTGCAAATTGGTGCAGTTCAGGTTCCTATATATGCTACTATTAGCGATTCCAACTACAGTTTTATTTTTAATGATGCTGAGGTCAAGCTGATATTCGTGTCGGACCTTGAATTATATGATCGCATCAAAGATGTGATAACCGAGACGCCAAGCGTATTGGAAGTGTTTAGCACGGAATCAGTTGGTGGCATCCGGCAACTTGATGATATTATCAAGATGGGTGCTCAATCAGGCAAAAGACATATGCTGGATCAACTCAAGCAAGGGATTGAGCCAGCCGATATGGCAACTTTGATATATACTTCCGGAACTACAGGTATGCCTAAAGGTGTGATGCTATCACACTCAAATATTGTATCAAATGCCATTGAATGCAATAAAATCCTGATGCAAAACCCTGTCCCACGTGCCTTGAGCTTCCTGCCGCTTTGTCATGTGCTTGAACGTATTGTAAATTATGTTTACCAGATTGGGGGCCTCTCCATTTATTATTGCGATAACCTGGAAAAGCTGGGTGATCAGATCCGAGAAACCAAACCGGGAATTTTTGCAGCTGTTCCACGGGTATTGGAGAAAACATACGAAAAAATTATCGCAAAAGGCCGAGACTTGAAAGGTTTGAAAAAGATGTTGTTTTTCTGGGCTGTTAACCTGGGTGAACGATATGAACCATCAGGCAAGATGGGCTTATGGTATAGAATACAATTGGCATTGGCGCGCAAGCTGATTTTTAGCAAATGGCAAGCTGCTTTGGGTGGAGAGCTCAAAACCATTGTGAGTGGGGGCGCTAGTTTACAGGAGCGTTTGGCCAGAGTATTTATGGCGGCAGGATATTATGTACTTGAGGGATATGGCCTGACGGAAACTTCCCCGGTGATTGCTGTTTCACGATTCACCCCTGGAGATCTGAAAGTGGGAACTGTAGGTCCCATATTGCCTGGAGTTGAAGTCAAAATTGCAGAAGATGGTGAAATCCTCACCCGTGGGCCAAATCTGATGATGGGTTATTATAAAAGACCTGACCTAACCGATGAGGTCAT
Source organism: uncultured Bacteroidales bacterium (assembly GCA_937926515.1). Lineage (GTDB taxonomy): Bacteria > Bacteroidota > Bacteroidia > Bacteroidales > F082 > CALAZZ01. Next base: position 698 of record CALAZZ010000095.1, on the reverse strand, counting down.
CGATAAGGAGGGCTGGTTACATACTGGCGATATTGGAGAGATGCAGGGCAAATTCCTTAAAATTACAGACAGAAAAAAAGAAATATTTAAAACCTCAGGGGGTAAATATGTGGCGCCTCAACCGCTTGAAAACAAGCTTAAAGAATCAAGTTTTATCGAAAATGTACTGGTAGTGGGTGAAAATAAGAATTTTGCTGCAGCCATCATCGTTCCGGCCTTTACCCACCTTGAATCATGGTGTCATGTAAAAGAACGTAAATATCCCGGAAACAAAGAGGCCATCAAGGATGAGGTCATCATCAAGCGTATTGAACGCGAAATCAATGAAAAAAATGAATCCCTTGACCAGGTTGAAAAAATCAAGAAGTTTGCGTTGGTAGCTGATAGTTGGACGCCGGACACAGGAGAACTTTCTCCAACCATGAAACTAAAGCGTAAATTTCTCATGAGAAAATATGCCCTTCTGATTGAGGAGATGTATCATCAGAAATAGAAGCTAATAGACAAGAAGTGTCTTGAAGGCAACACACTATAGGTGAATCAATTTGTATAACATCTCCTTATACAAGTCTGCATCATCTGCTGACTGATTTTCCACGCCCTTACCCTTTAAGTCATATTTTCGGAGAATACTAATGGCTTCCATTGCTTTGGTGGCGGAATAACTTTTTGCTGTTTTCCGGATTGGGCACCCACTT
>CALAZZ010000094.1 GCA_937926515.1 uncultured Bacteroidales bacterium | reverse complement strand
TGAATAATGTCATGTATTACGTTTCAGTTTGGGGCAAAGACCACACAGGTCAGATCCAGACGAGCCTTGTCTCACTTGATGAGCTAGAAGCTGCGTATCAAATTAGGGTGTATCCTAATCCGGTGAAAGACAAAAAACTTATCATTGAATACAGCGGCCTTGTTCAACAAGCATTGCAGTTAATTTTGCATGATGCCACAGGCAAGCAAGTTCTGTGCAGTATCCTTAAGCTCGAAGATAATAGCTTGACAAATATAGATTTGAGCAATCTGCAGCCCGGTGTATATAGTCTTCATCTGTTAGGTACTGATGTGAATTACAAGGAGAAGTTAGTGATCTTAAAGTAGGCATTAGCAGTGCTTGATGCCTTATGCTGTTGGCCAATAGCATCATTGATTAAGCAAATTAATCCGGTTAATTTGTTTAAAACCGTAGTCACTATTGCATTATTACCTCCATTGGTATTGCAAATTCTAAATTGTTACCAATACAATTTTAAAGAATACGAACTATGCTTTAATGAACTTTACAGTTAACATCACAAAACCATTAACTTTACGGCGAAAAACAATCACAATTTCAGCTATTGAGTACATTTTAGGATTCTACAATAATTAGCTGTGATGCAAAACTTTTTACGAATGAGTAATAAAGCCAAAAAGAAACTCAAGCACACCAGGAAAAACGACAAAGTTCAACAAGAAAGCGTGGTATTAAGCCTGGCCAAGATCCCACACATCCTCATCCTGCTGGCTTATATTTTCTTTGTCACCTTCACCCCCAATTGGATGGCCCTGGATACCAATGCGCCCAAGTTCATGTCGTTGGCTGTTTTAAACCTGGTATCATTTATTTACCTTATAAGCACAAAAGAATTTAAAGTGGGAACCGGATCCATGTTACGGTTTTTTACCACCTATTCCGGTTTGGCGTATACAGGTTTTCTTGTCATGTCGTTGTTATCGTTTACACAGGTTATCAACACCAACGAGTTTATTCTTAATTTCGGCAAGGTATTCTCGGTATTTTCTGCAACTTATATCATCTCAGCCATCCTTATGCAGGATATGAGACTTGTCCGACTGGTAGCATTTGTGGTAACAGGTATTTTGCTATTCGATGCCTTGTCAGTTTTTTATTATATAGGTGAGTTTATCGATGGCAACATAGACCGCATCACCGATATAAAAACAGTATACTCCAACAAAAATATCTTGGCTTCTGCCTTATTTGCCAAGATCCCATTTGCCTTGTGGATACTTGTGTACGAAAAAGGATGGCTGAAACGGATGGGGTGGCTTGGTTTGTTCCTTGGCGTACTTGCCACCTTCTTCATGGTGGCCAGGGCCTTTTATGTAGGGCTTATCATCGTTACCGCAATTTTTATCGGATATTCAGTGGTCAACTATTTCCGTTCCAAAGGCCGGGAGCATCTTTATTTACTAGGCAGTTACCTGGCAGCTATTGTGCTGGCTTTAGCTATTTTCAGCTTTGTACAGCAAAATATGTACCCGAAGAAATCGGGCAGACACACCTCCGGTATTGGTGCACAGATTGGTTCTATCAAAGCCGAAGATGGTTCAACAAAAATCAGGCTGACTGCCTGGAAATATTCACTTGAAATGATTAAAGAGAATCCAGTATTGGGTGTTGGAACCGGAAATTGGAAGATCAATGTACTCAAGTACGAAAACCAGGAAAAACCAGGTTTCATATACCTTTACAAAGCACATAACGATTTTCTTGAGAATACAGTTGAAACGGGTATTCTGGGTGGGTTGTTCTATCTGGGGATATTTTTGATGACGGCATGGGCATTTCTGATGGCCTATTTTAACCGAAAGCAATTGGAGGCCCTTTATAAGTATTTATTCCTTGCGGCTTCAGGATTATTGTTCTTTAGTTTCGATGCCTTGTTTAATTTTCCGCACGACAGGCCGGAGATGATGATTTTGTTTGCATTGTATGTATCCGTCAGTATTTCAGCAACATATTATCTAAATAGATTTAGAAATGAATCGCAAATTAATGAGAGGAAAGAAGAGGAGGATGGCAATGTAGCTTTATCACAAAGTGAAGCAATACTTGCAGGTGGATCTAGTGAAAGCATCACTCATGAAGGATTGAAGTCGAAGCCGTGGCTTATGTATATAATTTCACCTGTTATCATCGTGATCATGTTCTTCTATGCCTGGATATTTTATATCAATTTCCAATCCTCTAAGCTACAACGTGTTATTTATCAAGAGATTCTATCAGGTACTTTGCGTAGTAAATCCGATAAGTTTGTTGGTCAATTCCCTTTTATTCCGGATGTAAGTATCTGGGGTGAACCTATCCCGGCCTTAGTTGCAAGGTATCTCATCAACGATGGTAAACATGAGGAGGCTATTGAGGAGTTGAGGCCATATGATAAAAATCCATGGGATGCCCGACGAGAGTTTTTTATGGCAACGGCATTCAGCAGCCTGAAACAAAATGATAGTGCACTGCATTATGCGCATCTTGCCTACCAATTAAAACCTAATTATTTTAGGAACTTACATATAATGCTAAAAGTATTAGAAGAAGAGAAAAACTATGATGAGGTAAGCGAATACATTGACAAATTCCTGGAAACCAATAAAAGGGAACTTAATGGATGGATATTTTCAACTGGCTTTTATAGCCGTATCGGTGATCTGGATAAGGCGTATGATCAAATTCTGGAAGCAGAGTACTATTTTCCGAATGACAGCCTAATAAACCAGCAACGCCGTTACCTTTATCATCATAAGTATATTGTTCCCAACAGGCAGCTATTTGCACGTATCATGAACCATTTTAATGCAAAAAGATACACAGAAGCCATACCACTGCTGGATGAATATATTGGAATGGTGAAACAAGATGCGAATGCTTATAGGGTACGGGCCTTCAGTTATTATCATACGAATGCATATGATGAATGCATTAACGACATCAATTCTTATTTTGACCTTCAGGGCCTTGATAGTTCACTATTGAATCTGCGAGGCGTTTGCCTGAGGGCAAAAGGCGAGCTTGAAAGTGCATGCAAAGATTTCCGACAGGCCATGCATATGGGACTTGAAAACGCAAAGACCAATTACCAGCGTTTTTGTGAGAATACCCGGTAGCCTGGCTTAGTCTTTAGTTACTCTGGGACGAAGAATGCGCCACAAGCGTAGTAGTGGTAACAAAAGGGTGGAAAGGAACAGTACTGTGGCCAGGAAATAATGTATTTCCCACCTGTTGATGAAATAAGCTATTGTCGTCACTACGAGTGTCATTACTGATAGAATGATCGCGATCTGCCGGTGGCTGAATCCCATATCGAGCATGCGGTGATGCAGGTGGTTGTTGTCGGGCTTAAAGGGAGATTTGCGTTTTAACAAGCGTACCAAAATAATTCTTAATGTATCGTATAAAGGCACGATCATGATGGCAAAGGCAATGCCTGAAGGCCTGTGAAGCCCAAAAGTGCTTGAACCTGAAT
>CALAZZ010000093.1 GCA_937926515.1 uncultured Bacteroidales bacterium | reverse complement strand
CACTGGAAAAACTGATCCTGAAAAACCTGCGCGATATGCTTGCCCTGGCATCTGCACTCAGGCCGGTGATCATCGTGATCGAAGACATGCACTGGATTGACGGCTCCAGCATTGCCTACCTGGAATCGCTCTTCAAACTGGCCCGCAGCCACCGCATCATGTTCATCGTGCTGATGCGCCCCGGATACAAGGAAACAGGCGAAAACATACTGAAATTCCTGGAGGAAAACCTGCGTGAGTTGAGTTTGAATATTTTTATTGAACCCCTTACAGAAAGCGAGTCCACCGAGTTGATAGAGAACCTGCTGAACAAAACAGGACTGCCAGAAAACACCAGGCAACTGATCATTGACAAAGCCGAAGGCAACCCGTTTTTTATCGAGGAAGTGATCCGTAATTTTATTGATGAAGGCATCATCGAGGTGAAAGACAATCATTTTGTGGTCACCGATAAAATACAAACCGCCGATGTGCCGGCAACCATCAACGAAGTAATTGTTTCGCGCATCGAAAAGCTGGACGAAAAGACCAAAAGCCTGCTGAAAACGGCTTCGGCCATTGGCAGGAATTTTTACTACAAGGTGCTGCAGGAAGCCACTGACACCATCAGCGAGCTGGACGACAAGCTGGAATACCTCAAGGACGTGCAATTGATCAATGAGCGCAAGGAGAAAGAGGAGATTGAATTCCTGTTCAAACACGCTTTGGCGCAACAGGCTACCTACGAATCCATTTTACTGCAATCACGCAAAGAGCTGCACCTGAAAATTGCCCGCTCCATTGAAAAAGTGTTTGCTGAAAAAATCAATGAGTTTTATGGCACGCTGGTTTATCACTATGAAAAAGCAGGGAATAAGGAAAAAACCGAAGAATACCTGCTGAAAGCCGGCGACGAAGCTTTTAAATCGGGCGCTTCAAACGAGGCGGTTAATTTCTATCAGGAAGCATTGAAAATGAGGCATCCAAAACCTGTTGACAAATCAGGGGAAGATAAAATAAAGGAGCTTCAGATTAAAATTGGATTTGCCCAGCAGGCTGCCGGCCATAATATTGAAGCCATCGAGACATTTGAAATGATCATGCAGCGGTACTTTGGCCGCAAATTTCCGAAGAACGAAAAATCGGAAAGGATCAACGGATTATTTGGTATGATCAGGTTGATTTTGAAAGTTTACCTGTATCCATACACAAAACATAAAATTCCATCACCTGACTACAATCTGTATTTAAAAATAATTACCAACTGGGGACAAGCCATATCTACCTTAAACCCAAAGCGGTTCCTTCTTTTATCCTTTATTTTTGTCAAGGATATTTTCAACTATGAAATATCAGAATCTCCGCCTGCACTTTCTCTGACAGCTCATTGTTCAGTATTTTTTATGTGGTCTGGGATTTCACTTAGAATAAGTGAGAAACTTCTTAATACTGCCAAAATGGCGGGTATTGATAATCACCCTGAAACAAGGACTGAATACCGGTTCACCCGAAAAATGCATATCTTTCATGCCGGGCAGTGGGAAGAGGACGCTGACTTTGAACAGATATTCCAAAGCGCAATGCGGGCGGGTAGATACTGGCCAATAACCGTATATACGCTTTTTAGCGGCTTTATTTACACCGAATTGGGTCAGTACGACAAATTCATGGAAGCGGTGGATAAGCTCAACGAAATTTCCGAGTCTTTTGACAACAGCCATGCGAAAGCACAGATGTATCGCCTGTCATCCATGGGGCATTACCGGTTTGGGAGAATACAGGAAACTTTGCAGATTGCCAATGAAGGTGTTTTATATACCAACAAAACCGGCCACTATGCCATGTTACTGGTAATCTGGTGTGCAAAGTCACTGGCGCATTCCGCGAACAGTCAAAATAAAGAGGCACGCGAGGCATTGGATGAAGCTGAGAAATACATAGGCGACCGCAAAGTAGTCAGCATTTATCATTGTGCCTATCTACTCGCCAAAGCCCAGGTTGAAATGTCTGATCTTAAAGACTGCCTTCATAATAACCAACCACATGATAAGCAATCAGGCGAATTGCTGAAAACGATTAACAAACTGATAAAGTTGTCGAGAAAGCTCCTTAGCGCTGCAACGGAGGCTTACAGGCTAAAAGCCATTGCATACCGGCTGCTTGACAAACATACCAAAGCCTTCAGGTATCTTGCAGCATCCGCGGAGGCGGGAGAACAACTCAACCACAGGCTTGAACTTTCCCGTACCTATTTCGAACTCGGCAAGTTCCTTTCCGACCCTAACACTAAACCCACACAACTGAATAAGCTTACCGGCAAAGACTACCTCGAAAAAGCCAGGACCATGTTTGAAGAAATGGATTTGCAGTGGGATCTGGTGGAGTTAGAGAAGTTTGAAGAAAGATAATAATTTTTTGCGGGGATTTTTACTTTGATCTGCACCAGACCATAATGAAGCTTAAGACCATAACCATATGGAAAATCAAACAGACCAACAAAGAAATACCGTCATCCTGATTACCGAACTAACAGGGTTCGACAGACTTGCTGAAAAAATTGGCAGTGAAAGAGCCAGTGAACTTTACAACGGTTTTTTTCAAAAAGCTGAAAAGTCGATCGCCCTTGCTGGTGGTCAGGTAAACCGTTACAGTGGCTTTTGCCAGATTGCTGCTTTTCAAATCGAGAAAGCATTGAAAAAACCTGCTTTGAAAACCCTGGAAACGGCACTCGAAATCCGCGAGCATTTCAACGAGTTTGTGTCAGAAAACAAACTTGAACAGCTATCGTGCATCAAAATAGGAGTGAACGCAGGCCCGGTGGTGCTGGCCACTATCGGGGCGGGCGATAAAAAGAACCTCACGGTGCTGGGCGAAACGGTGGATAACGCCATCCGTATCAAAGACCTGGCAACCGAAGGAAAAATCCTTGCCGGACTCAGTTGCTTTGAAGCCGGAAAAGACAAATTCAGTTTTGTTGTCCTGGAACCCATCCCGCAACCCGGTAAAAAAGAAGTGCTGCACCTTTACGAGCTGATTGCTGCCAAACGAACAAGCGTGCATACCGAATCGGCGCGGCAGGTGGTATCGGCTATGGTGGGAAGGGATACAGAATATGATCTTTTACTGAAGCGCATCCGGAACCTGATGGATGGCAAAGGCTCTATTGTAACCATATCGGGCAAAGCAGGAATCGGCAAATCCCGGCTGATGGCAGAATTGCGCAGCACGGAACTTGTTCAAAAAGCCGCATTGTACGAAGGGCGGGCCTTTTCTGCCGGCCAGAACCTGAGTTATTACCCGCTCATCCAGATACTCAAATCGTGGGCAGGTATCCGCGAAGAGGACCATGCCGCCGAAGCGGTGCAGAAACTCGAACACCAGATCAGGCGCATGTTCACGGAACAGGCGGATGAGATCTTTCCCTTTATCGCCACCCTGATGGGTTATAAACTGAGCGGCAAGGCAAAGCAGCGCGTGGAAGGGATCGAAGGCGAGCCACTGGAAAAACTTATCCTGAAAAACCTGCGCGATATGCTTGCCCTGGCATCTGCCATCAGGCCGATAATTATTGTGATCGAAGACATGCACTGGATTGACGGCTCCAGCATTGCTTACCTGGAATCGCTCTTCAAGCTTGCCCGTAACCACCACATCATGTTCATTGTGCTGATGCGCCCCGGATACAAGGAAACCGGCGAACACATGCTGAAATTCCTGGAGGAAAACCTGCGTGAGTTGAGTTTGAATATTTTTATTGAACCGCTAACAGAAAGCGAGTCTTCTGACTTGATTGTGAACCTGCTGAATAAAACCGGGCTGCCCGAAAACATCAGGCAATTGATCATTGACAAAGCCGAAGGCAACCCGTTCTTTATCGAAGAAGTGATCCGCAATTTCATTGACGAAGGCATCATCGAGGTGAAAGACAACCTCTTTGTGGTCACCGATAAAATACAAACCGCCGATGTGCCGGCAACCATCAATGAGGTAATCGTTTCGCGCATCGAAAAGCTGGACGAAAAGACCAAAAGCCTGCTGAAAACGGCTTCGGCCATTGGCAGGAATTTTTACTACAAGGTGCTGCAGGAAGCCACTGACACCATCAGCGAGCTGGACGACAAGCTGGAATACCTCAAGGACGTGCAATTGATCAATGAGCGCAAGGAGAAAGAGGAGATTGAATTCCTGTTCAAACACGCTTTGGCGCAACAGGCTACCTATGAATCCATACTTCTTAGCTCCAAAAAGGGTCTTCACCTTAAGATCGCTAAATCAATTGAAAAGGTCTTTGGCGATAACATTCATGAGTTTTACGGCACGCTTGCATACCATTACGAAAAGGCAGAAAACCTTGAAAGAACGGAAGAATACCTGGTCAAAGCAGGGGAAGAAGCCATGCGGTCAGGAGCTACAAATGAAGCATATAACAACTTAAAAAAAGGATTGGAGATCTATCAGAAACTGCATCCTGTAAATGCGGAGAAAAATAAGCTGGCCCATTATTATTATAACCTTTCTCTGGCATGCCACCGGGGTGGACTGAATATCGAAGCCATTGAAAATATTGACCAGTTCCAGCGTCTCTATCTCAGGCGAATGCCTGCAAACAAGCTACGCCTCATCGTTGGACTGATTTGGAGGCTGGTTAATTTTCTTCTTGCCATTCATTTTCCAAAATATTATTTCAAAAAGAAACCCACTGAACTTGATGATATACTGATCAAGCTGGTCATCATCAAGGGACAATCCCTTGTGACTGTAAACCCTAAACTTGTTTTTTTTGACCTGATTTATTTCACCAGCCGACTGGTCAGTCTGGACCTGGCCAGGACAAATAATGGTCTGGGGGCGCTCATGGAGTATTCAGGGATTTTTATCTGGACCGGTATTTCTATTCCTTTCGGAAAGAAGATAATCCATGTTACAGAGAAATTCATTGACAGGGAGAAGCAGGCAACCTGGATAAAGCTCCGTTACGATCAGGTCCTGTACCGGTTGTTTTCAGGAGACTTTACACAGGACGCTGATGAGGACGAAGTTTACCGTATCGGTTTAAAGTCCGGTGCCTTTTGGGAAACGACAACTTACCTTTTTTTCTGTACCTATATCCATCTTGAGCGTGGCGATTGGGAAAAGTCTTGCGAGTCCAGGAAACGGCTGCTCGAAACGGCAGAAGTGTTTGAAAATGAGCATTCCA
>CALAZZ010000092.1 GCA_937926515.1 uncultured Bacteroidales bacterium | reverse complement strand
AAGACAGTGAAACAGCATCGCCAAATCCGTTGGCTGACCTTGAAATAAGCAAGACTGTGGACAATCCGATGCCTGATGTCGGAAGCAATGTGGTGTTCACCTTGACCGTGGTGAACAACGGCCCGTCCAATGCTACTGGCGTAGAGGTGGTTGATCAACTGCCTTCAGGTTATACCTATGTGAGCGATAACAGTGGTGGTGCCTACAACCCCGGAACCGGCCTCTGGTTGATCGGTAGTCTGGCAAACGGAGCTTCGGCCTCATTGCAGATAACTGCTTTGGTCAATGCTTCAGGTAATTACGTGAACACAGCCGTCGTATCCGGCGACCAGGATGATCCCGATGAGGATAACAATGAAGACAGTGAAACAGCATCACCAAATCCGTTGGCTGACCTTGAAATAAGCAAGACTGTGGACAATCCGATGCCTGATGTCGGAAGCAATGTGGTGTTCACCTTGACCGTGGTGAACAACGGCCCGTCCAATGCTACTGGCGTAGAGGTGGTTGATCAACTGCCTTCAGGTTATACCTATGTGAGCGATAACAGTGGTGGTGCCTACAACCCCGGAACCGGCCTCTGGTTGATCGGTAGTCTGGCAAACGGAGCTTCGGCCTCATTGCAGATAACTGCTTTGGTCAATGCTTCAGGTAATTACGTGAACACAGCCGTCGTATCCGGCGACCAGGATGATCCCGATGAGGATAACAATGAGGATTCTTCATCCACATCACCTGTGCCTGTTGCTGACTTGGCAATCTTCAAACAAGTTGATAACGAATCTCCAAATGTAGGTACGACAGTTGTATTTACATTAATGGTAACTAATTATGGCCCATCTAACGCTACGGGCGTTGAAGTAAGTGATTTGCTGCCGTCAGGTTTTACTTATGTTTCAGATAATGGAGGTGGTTCTTACGATCCTGATTCAGGCTTGTGGAATATTGGAGCTTTGGCAGTAGACGATATAGCTTCACTTGAATTAACTGTGCTGGTGAATTCAAATGGAAATGGCAATTATGTCAACACTGCATCAGTATCTGGTGATCAGTTCGACCCTGATCTTACCAATAACCTCGATAGTGCAAGTGTTGATCCTAACCACCCACCGGTTGCGATTGATGACATTAACAACACATTAATTAATACACCTGTAGCTGGTGATTTATTAATCAATGACTTTGATCCTGACGGTGATCCACTTACTTTGAATTTGGTACCAATCGTACCACCATCAAATGGTACAGTTATCATTTTCCCGGATGGCACTTATTTATACACGCCTGATAATGATTTTGTTGGTTCAGATTCATTTGTTTATGAAATATGTGATGACGGCACTCCTCCTCTTTGCGATCAAGCGGTAGTGACGATTAGTATCATTGACCCAACTCCTGATATCAATAATCCACCAATTGCAAATAATGATGCCTATATTGGGTATGTTGACATGTCAGTTGTTGGTAATGTCATAACAAATGATTATGACCCTGATGGTAATCTTGATTTTGAGAGCATTACTCTTGTTGGGTCTCCACCTGACAATGGCATACTTACAATTAATCCTGATGGCACTTTCATTTTTGTTCCTGATGAAGGATTTATTGGTCAGGTCACATTCGAATATCAAGTTTGTGACCTGGGAATGCCGATTTATTGCGATACTGCCATAGTGACAATAACCATTTTACCAGACCCGGAAACCAATACTACTGTGGCAGTAGACGATTCATTCTTTGGCATGCAGGACAACCCAATAGAAGGCAATGTGTTATTAAATGACTATGATCCTGAAGGAGACAATCAATTTATCAATACTATGCCGGTTGTATACCCTGTGAATGGAAGTGTAGTTATAAACCCTGATGGAACAATAGTTTATACTCCCAACCCAGGATACTACGGTCCGGATCAGTTTGTATATGAGGTTTGCGATGATGGTCAACCACAAGCTTGTGACCAGGCAACCGTTTACCTTGTAATTCAACCTGCTCCCGTGTTGATCGCTGATCTCGAAATCATTAAGTCAGTAAGTGATGCCACCCCTTTGATCGGAGATGAAATTGTATTTACGCTGACTGTTGTAAACAATGGCCCCTCTAGTGCTACAGGCGTAGAAGTGGTTGACCAACTGCCTACAGGTTATACCTATGTGAGCGACAACAGTGGTGGCGACTACAATCCGGCAAGCGGACTATGGACAATCGGTAACATGGCGAATGGTGCCAGTGTGGAACTACAAATCACTGCCACGGTGAATGCTTCAGGTAATTACATGAATATAGCCGTAGTTGATGGTGATCAGGACGATCCGGACATCTCAAACAATACAGATTCGGCGGAAACTTATCCTGACCTAATTGGCCCGATCACCTTCAATGAATTTATTGAAACATGTCAAAATACACCATATTCTGGCAATGTACTTGATAATGGAGATTTCGATCCTCTTGGCGGCGAACTGTATATTGAAACTGTCCCGGTACTTGATCCATCTTTTGGAACCATCAGTCTTACAGCCAACGGTGACTTTACTTACACTCCAAATACCGGTTATTCAGGTTATGATTTGAGCGTTGTAAGTGTGTGTAATGAAATAGGCTGCACAAATGATACCCTATTCATTACCGTACATCCTTCACCTGTAATTTCTAATGTAATAATAAATGACCCGATTTGTTTTGGAGAAGCCAGTGGTAGCATAAACATCACAGTGAATGGCGGGACCCCTCCTTATACTTATTTGTGGAGCAATGGTACAGTTGGCGAAGATGCATCAAATTTGATTTCCGGCACTTACGATGTGTTGATAACAGATGCCAACGGGTGCCAGGTTGCAGGAGGCCCGTATGAACTTACAGATCCGGAGCCCGAAACAATTATCGTAACAGATATTGTTCATACTGAATGCAATTCAGCTATTGGGTCAGCAAGGCTTACTTCAAGTGACGGCAGCAGTATAACGCTCAATGGAATCACCCAACCATCAGGCTCGATATTCACCGACCTGCCGGCAGGATACCATATTGCTACAAGTAACGGTATTTGCCCTGCAACAGTAGGATTCAATATTTTGAACACCAATAGCGATCTCTTTGCAATGATATCAGAACAAATAGATGTAAGCTGTTATGGAGGCTCAGATGGCTCTGTTACTGTTTCTGTTTCAGGTGGCACAGCACCATATAGCTATAGTCTAAGTGGAGGAACACCGCAGGCTTCCCCAACATTTTCAGGGCTTGCCGCTGGTGAGTATGGTATCCTTGTTACTGATGCAAATGGTTGTACATTCAATGTAAGCTTCGATGTTGATGAACCTCAGTTATTAATACTCTCATTGACAAGCATCTCACATGCATCCTGCAATGGTTCGAATGATGCTGAAATTATTGTCCTGGCCTCAGGTGGAACCACACCTTATTCTTATGAAGTTATTGATGGGCCGAATAATCCAGACGTTAATGGAAATATTATCACAGGCATGATCGCAGGGTTTTACACCATTCAGGCTACTGATGCGAACGAGTGTAGCGCTACATTGGATGTTGAAATCACTGAACCGGAAATGCTGGAAATTTTATCAGCCAACATTACCCATCCAATATGCCATGGTACAGCTACCGGCAGCATTAACATAGAAGTTGCAGGTGGCATTTTGCCATATACTTTTGTGTGGAGTAATGGCGCTTCAGTTCAAAACCCATCGAACCTTTCATCCGGTTCATATCAGGTTACAATCACCGATGCCAACGGATGTGAAGTTTTGGGTGGGCCCTATACCCTCTTTGATCCTGCAGTTGTAACTATAACTGCAAGCGATATTGAGAATACAGTTTGCAATGGTACAACCGGTTCGGTGGTGCTTACCTCAAGTGACGGCAGTTCTGTCACACTTAATGGCGAAACATTACCTTCTGGATCAACCTTCACCGGCTTAGCTGCAGGATACTATATCGCTTACAGCAATGGCAGCTGTCAGGCAACAGTTGGATTTAATATTCTCAATGAAAACAGTGATCTGTTCGCGATGGTCACAGACCAAAACGATGTTAGTTGCTATGGTGGTAATGATGGCCATACTACGATCACTGCAAGCGGTGGTACCGCACCTTATTCATTCAGCCTGAATGGAGGCACCCCACAGTCGGACGGCGTGTTTACAAATCTTGAAGCTGGAGAATACGGTGTGTTGGTCACAGATGCCGATGGATGTACCTATGTTGTGAGTTTCGATATCGATCAGCCTACCATGCTCTTTGCAGAAATCATTGCTTCAGGTAATGCGGGCTGTGCCGGAGGAGTAGATGGCTTTGCAACAGTTAATGCCACAGGCGGGGTTCCACCATATACATATAGCTGGAATACATCGCCCGAACAAAATACAGCCACAGCTAGTGGACTTGGTGCAGGAAATTATGAAGTTACTGTGACTGACAGCAATGGCTGCCAAACAGTTGTTTCAGTTGAGATTGAGGATGGATTGCCGCTCATGATGGAGCCCGTAGCTGATATTACATCCGTATGTGCCAACAACATGGTTCAATCAATTTTCCTTTCAGCTTCTCCGATAAATCCGGAAATCGTTTATACCTGGACAGTTGTAGGTGATAATATTGGACTATCTGATGGTTCAGCTACTGGTTTGAACCCTCATATTCCAGCATTTATTGCATCTACAGCAGGCACTGCTGTGGTATCAATAAAGGCTACTCTAAATGATTGCGTTGATCTAATTGAATTTTCCATAACTGTAGTAGATGAAACACTGGTTGATGCAGGTCAGAATATAGAGATATGTGTTGGGAGCAACATGGAACTTAGCGCATCAGCATCAAATTATACAAATCTGCAATGGACTACTAGTGGTACGGGCACTTTCAACAATCCAAATGGATTGAATACCAATTATATACCAAGTTTTGGTGATGAGTTGGCCACACAGGTGGTATTGTCGCTCACAGCAAGTGGTGAATGCGGTGAAGTCACTGATCATGTCGTGGTGACCATATATCCGATGGCAACGGCCAATGCCGGACCGGATGTGCATATATGTGCCGGTGACAGTTACCAGGTCACAATGGCTAGTGCAAGCAGTTATTCAGAGATCATGTGGACGCACAATGGATTGGGTAACCTTGAGAACGCAAACAGCATCAACCCGATTTATCATCCTGCTGCTGGTGAAACAGGTTCAATAAGGCTTACGATCAGGGTAAGAGGTTATTTCGCCTGTAACTCAGAAATAATCACTGATGAGATGGAATTGATCATCAATCCTGGTATTGATGCCAGTGCAGGCATGGATGTGGTGACGGCCGCAAACACTTCTGTTCAGCTTGATGGGTCAGCAAGTGGAGGGTCAGGTATCTATGCTTATAGCTGGGAGCCGGCTTCACTGCTTATTCAACAAAATGATCAGCGGCCAACCACAGTTGCGCTTGCTGAGTCTACCTTATTCAGGTTAACGGTTATCGACCTTATGACAAGCTGTACAGCTACTGACAGTGTGTGGGTGCATATCGAAGGGATGAATATGCCACCAGTAGCTCAGCCTGATTGGGACACTACTGCCTTCCAAACTCCGGTGGTCATCAATATCCTTGACAACGATCATGATCCGGAAAACAGCAAATTGCGTGTTTCGATCTGTGATTTCCCACAACATGGCCTGGTGGTGATCAATAGTGATAATACAATTACCTATACACCTTATGCTGGTTATGAAGGTAATGACAGCCTTTGTTATCAAATTTGCGATGAGGGTATGCCAATACTTTGCGACCAGGCAATGGTATATCTACATGTGTTACCTGAATTTACACTCGATGACCTGATAATCTATAATGGAGTTTCACCTAATGGAGATGGTATCAATGACACCTGGATTATTGAGGGTATTGAAAATTATCCTGATAATGAAGTCATGATCTTCAACCGTTGGGGTGATAAGATCAGGGATTTTCTACGCTACGACAATGTTGATGTATACTGGGATGCTACAAATAATAATGGTGAGTTAGTACCTGATGGTACATACTACTATGTACTGAAAATTAAAAACTTAGAAACGTTCACAGGATGGATATATGTCAGAAGTGGACAATAACAAGGGAAATATTGATAAAATGAAAAAGCTAATAATATTCTTCTTCCTTATTACTGGAGCATCTTCGTATGCACAGCAGGATCCATTATTCAGCCAATATATGTTCAACCAATTGCTTCTTAATCCAGCTTTTGCCGGAAGCAAGGAAGTGTTAAGCATTGACATTCTGGACCGATACCAATGGGTAGGTATTGAAGGTGCGCCACGAACCATCACTTTTGGTGCACATACTGCCTTACCAAACAATCGTGTTGGGATTGGTCTGTATGCTTATCGTGATGAACTAGGTCCAATTGTCAATAGTGGCTTTATGGGTACTTATTCCTATCGTCTGCTATTTCCAAACTCCAGGCTTGCATTTGGCATCCAGGCAGGGTTTAAGCATATGAACTTCGAATGGGATAAGATCAGGGTGCAAGATCCCGATTACGTTTTCAACCAGCAAGATAACAACCGATTAATCCCCGATGCGAATTTTGGTATTTACTACTTCACCAACACATACTATCTTGGAATTTCATCCAAACAGCTTTTTCAAAATGAATATGGATGGACAACTGTGAATGGTGAGAATACCTATACCCGGTTGTTAATGCACTTTTACGGTATGGCTGGTGTTGCAATTCCTGTTGCCGATAACATCACCTTCAGGCCATCATTGTTAGGTAAGTTTGTGAAACATGCCCCACCCCAGCTTGATGTCAACGCAAGCTTGATCTTTAATGATGTATTTTGGATTGGTGCCTCTTACAGAACTGAAAAAGCTATTGTGCTGCTAACCGAAATTAGGATTACACCAAGATTAAGAGTGGGATATTCGTTTGATATGTATCTAAATGAGCTGCAACCACATAACAAAGGTTCGCACGAAATACGGCTTGGTCTTGACATTGAGCTTTTCCAAAGCAGAATGCTTACACCAAGATATTTCTTTTAACTTATAGCCTCAGAAAGGTTTGTATCATAATGAATATCATTTACGACATAAAGAAATAGCAAAATGAAAATGAAAAGCATATTAATTCTCATCGTTACACTAATCTTAACTATGCCTTTGCACGCCCAGCTTCGTAAGGCGAATAAGCAGTTTGAGTTGTATCGTTTTTCAAAGGCAATTCCATTATACCAAAAAGCAGCCGACCATCCAAGAGAACAAGTCCGGGCTGAGGCTAGTGCTAGATTAGCTGACTCCTACAGGCTTACAGGAGATGTGATGCAATCAGTGATCTGGTATAGGGAAGCAGTGAAATATAGCCAAAATGAACCGGCCAACTATTTTTATTTGGGGCAGGCACTAATGAGTGCAGGGCAATATGTTGAAGCAAGGGATGCTTTTTTACAATATGCTGAACTTAAGCCTGATGATCCCAGGGGAACAACGTTCGCTGATCACTGTCTGCTACTGCCTGAATGGGATAATAAAACGCAGCTTGCAGAAATTAAAAATGTTACAGCTATTAATTCAGAATACTCAGATTTCAGCCCCGTATATTATAGGAATGGTATCGTTTTTACCACCGATCGTATTCAGGATGAAAAGAAAAGTAACCGATTTGAATGGACTGAGCGCAGTTATACCACGCTGATGTACGCCGAACCAAGATACTATAATGACTTTTGGAATGAATTTCGTGAACCTACTGCTGTTCCTGGTTACAAGGATATGGAATACCATGATGGACCAGCCTTTTTTACAAATGATCAAAAGGAAATATTTGTTACACGTACGACTACCGAACGGGTGAAACGAAAAAAGAACAAATACAGGACACATAATCTTAAAATTTATTCAACCCGGGTGGGTTCAACTGATAAAAATGCTTTTGAGCCATTTTTCCTCAATAGTGATGCGTATTCTGTTGCTCATCCCACCCTATCGGAAGATGGCACGTTGATTGTCTTTGCTTCAGATATGCCCGGAGGATATGGCGGCATGGATCTTTATTATTGTTTCAGGGAAGACAACAAATGGAGCGACCCGGTAAACCTCGGGCCTGAAATAAACACCATCGGAAATGAATTATTTCCATACCTTCATGATGATGGCCAACTTTACTTTGCCTCTGACGGTTTACCTGGATATGGCGGACTTGACCTGTTTGTTTCTTCACAATCAGATGATGGCAGCTGGTCTGCACCTGAAAACATGTATAAGCCATTTAACTCCTCATATGATGATTTTGGTATCGTATTTAATGAAGATAAATCTGGTGGATTTTTCAGTTCATCCCGTCCCGGAGCCAAAGGTGTGGATGATATTTTCGCTTTCAAAATGCATGAGCCAATTGAGATAGAAACACCTATGATCAGTGGTTATGTTAAAGACAAGCAAACATTAATTCCTATAGAAAATAGCACAGTATTTTTACTTAACACAGATCAAAGCAAGGCTATTATTCTTAAGTCAAATTCGGATGGATATTTTGAATCTGAAATTGAAAAAGGCATTGAATACCTGGTCAAGGCGGTTAAGCAAGATTATATTCAGGACTGCCTTAGTTTTAAAATAGCTAGCGAAGAAACCAGAACCGAATTTGATACACCCCGCGACCTCTTACTTGATAAGCTGGAAGTTGACAAGGTTTTCAGGATCGATAATATTTATTATGATTTTGATAAATGGGAGATCAGGCCAGATGCAGCAGTTGAACTTAATAAGCTGGTTAAGATCATGGAAGAGCATCCCATTAGTATTGAATTAAGCTCACATACCGACAGTCGTGGAAGCGATGCCTACAATCTTCGTCTTTCGCAACGCAGGGCAGAATCAGCTATGACTTATCTGATCAGCCAGGGAATCGCACATGGACGCATTATGCCAAGGGGTTATGGTGAAACCAGGCTGACTAACCATTGTTTCAATGGTATTCCTTGTTCACCCGAAGAACACCAGGCAAACCGTCGAACTGAGTTCAAAGTCCTTGGCTTTGACCGTAATATCCGTGCAGAAACATATGATTATTCAACTTTTAATGAAGGTGATGAAATATTTCTTGCTCTTTTACCGGTAGGATTTTTTAGTTCGTGCCTTGAAATTCAGCCTATCGAGGAACCCTCTAAACCACGAATAATACAGGAACATTCATCGGACGGAAAAGACAAAACAAAGGAAACATTGCTTAGAGATCAAAAGGTCAACACAAAGGAACCACCCTCAGACGAAGTATGTTTTGGAGTGCAGATTCTAGCCACAAGCAGAGCCATTGATCTTAATGATCCTATCTGGAAAAATATCAGCCATCTTGAGCGTTTTTACGATGGCAGCTTGTACAGGTATGTAGTAGGTTGTGAAAAAGATATTTCATCAGCACACACAATTCGTAGAACCTTACGCACACAAGGTTACCCTGATTCCTTTACAGTTAAGATTGAAAAGGGTGCAATAAGCCCTGCATACTGATTACGGTTATAGTGTTAATTATATGACAGTTACTAATCAACAACACCACTTACTCTAGTGTTAAACAAACACAATGAATCATACGTATATCAGTACCTTTTATAGGCAATACTAAAGCCTGACCGGCTTATACTATTCCTATTCATAGTTGCGAAATGATTTAACCTGGCTCTTACGGTCAGGTTTTTTTATATGATTTGTCAAATATTCCCGACACCATTTATCTGGTTATCCTTACAGCCAATTACTACATTATTAGAGACTTTTGGAGCTAATGGATTTCTTTGAAAACCAAAATAAATAGTGCTTCATAACAAAAATCTTTATAAAAGTGGTGTGATTTCTACCTCTTATGGTATTAATACATAAGAAGACGAAATTAAAGCCACTGCCCAAACCCAATAACTGAAATGGCAAATCAAGTTTCAAAATGTGCTCAGGATATCACAATATGTTCTCCTATCGGTCAATTGCGTCATTCAACAAACGGTCAAAATAAGAATTGCCCTCCCCAATCTCAATATGCAGACTTAAAAGTATCCAGCTTATGCTTTTCGGGTAAAATTTTCAAAAAGCTCATTTTTCTATTCGCACTGATGGCCTTTACTTCATCACATCTTTTTGCATCCCCTGATCATTCAAAGCATAACAATTCAAGACCCCTCATCAAGTTGGAGAATATTAAGCCAGATTCTTTTGAAAAAGGAATGATACGAGTCAAGCTCCAACCAGCTACTGCGGAACATTTGAAGAATGAATTGAGGGAATGGGGCCAGGGCCATCGCGGTATTCAATCCGGCGACGCCCAGTTTGATATGCTTTGCATTCAGACCGACATTGAATCCTACTCAAGCTCAGTAGATATTGACTACCAAACTCATATAAAATCAAGATTGAACGAAGAAAAGCATATCGAATGGGGTTTTCATCAATGGTTTGATCTAAAGTTTGGTACTGAAGCCGACATTATTCAAACAGTTAAGCAATTTGCGGCTCTTGATGCTGTCATCATCGCAGAACCGGTTTATAAAAAAGTACATCACTCAGACAATAACAATACGCAGGGACATTCGGATAAGACTGATTCCTATTCTGAAAGATCAGGCTTGGAATGGTTGCCTGATGATCCACTATTTCCTACACAATGGTATTGTAACAATACAGGTCAAAGTGGTGGCACAGCAGGAGCTGACATCCAAATGACCGATGCCTGGGAGATTGAGAAAGGAAATGAACAGCTTATTGTTGCCGTGATTGATGGCGGCATTGAGTTCAGCCACAGCGACCTTTCAGGAAGCAGCTGGGATCAGCTTGGGTTTAACTTTGTGAACAATACAACTGATATCATTCCGCATCAACATGGGACTCAAATAGCCGGTATAATTGCGGCGGCCACTAATAATGCTAATGGCATTGCAGGCATTGCAGGTGGGTCCGGACTTAATGATGGAGTCCGATTGATGTCGTGTCAGGTTTTTACACAGACAGATGCCGGCGGATTTCACACAGCCTTTTTATGGGCTGCTGATCATGGAGCGGCCATCGCAAATAATAGCTGGTCATATAACACACCAGGCGTGTATGAAAACCTCACCCTTGACGCGATTGACTATTTTAACAATAATGGTGGAGGCAATGTGATGGATGGAGGCATCACAATATTCTCTGCCGGCAATTTCAATTGCGAAGATCAATATTTTCCGTCCTGCTATGAGGGTACAATTGCTGTTGCAGCATCAAATCATGCTGATATCAAAGCATATTATTCCAATTATGGTGATTGGGTAAGCATCACTGCGCCCGGAGGCGAAACCAATGTGGATGTGTCACAGGGAATCAGGAGTACATTTATTAATAATTCATACCAGTTTTCGCAGGGCACTTCAACCGCAGCACCCCAGGTATCAGGCGTTGCAGCACTTATTGTTTCTTACGCATTGCGCAACAACGCTATTCTGCATAATTCAGATTTGATCGAGATACTTCTAAGCAGCACCGATAATCATTATGGCTTGAACCCAACCTACCTTAACAAACTTGGTACAGGAAGGCTAAATGCTTACAATGCTCTGCTTTCTGCACAATCATTTATTGGTGAGGTGAAGAACCCAGCTGAATTCACTGCTACTACATTTGGAACAGATCAGATCCATCTGGAATGGCAGAAAAATGATGATGCGGATGACGTTATGGTGGTGTATTCCAGTAACAATGAAATCGGTCAACCTATTGATCAAATACAATACGAAATTAATCAGGCTTTACCCAACGGAGGAACTGTGCTTTATATAGGGCAGGCAAATGCCTGTTTTCACACTGGTTTGGAAGCCGGAAGCAGATACCACTACAAAATTTTCTCTGTAACCGATCAATTTAAATACTCCCTGGGGAGATACACCATTGGTACAACAAATTGCGAAATCAAGTCAGTACCATTTTATGAGGATTTTAATGGTGATGAGGAAAGCCTATTGTGTTGGGAGGTAGTTGATCATTTTCATAATGGACGCCAAGCCTGGCAGTTCGGAACCATGATGGGTGGCTTGAATGGAACCATAGGTAATTACGCTTTTATGAATAGTAGTGAATGTGGCTATGGTCAAAATCAACATACTGATCTGATATCACCCGAATTCGATTTTACCGGTGTTTCGAACATCACACTTGGTTTTAGTCATTATTACAGGCATAGGCAAGGCAACTCAGCATCAGTTTGGTATACTGCTGATGAGGGTGAAAACTGGGTACTCATTCAGGACTGGAACTCAAGCACAGCCAACCCCAGCACATTTGGTGTTACCATTTCTGATTTAGATAATACCGAACATGTCCGATTCAAATGGACCTATGAAGGAGGCTCTGGCTTTAGCTGGTCAGTAGACGATATATCGATTGAAGGTGAAATCTGTTCCTCTCCAGACAGCCTTTCAGTGATGGGTATTGACGAAAGCGCAGCAACCATAACCTGGCTAGCCGGAAATTCCGAAACAATATGGGACATCGCCTGGGGTATCGGAGGGTTTGATCCTGATCATGGAGGCTACCATTCTCAGGGATTAGAAAATAATGAATTTACAATACATGACCTTGAACCCAATCATAATTATCATGTTTACGTTAGGGCATCATGTTCGGAATTTACATATAGTGTATGGTCAGAACCACTAATGTTTCAAACTTCGGCTACGGTATTACCCGGAGATGCAAATTGTAATGGTATTGTTGATATCCTGGATGTTATTTTGATGACTAACTATATTTTGGGAATTCCTCCCGAAACATTTTGCCCTGAAAATGCAGACTTAAATCAAGATGGCATCATCGATATTCTGGATGTTTCGGCTGCCATTAATATAATAATCGGTGGCAAAACAGGACATCCTCAGAGTTCAGCATCGGCAAAGCTGGTCTTGAATCATGAATCCGTTATTTTGGAGAGCGTGGGTAACATTACAGTACTCGAGTTTGAAATACGATTCAACAGCTTGGATAAAATTAGTGTTCACCATGATATAAGCGAATTCCAACTATTTTATAGCCAAACTGACCAAACACTTAAAGGAATACTTATAAGCCTGAATAACACACCACTATCCCATGGCACAGTAAAGCTGCTAGAAATTGAAGGAGGCAATCAACTGGATTGGATTTCAGCTAAGGCAGCGGACCCCGAGGCTGGTGCAGTGGAGGTGACGACGGTAAAAAATGCAACTGAAAAATTCAGTATTTATCCTAACCCGGCACAGGATAAATTCAATTTAGCATTTCAACTTGAAACCGCTGCAATAGTCGACTTCACACTCATGAACCTTAAGGGGCAAAATATTGAAACCATCGGTCAAAATTTAAGTCTCGAGCAAGGAAGTCATCGCCTGTCATTGCAAATTTACAGTAAAATACCACCGGGATTATATCTCATAAAAATGAAGAGCCAGTCCCACGAGTTTCCGGGAAAGTATCATGAAAGTGTTTCAAAAATTGTCCTTGTCGAATAAGATTCCGGAGGTGATTAATTAAAAAGCCGTGAACATGACTTCACAGCTTTTGTGTGCCCAAGAAAGGACTCGAACCTTCACGAGCGTTCGCTCACTACACCCTGAATGTAGCGCGTCTACCAATTCCGCCACTTGGGCTAAAAAACACCTACTTCAATAAAACTGTGCCCAGGACAAGAATCGAACTTGCACTCCCTAGCAGGAACATGGCCCTCAACCATGCGCGTCTACCAATTCCGCCACCTGGGCTAAAGGACTGCAAAAGTAATATATATTTTAAATCATTACCAAAAAATCCGCTGGCTATCTACATTTTTTTACTCCCAATCACAAACGCTAAGATTCATTTAGTAACTTTGGACTTTAAGCCGATAAAATTTCCAAAGATATTACTATGAACGCAAACGATCTTAAACAGATTAAATCAAAAGGCATCAGTCAGGAACAAATTGATCATCAGATTGAGCAATTCAAAAAGGGCTTTCCTTATATTAATTTGATTGCCCCTGCCACCCCTGAAAATGGTATAGTGGAATTAGCCAACGAACAAGTGAATCACTGGGCATCCTATTTTGACGAACATAAAAATAATTTTGAATTGCTGAAGTTTGTTCCTGCATCAGGTGCTGCCAGCCGTATGTTCAAGCATTTATATGCATTTATGGAAAGTTTTGATGGCAGTGACTCAGCAATTAGCAAAATGCAAAATGAAACCGACTTTAACTCTGTGGGCTACTTTTTTAAGAATATTCGAAATTTTGCGTTTTACGATTTCTTACAGCAGGAAGCAAAAAAACAGGGATCAGACCTGGATATAATGCTGAACAAAGGCGAATATATTGAAGTCCTTCAATTGCTTTTATCAGATGATCATTTAGGTTATGCAAATCTGCCAAAGGCTCTGATCCTGTTTCATCGCTATCGGGATGGAAGCCGCCTTGCTGTTGAGGAACACCTGATAGAGGCCGTTCATTACAGCACCGATGAAAAGCAAATTGCAAAAGTTCATTTTACGATCTCACCTGAGCATCGGGACAGTTTTGTAGAAGCAGTGAACAGACGTATTCCTGAATATGAAAAACGTTTTAATGTGAAGTACCAGATAAACTATTCCGAGCAGAAACCCGAAACTGACACCATAGCAGTAGACCTCCAAAACAATCCATTTCGTGACGATGACGGCAATCTTGTATTCAGGCCGGGTGGTCATGGTGCACTGATCCAAAATCTGAACGAGTTGAACGAAGATATCATATTCATCAAGAACATTGATAATATTGTTCCCGATCATCTGCGTGAAGAAACTTACCGCTACAAGAAAGCACTTGGAGGTTTACTCATGTATCTTCAGAACCAGATCTTCGAGTATCTCGACCTACTCGACTCGGCAAACCTTGAGCCGGGCGAACTGGAAGAAATTCAAACCTTCGCTCAACGCAAACTAATGATTGATATTCCTGATGCATTTGAGGGCTTTAGCCCTATGGAAAAGATCGATTTCCTGTTTAACAAACTAAACAGGCCCATTCGAGTATGTGGTATGGTTAAAAATGAAGGTGAGCCCGGAGGCGGTCCCTTCTGGATTCAAAATGCCGATGGTGAGGTCTCTCTTCAAATTGTTGAATCCTCACAAATGGATATGAACAATACTGATCAAAAAGCCATTGTTTCAAAGGCTACACATTTCAATCCTGTTGATTTAGTTTGCGGTGTGTATGATTTTCAGGGTAATAAATTCGACATACTTGAATATATTGATCCGGATACAGGCTTCATCTCTACTAAATCGAAAGATGGACGTGAGCTTAAAGCACTCGAGTTACCGGGTTTATGGAACGGTGCCATGGCCGACTGGATTACCATTTTTGTTGAGACACCCATTATCACTTTCAATCCTGTGAAAACGGTGAATGACTTGCTACGGCCTCAACACCAGGCTGCTAAAGCATAGCATTCAGCTTTTTAGTGAATTATCACTGTATATAGAGTGGTCCATCAGGACCCAAAGGCAATCCGATCATCATCCACACCACGAGGAGTGCAATCCAAACAATTCCCAGAACTACCGTATAGGGTAACATGGTTGATATGATTGTTCCAATCCCATAGCGTCTGTCATACTTCTCTGCAAATGTGACAATGAGTGCAAAATAGCTCATCATTGGTGTAATGAGGTTGGTTAGTGAATCTCCAATACGGAAGGCAGCCTGTGTCAGTCCAGGATGATACGGTGGGTCAATCAGCATCAGCATGGGTATAAATACAGGAGCCATGATGGCCCATTTGGCAGAAGCACTGCCCATAAACATATTGATAATGGCAGAAAGTATAACAAATCCTACTATAAGCGGTATACCAGTTAGCCCTATACTTTGCAGTGTTTGTGCACCTTTAATGGCAAAGATGATCCCAAGATTGCTGTAGTTAAAGAAATAAACAAACTGAGCAGCAAAAAACACAAGCACAATATAGCTTCCCATGGTATTCATGGACTTGCCAAGATGCCGCGCTACATCCTTATCATTCCGTATTGTTTTAACTGTAATGCCATAGACCAGTCCCGGGATGAAAAACATCAGCAATATAGCTATGATGATGCCCCTGAAAAAAGGTGAATGCAGCACTGAACCAGATTCCGGATCGCGAAACAACCCATTTTCAGGTACTACTGTTGCTGCCAGTAATATCAGTGTGAACAGCAGTGCCCATCCGGCATAACGGAGTCCTCTTTTTTCGAGTTGAGTCAACTGATCAATTGGCATCCGTTCAGTGGTGCCCTGATATGGACCCAGGCGTGGTTCAACAATCTTTTCAGTCACCCATGTACCTACACCAAGCACCACAAAACTGGAAACAATCATAAAGTAGTAGTTTACGGCCGGGTTCACAACAATATCAGGAATAATCATCTGAGCAGCAGACTCTGATATCCCTGCCAGGATCGGATCAATCGACCCAATAAAAAAGTTGGCTCCAAAACCGCCACTTACACCTACAAAGGCCGCTGCAAGGCCGGCCATGGGGTGCCTGCCCAACGCGTGAAAGATCATTGCACCCAAAGGAATAAGAATCACATAACCCGCTTCAACAGCAAGCCCCGATATGATACCGGCTAACACAATAGCTGCGGTGATCAGACGTGGTGGTGCACCAAGTACCAGGGCCCTGATCATGGTGGCAAAAAGGCCGGAACCTTCAGCAACACCTATTCCAATCATCACAACCAGCACATAACCCAATGGAGGGAATTTTAGAAAATTATGCAGGATGTTCTCATACATCCAGCGTAAGCCTTCGCCACTTAACAGGTTTTTGGCATGGATGGTATATCCATCTACGGGATGAGCTGCCGAAGTACCTGCTAAATAAGCTAACCAGGAAATGATCACGACCAGCAATGCAAGTCCGGCAAAAAGAGTGGCCGGGTGAGGCAATCTATTGCCCACGATTTCTACATAATCAAGCATCCGTAAAAACAGCGGACGCTTGCCACTCTTGGTCTTGATGGGATTTTTCATGTATTGATGTATTGATTACAAATAGCTTATGTACTACTCAGGATAGATGAAACGATCGCCGGTATGTTCAATAACTTTTTCTTTCCAGCTATCCGGATAGCCCGGAAATATGGGAGGCAGCGGATAGCCCCATGGATTGCGCAAAAACTCTCCATCTTTTGTCTGCTTAATGTTTCCATCCAGGAATTTCACAAGAAGAAACTCGCCCAGCTCCTGCCAGCGCTCTATGACATGATCACCCATATTACATGAATATTCTGTGATAAAGTCCCTTGCAAGCTGAGGATCTGTTTCCCACAACACCAGTGCAGCTGCATCAATGGCAGGTACAGTTTGTATAAACTTGGTTTCCAGTTCATTTTGTACCTTTCTAAGGTCGGTCATCACCCTGTCATAAAACAGATAGGCAAAATGTGCAACCCGGTTAAATACCCAAAAAGCTGCATCGTCCTTATAGGTCAATATATCGCCATAACCTTCGGCCCAGCCATCAGGAACGCGATTGATACCACAGTAAAACGGAACATATACAGTGCTGCCGGCATCATCCACGCCAAACCATTTGATACCTCCAATGGGATCGGGAAGCCAACTACGCATCTGAGCTACATATGAAAAACCTGTTTGTTGCGTTACGGTTGCCCTTTCATTAAAATAAGTGTTTTCACCATATTCCCAGGTCAGACCACGCCAGCGATATGGCAAACCATGCGGACCGGCACCGGCATCCTGTGTCATATCCAACTCGGTATCTTGCAAATAATCCCTTTTAAAATTCATCAGGTCCTCCACACTCAGCTTTCTGTCAGGCTTAATGAACAGGGGCATGCGATTGTCATAGTTCTGTCCGGTTGCATAATCCCAATATTCGTCCATACCATCCTTCACACGGTTAAACATGCTCCATACCCTCAATTCACAAAACCGTGCTGCACCAAAATCAATTGGGGCATACACATCGCTAAAGCTAAAATCGGCATCCTCGCCATCAAAATATCCTTTAGACCGGGCAAAACTAATCACATCATGGGCATAAACTACTTCAATATCAGGGTCAAATATCTTATTAAGGTTTTTCGAACTGATGCTTCTAACCCCATCCTCAAGCGGAAAACCCATGATACGTGCATGGTTAGCGTGGGCCGAAATATAGCCGTCAGGAATACGGATGGCAACCCAAACAGCACCTTTGTTTGCATTGTAATATTGCTTGCTGCTGCGGTCATATTGAAGGTCGGTGCCTTTGCCAATCAATTCCATGATCCAAACCTCGTTAGGGTCTCCAATAGAAAAGGATTCGCCCGAACTGGCATATCCGTGTTCGTCCATCAATTCGGCAATCACCTTGATGGCTTCGCGTGCATTTTTTGCACGTTGTGTTGCCATAAACATGAGTCCGGCATAGCTCATAATTCCTGTTGTATCAACCAGCTCCGGACGCCCACCGAAAGTTGATTCGCCAATGGAAAACTGATGCTCATTCATAAAACCTACAGTTTGGTAAGTATGTGGTACCTGAGGTATTTGTCCCAAAGGTTTTGCCGTTCCACGGCTATAGATGGTCACCATACTGCCCTCAGGCCAATCGGTTGCCGGACTAAAATAGAGTTCACCATAACGTATGTGTGAATCCGCGGCATAAGTGATCATGGTGGAACCATCCACCGAAGCACCTTTGGTCACCAGGAAGTTGGTGCATGCATGGATTGGAGTGGGATGGAAATGGATGGATAGGATGACAAGCAGTGAAAATCGTAGAAGAGTGTTCATATTGTGCATTTTAGGTTTACCCTGGTTATATAAAAAAAGCCCCTCACTAAGGGCAAGGGGCAAATTTATATAAAAAGGTCGAAATGACAAAGACCTATTGTACGATAAGCTTAGTCATAGATGCAATTAACTGAGGTTTCATCCTATTACTTTTGAGGAGCACGCCTGCATCTGGGGCCACTGCCATCACGAAGTCCTTTCCGCAGACCTCTACCCGGGCCGCTGCCGTCGAGTCTGCGTTCACCATAACCACTACCATCCCGAAGGCCCCTACCCTGCCCGAGCCTCTTTCCATCAGCTCTGCCTTCACCTAAACCATGCCCCGGGCCATGACCTTTACCGGGACGCTTACCATCGTAATGGTCACATACGCCATCTCCATCATTGTCAACAAAACCGGATCGAACCTGCTCTACTTTTGTCTTTTCCGTTTCAGCTTCCTGGGCAATCATTGAATTTGTAACGAGAAAAAAGACAGCTACTATCAGGCAGGCCGAAAAAATCATCTTATTCATATTTTTTTGTTTTATAAAGTTTGAAAAATGAATTAACTGTTCATTAAACAATGCTGGCATGAAATCTATTCCATCTAAAAGAACTAATTTATTCAATACCCGGCTGCCATTCCATCCTTTCGTGATTCAGAAGCCCCGTAATAGACCTTGTTCTCAGCATCCCACATAATGGCTTGGTATCCGCCATAAAGACCTGAAGCCCACTGAATGGTATGGCCTTTTTCCATTAATTCGCGTATGGTTTCATATGGCCATCCCTGTTCAAGGTTAAGGGTGCCACCATCAGTCATTATTTGACCTGTTGGTTCCGATGATCCGGAGTGATGCATGCGGGGCGCATCCCCGGCCTCCTGCAAATTCATGCCAAAATCAACCATATTGACTACCACTTGAACATGTCCTTGAGGTTGCATGCCACCACCCATCACGCCAAAGCTCATGTATGGTTCACCATTTTTAGTGATAAAGCCTGGTATTATAGTATGAAATGGCCGCTTACCGGGCTCGTAAGTATTGAATTTATCGGGTTTAAGTGTGAAGCCCTCTCCCCTGTTCTGCAGTACAAAGCCCAGGCCTGTAGGTGTCATACCACTGCCCATCCCCCTGTAATTGCTTTGAATGAGCGATACCATATTGCCCCATTGATCAGCTACAGTAAGGTAAATGGTGTTGGGTTGTTCGTCCAGCCCATAATCGTAGCGGCTGGCAGCCCGATCAGGGTCGATGAGCTGACGTCTCTCGGCAGCATATTCCTTTGATATCAGCTGCTCTACAGGAACAGGGCTAAAGTCCATATCAGCATAATAAT
Organism: uncultured Bacteroidales bacterium; assembly: GCA_937926515.1. Taxonomy (GTDB): domain Bacteria; phylum Bacteroidota; class Bacteroidia; order Bacteroidales; family F082; genus CALAZZ01. The sequence goes on along the minus strand of CALAZZ010000092.1, from coordinate 23,556 downwards.
GGGCGCGATCTTCAAAAGCCAGTTTTTTTGCTTCAATAAAATGATGGATATATTCGGGACTATGGAAACCCATACCGGCTATATCAAAACCTTCGAGGATATTCAGGATTTGAAGTGTAGCTATACCCTGTCCGTTCGGTGGTAATTGCCAAACATCAAATCCGCGGTAATTGGTCGAAACGGGTTCAACCCATTCGCTCCGGTGCATAGCCAGGTCCTCATAGCTAAGAAAGCCTTCATTTTCGCGCATGTATTGGTCAATGACACGTGCTATCTCGCCCATATAAAATTCATCACGGCCCTGGATTGCCAGTATTTCGTAGGTGTTGGCCAAATCGGGATTTCTGAAAATTTCACCTTTGGCAGGTATGCTGCCGTTTGGCATGTAGGTCTCCTTAAAGTTTGGGAAATGCCCCAATCGTGGCGCTGAACGCTCAAGGTAATATGCAATAAGCTCGGTCACCGGGAAGCCGTTTCGGGCATAATCAATGGCTGGTTGTAAGACATCAGCCATTTGCATTCGTCCAAACTTATGATGCATTTCAAACCAGCCATCCACTGCACCGGGCACACTAACCGAAAGTGGCCCTGACATTGGAATCAGTTCATAGCCATTTTCATGAAAGTGATCAATAATCAGGCTTTGCGGTGACCTGCCGCTGGCATTCAAGCCATGCAGCTTTTTCGAATCAGCATCCCAAATAATTGCAAAGAGGTCACCTCCAATACCACAACCAGTTGGCTCCATCAATCCCAGGGCTGCATTGGCTGCTAAGGCTGCATCCACAGCGCTTCCTCCTTGTTTGAGGATATCAATGGCAATTTGAGTAGCAAGTGGATGACTGGTGGCTGCCATACCGTTTTGTGCGATCACCTCAGAACGGGTTGCAAAATTGAGGCCGGTAACACGATCCTGGGTAAATAGATCCATGATGATTAAGAGCATGACCATAAGAAAAAAAGTAGCTTTCATTGAATTGGTTTATAATTTTCATCAAACCTACTGCTTTTTAATGAAAAGATCAACAGCTCAAACTAGGCTATAAAACAATTTCGGCTGAACGAACTTACCCTTATGGCTTAAAAACAAAGAAGATCACTGGTTTTGTTCAGGATTTGACTCACTACCAGCCAATATGCCACCATCAATGGTCAGTTCAATACCAGTCACATATTTTGACTCATCACTGGCAAGATAGAGGATACCATAGGCCACATCGAGTGGTTCGCCAAAATGGCCAAGTGGAATCCCTGCCTCAATTCCGCGAATCAAGCGCAAGCGCTTTTCTCCCTCACCGAGCATTTCATCCCACATTGGGGTCATAATGGCTGCAGGATGTATGCTGTTGCAACGAATGTTATAATTCTTTTCAGCACAATAGAGTGCAACACTTTTTGTATGGTTCCTCACTGCTGCCTTACTTGCTGCATAAGCTACTGCACCCGGTATACCTACAACACCACTCCGTGAACTGATGTTTACAATGCTACCACCAAAATGTTTCATCATTTGGATCCCATACTTACAGCCTAACATGACACCTGTTGAATTCACACGGTGAACCTCATCCCATGATCTAAGGCTGACATTTTCCGCATCAAACGGACCAGCAGTTTCTGAAAATCCTGTAATGCCTGCGTTGCACACGAGCACATCCAGCCTGCCAAACTCTTTCAATATGATCTCCTTTAATTGCCGCCATTCTTTTTCATATCCCACATCAAGATGGTAATATACGCTACGGTCACCCAGCGTATTAACCAGCTTCTGTCCTTCATCATCACGAATATCAGATACAATGACATAAGCTCCTTCCCGATGAAATAATCCAGCCGTAGCTTTTCCAATTCCTCTTGCAGCTCCGGTGATCAAGGCTATTTTATTATCCAATCTATTCATCTGGATTTACTGTTTTTATGGTCGTACATAATGCAACTGAACAAGTCCTGAAGGATACCTTTTAACCTCAGCCAGCTTAAGGCTGCGAGAAAAATCAGAAGCTTTAAAAAGTGAAATTCCTTTTCCAAGAATAACCGGGATGATGGATATATAATACTCATCGATCAGGTCCTGAGATAATAGCAAATTGACTATTTGCGAACCCCCATCGACAAATATATTTTTTCCTTTGTTGGTTTTAAGTTGCGCTACCAGGGATTCAACAGGCCCATTATAGTAGACTTTATGTGGTGAGGATGAATTAATTGTTCGTGAAATAATAAATAACATCTTATCAGGATGGGGATCCGGATGGCCCAACCCTACCACTTTATCGTAAGTTCTTCTTCCCATAATTATCGTATCAACGGTAGAATAAAAATCATGATAACCATAATCCTCACCCGTTTGTTCGACAGCATCTAAAAATGAAATGTCATCATCCGGCCCTGCAATATATCCGTCAATGCTGGTGGCTATGTAAAGTATTATTTTCCTTTCCATGCTTAGCAATCAATTTTTCGTTTCATCAAATAGTTTTGAATTTCAACTCCGTATCTCAGGTTTTTATGAACTTTGATAGGCTCAAACTGATTGTTTGAAAAGAATAAAAATGCGGGCTTACTCACGTAGGCTTGTACTGTTTTGTAATTGCGCTTTACTGCCTCATCAATGATCATGTTGAGGATCTTTTTACCAACCCCTACCCTTTGGAATCGCCGATGAACATAAAAAAGATCTATTGTTGCCAAATCATCCAATGTGCCGAAACCCAGCAACTCGCTTTGTATTTCAGCCAAAATTATAAACTGATTATCAAATATATGCCTGAATCGGGTTCTGTTTTCCAATCCTTTGACCCATGCGGCTACCTGCTTTGCAGAGTATGCAGACGGGCCGATTGATCGTACCGTCTCGATAGCCAGGTTTTGCAAGTGTTCCATATCACCCAACTTCGCTCTTCGTAAAACAATAGATGCATTCATCTTGTATTTAAAATAAGTATTGAAATAGAATTAAGTTGGAACTTAACCATCCAAAATTGAAAAAATACAAAAATACGGCAAGAAACACAGCAAAATACAGGAGATTAAACTGTACTATTTCATGTGTTTCTTTAAATATTCTATGGCTGTCTCTAGAGCTGCATCCCTGCGTTTAATCCAATCATCAAGCGTTGGAGTGATTTCAATATCGGGTTTTACACCCACACCAACAAATGCACGGCCATCTGCATAAGTATCCTTTTTTGTACATATCCTGGCGCGGCCACCTCCTGGCAGGTCAAACAGAAATGGCTGTCCGGTACTGGCATAGGTTCTTTGTCCAATTTTAATCATATGGTCTTGTCCATCTGCATAAATAAGCATATCTTCAGCAGCAGAAGCAGTGGCATGGCCAATCAGAAAAACGGTTGGTATGATTATGAGTTCACTCATTGGCACTTCGACAAGATATCCATTTAGTCCAAGGGGCTCCATATGAATTCCGAGAAAAATCTCCAAGCTTTTTTTAGCCCTGGCATTACCAATGGTATCGGAAGGATCAGTTATAAAGCTTCCGACAGCTTTATAATAGGGTAAATGCAACCTGGTCGAAACCCTCGCACCATAAAGTGTGTCGGATGTAAAATACTGCAATATGTCAAGTGCATAATTGGTGCTACCACCACCATTCTTTCTCAGATCGATAATCAGCCCTTCAACATCTTGTATTTCAGGTAGCTTGTCCATAAACAGATCTACAATCTGGCTGTTTTCAAATGTGTTAAGTGACAAGTAACCGATTTTATCCTCTATGGTTTCGTACTCCAGCATCTCCGAGGTGTTAAATGGTGGGTAAAATTCGGCCTCTTCCGTGAAAGCATGGGTGAGTTGCATGGTGATCGTGCTCTGATCAGGTTTTCGGAAAACAACATCATATGATTGGCCCTCAACACCAAGCAACACACGTTGAATGCTTAAATCCTCACGAATATAATCAGCATTGGTCGAAATATAAGGTTTGACATACTGATCAATATAATCCCGAACCGGCATGCCATTCACTTCAATCAACTCACTGCCGACGGGGAGGTCATCCTTTTTACTCAAATTGACATGGGTCACAATGGCTTTACCTTCAATATTCTCAAAAATTAACCTGTATTCACCGAACATCGTACGCCATTCCGTAATCCCGGGTGGAAGCATAATATTAGTATGGCCATCATTGAGCAAGGCACAAAAACGCTGAAGCTCCCTGTAATACTCATAATCATTTGGCGTTTCGGTAATGGATTCCAGCAAAGCCAGGTAAGCACTATCCCAGCGTTCGTGATCTACCTTTTCGAAGTAAACGAAATTGTAATTAACTTCCTGCCAAAACCTGGACAAGCCATACAGTTTTTCAGAATCACTAAGTGTGTTAGGTAACTGCTGGGCCTCCACTTTGCCTGTTATCACAACGGATAATAGAGATATGATAATAATCCATTTATTCATTTTAACCTCCATTTTTATTATGTTGAACAATAGGTTATTTTGCCATTGAAATCTACTCGGCAAGTAAGGAATAGATTTTCAGGCTGATGAACCTGTCATGTTTAATTTCGCAATCTTTCATACAACCTTCAAACCGAAAACTGGATTTTTCCATCAACCTCAGGCAATGCTTATGCTCTGACTCCACAAATGCCTCAATACGATGAAGTTTCAACTGTTTAAACGCAAAATTACAAACAAGATTTATGGACTTGTGCATGATCCCTTTACGCTGATGCTCCGGTAATAACCAAAAACCTATCTCTGCTTTCCGATGAGTGTTATCTATATCGTAAATTCCAATAACACCTTTGAACTGTTTGTCATTGACATCTGTGATAACCCAAAACTTCCCCGTACCTGCAGATTCGTGCTCATGATACCATTTCATCTGTAACTTGGCTTCTTCCATGTTTCTAGTGGACACCCCATAATATCTGATCACTTCCGGATGGGACAATCCGTTGAATATCATTTCTATATCGGACTCTACTAAGGGCCTCAACAGCAGATCCTCTTTATATAATTCCATCTTACCTTCTATAAGTTATCGTTTATCCAATTCTATCAATATTAATATTCCAGCAATAGACATCCGTTTTATAATATGGTTGCATCAGCCTACGGACTCCACTTAAAAGAATAGATTAGCTTAAACATGTCATAATCTTATTCTCTTTGAACTAAATTAACAACTTCCATAATATGCTGGCGCAATAGATCTGTTGATAGCACAGCTGTGACATGGCCTTTATCCACTACACGAAGTGCATGCCCTGCATAGGAATGCTTCTGTATTTTGTATTCAACAAATTGGTCATATCTGGCCAATAAAGGATAGATATTGGGTTGTTTGTTTTTTTTGAATTCCTGTTCAAAATTCAGGATATGGTTGATTTCTTGCGCATGTGCAAGGGCCTTTTTATCTGTGAGTCTGCTATAAACTGAATTCATAAATGTTTTACCCGGTAATGCTCCTGCAAGCATTGGCACATACGCATCAGCGCTGTTGTAGTAAGTACGGTGAAGGTTTGTAATAAGACCACCTAGGCTAATTCCTGCGAGTATAACCTTCGAATGTTGGGATTTCAATTGCGCAGTCAGGGCATTGATAAGTCTTGTAGACAAGCTGAGCATCAAGGTGAAATTGCTAAGTTTACTCATCTGAATTTTATATTGCCTCAGATTGGCTTCATGAAATGCAGCCCTTATGATGATCATATTTAGGTTCAGTGGTTTTTTGTAATTGATAAACAACCTATAAAAAGTGTTCTTAGCTGTTTTGCGAAAAGCCATTGGTTGTTCATTATTTCCATGATGGTAAATCAGTGTCGGATAAGCAGGCCCCAACCATTGCACCACTTGATAGGCCACCACTTTTTTCCCACACAAGGTGTCAACCTCCAGTTCTACTATGCCTTCTGTTTTGATTATGGGCACTTCCAAATCCATATTTACCAGGTGGCCCACATAAGAAGGACTTTCAGTATCCTGCGAGAAATACCTCGTACGTCCACCAACCAGAGTTGCTATGGATACAGATAAACGATCGATGAGCTCGTGCTTGTTCATTTTAATATGATTTACAATAATAATATGTCAAAAAGTGTGCAATAAAATATAATGTTTTGAATATGTGTATTTTATATTAGGAAGCTGAAGTTAAAACCTATTTAACCGTTCGTATTGGGACACAAATTGTACAGATTAGAACAGAATAAGCTGAGCCATGCTTATACTGATTATGGCTACTTCCAACAAGGTTCATAAAATACAGATAGCGATAAAAAGCCTAAAATATCTTAATTAAGTTGCTATTCCTAAAGAAGCATGATATTTTAGCCGCTTATTGAATATGTAAAAATCTAACATGATGAAACAACACATCCCAATCATTATCTTTATTCTGCTAAGCAATATTGTTTTTGCACAAGAGTGCAACTATTATTTGCCTCTCGAAGAAAACAGAGGTTTAATCATTGAGAACTATGACCGGCGCGACAGGTTGCAAGGCAAGCAAGACCTCATGGTTAAAGAGGTTCATCACCATTCTGATTATATTGAAGCCCGGATACTGGCCAAACATTTTGACACACGTGATCGATTACAGCACGAGATGGAATTTTCAGTCCAGTGTCGGGGTGGTGAGCTGATCCTGGATATTCAATCCATAATCGATCAATCTATGCTGGCCGGATTCCAGGGCATGGAAATAAACATGACAACTACCGATATCATGATACCTGATAATCCTGAAGTGGGCGACCAACTGCCCGATGCTAATCTTCAAATGACAGTGAGTTCTGCGGGTATCCAAATTTCAGAAATGGCGTTAAACATACAGAACAGGCTGGTCGAGGCTCAGGAAACCATCACCACCCCAGCTGGTTCCTATGAGTGTTTCAAGATCACATACGATACTTATACTGAGCTGAAAGCAATGGGCATCCCTAAGAAAATGATGAGCAAAGGCGTGGAGTACCTGGCCCCCGGACTGGGTACTATCAGGACAGAGATGTATAACGACAAAGGTCGCCTGGAAAGCTATTCGGTATTGAGTGAGATTTATTAGAGATACGTTTGCCTGACTGTACTTTCTCTTCTTTGTTGACGCACGATTCAATTCTGCGACAGCGGTAAGGCATCTAGAATACAGGAAACAGGTACTCTACAAAAACACCAACTTGCCGATTCCGAGTGTTCGTTGGGTATTGATGATATATAAGACATATACGCCAGACATTAGGTTTTCTTTTTCAATCACTACCTCAGCCCCGTGCAACCCATGAATCTTTCTTACAATATGACCTTGCAGGTTATATACAATTAAACTGTAAGTGCCTGGCGGGTAATTGCTCATCTGAATGGTCACTCTTTCTTGCGCTGGAACAGGAAATACCCTGTGTACGAGCTGATCATAAGGCTGCTCCTGAACGTTGGTGGCATGGTTGTCCATAATGTTCTTGAACTGGTTAAAAACCTGTCTTGTAATAAGGTAATGCCTGTAGTTGTTTGCAAAATTCAGAACACCATAGACATGATAGTCCTGATTGTCAGTATAGAACAATGCACTTCCACTTTTACCGGGTATGCCTAAAACAGTACCATTAATCACCGTCAGCCAATCATATTGCCCGACCTGGCCAGCGAAGTAATCAATTAAGCCATAGTTGTAATACATGGTATCACCATTGTAGAGTTTGGCAGAGTCAAATGGATTGGCCACATTGGGATAGCTGAGTTTATGAAACACCCTGTCGTTGAAAAAAGTTTGGTCATCATGGAAAGCAATGCCTTGCCAACCCGTTTGAACACCTAAGGGCTCTTTAAGTTGCAGCAATGCAATATCGTCCCATGATGAGCCATCAAAGTAAGACTTGAACAAATAATACTTCACAACACTGCTGTGCAGGTTGGCGTCCATGTAATGTCCGTTGTGGTAGGCTGGTGCTGCCAGCATGCTGTCGAACCGCCATCCCTGGCTACGCATAAACACACAGTGGGCAGCTGTGAGCACCAGCCTTGGTGCTACCATGGTTGCTGAGCAGTTATTCCTTAATGTATCGTCGCGCCATCCCATCAGCCTCACACCTGTGCGCATGGGATAAGCAGCCACCTCATAAAACAGGTCGGCCCGCTCAATATAGCTAAAATGTGTGCCTTCAACCAGATTGGTATCAGGAGGCACAAGGTTCAGTTGGATCTGGTTTCCCATGCTACCTTTTGAAGCTGCAGTGTGGCCGTGTATTAGGCTGCTGTCATAGGCAACAGGGGGTATCACTTCCATAGATTGACTGTATACATCGTAGGCGATAATGGTATCTGGCTGGCTTGCCAGCTCAGTAAACAGGAAAAGAATAATAGCTATAAGCAGGGTTACTGCAGATATTGGTTTTTGCATGGATTGGTATTAGCATCTCATAATACTGATATGGACACAAATATAGTGAAAAACGGCTTTATTTGAGATGTGAAGCGTAAACCTCTCGCTGCTGCTGGATATATTTATCTAACTGAATCTATAATTAGGTCCGATTCAATTGTGCAATATACACTAACCAACCCCAATCATACCATATTGGTGTAAACTGCCTGCACATCATCATCTTCCTCGATCTTTTCGATCAGTTTTTCAATGTCTGCTTTCTGTTCATCGGTAAAACTGACGGGTGAGTTGGGGAAACGCTGCAGGCTTGATTTTTCAATATCGAGCCCCTGTTGGATCAAGGCTTCGTTAAGATGCCCGAAATTGGTGTAATCGGCATAGGCATAAACCATATCTTCATGTAGTTCAATTTCTTCCAGTCCGGCATCGATCAGCTCCAGCTCCAACTCTTCAAGATCAATACCCTCTTTCATCTTACATTCAAAAACAGCCTTACGCGAAAACATAAACTCAAGTGAACCACTGGGAACAAAACTACCGCCAACCTTATTGAAATAGGACTTTACGTTGGCCACCGTACGCGTGGTATTATCTGTGGCACATTCAACATACATCAATACACCATGCGGTCCTTTGCCTTCATAAACCACCTCTACCATTGATTCGGCATCCTTACCCGAAGCGCGTTTGATGGCATTCTCGATGTTTTCTTTGGGCATATTTTCAGCCTTGGCATTCTGAATGGCATTGCGCAAGCGCGCATTCATCTCTGGATCAGGGCCACCTTCCCTGGCTGCAATGGTGATCAGCTTACCCAATTTCGGGAACACCTTCGACATTTTATCCCAACGTTTTTCTTTGGCTGCCCTGCGGTATTCAAATGCTCTGCCCATATTATTTTGCTTGAGTATTAAGAATTAATTAAAACGAACGCAAAGGTAATAAGACTGATTGAAAATATACTTCTATTCTGCTTTTAATTGACACTCCACAGCCGACAGTGACAAAAGAAAGTTGTTTAATCCGTCAATTCTTCGCAAATTTGCATACCAACCCTAATGCCAGCAACACCATGGATATAGCCATAATCAGCGTACTGATATTAATATTAGTGGCCCAATTCATTTTCTTTGTCATAAACAGAAAGAAAAGTCCGATTGATCCCAATGCGAATGAAACTGTTAAAAAACTTGAATATATTGAGAAGAACCTGGATCGGCTTGAAAATTTGGTAAAAGATGATTTTCGGCAAAATCGAGAAGAGCTTGGCAATAATTTGACCAAATTTCAACAGACTTTCCTCGAAACCCTAAAAGAAATATCACGCAATCAGCAGGAGCAGCTTAAAAGCATCAGTGAGCAAAACCTGAAGGCCATCACGAGCCTGAATAAAACCATTGAGGAACGCATGGATTCGCTTCTCGAAAAAAACAATATCATCAATAAGGACAACAGAGAAGTGATGGAGCGATCACTCAAATCATTTCAGGATAGCTTCTCAACCAATGTGAAAGATTTCAATGAATTGCAAAAGCAAAAATTTGCAGACCTTGAAAAAAAACAGGGTGAACTTATTACATCGACTGAATTGAAACTGGAGAAGATGCGCGAAACCGTCGACGAAAAACTTCAGAAAACACTTGAAGCACGATTGGGCCAATCGTTCGAGCTTGTAAGCAAACAACTTGAAAGCGTGCAGAAAGGCCTTGGAGAAATGCAGACCCTGGCAAATGACGTAGGTGGGCTGAAAAGGGTGCTCTCAAATGTCAAAACAAGGGGGATGTTGGGTGAGATCCAATTGGGAAATATCCTCGAGCAAATACTTGCCCCTGAGCAATATGAGCAAAATGTCAGGACTAAAAAATCCAGCACCGAGCAGGTGGAGTTCGCCATCAAATTGCCCGGCCGGGACGATTTCAATGAACAGGTATTTTTGCCTATTGATGCCAAATTCCCGCAAGAAGCCTATCACTTGCTTCAAACAGCCTATGATGAAGCCAGTCCGGAAAAAATTGACTCGGCCACAAAAGCCTTATCCAATGCCATCAACAAAGCAGCCAAAGACATCAGCGACAAGTACCTGGATCCCCCTTTTACCACCGACTTCGGAATTATGTTTCTACCTATCGAAGGACTATATGCCGAAGTGGTGCGCAATACGGATCTGATTGAACAATTACAACGCAAATACAAAATTATTGTTACCGGACCCACCACCCTGGCAGCCATACTGAACAGCTTACAAATGGGATTTAAAACCCTGGCCATACAAAAACGCAGCAGTGAAGTATGGCAAATATTAGGTGCGGTGAAAACAGAGTTCGGTAAATTTGGAACTGTACTGAAGAAAACCCAGGAACGTATCAACCAGGCCAATAATGAACTTGACACCCTGGTGGGTACGCGCACACGTGCAATCGAGCGAAAGCTGAGAAAAATACAGGAGTTGCCTGCTGCCGAGACCACTTTGCTGATCAATGAAAACCTGTTCGATGATGAAATGGATGAAACTATTGAGAATGATCAATAAAACTTTAAACTCTCGTTAAATAAAACTGATATTTATGCACTGGTTATCTGAAGTTGCTACCAATCCGTTCTACGAATTTGCCATCCTGCTACTCCTGGCTGCCCTGTTTGGTGGTCTGGGCCAGTTGTTAAAGCAGCCTCTTATTGTCATGTTCATAGCCCTGGGGGTAGTTGTAGGGCCTTCCGTGTTTGATATTGTTCATTCGCAGGCACAGATTCACCTCCTGGCCGAACTCGGCATTGCCGTTCTATTGTTCATCGTGGGTTTAAAACTCGACCTGAGGCTGATTCAGACCATTGGTAAAACAGCGCTGCTTACAGGATTGGGACAGGTGTTTTTCACTTCTGCCGTGGGTTACTTCATCGGCATATGGCTTGGGTTTTCACAACTTCACAGTTTGTACATTGCTATAGCACTTACCTTTTCAAGTACGATCATCATTGTTAAATTACTTTCCGATAAAAAAGAGATCGACTCCCTGCATGGCCAGATATCAATCGGTTTTCTTATTGTGCAGGATATCGTGGTGATCCTGGCTATGATCGTGCTTTCGGCCTTAGGTCAAGATAGCGAAAGCTCATTGTCTGTTGAATTACTTTTAACAATAGCCAAAGGCCTCGTGTTGATTGGATTGGTATTTGTTTTTACAAAATGGGTAATCCCTGCACTGAGTTTTTTCCTTGCCAAATCACAGGAGCTGCTGGCACTGTTTTCAGTTGCATGGGCATTAAGCCTTGCCGCCATTAGTGATATGATAGGTTTCAGCAGTGAGGTGGGTGCTTTTTTAGCCGGTGTAAGTCTGGCCACCTCACCTTTCAAGGAAAATATCAGTAGCCGCCTGGTCAACCTACGTGATTTTCTTTTGCTGTTCTTTTTTGTTAACCTCGGTGCAAACCTTGATTTGAGCTTGATCAGCGAACAGGTATCATCTGCAGTAGTTTTCTCGTTATTTGTTTTAATAGGTAATCCGCTCATTGTATTGATTATAATGGGTGTCATGGGCTACAGAAAGCGGACATCATTCCTGGCCGGATTAACGGTGGCTCAGATCAGTGAGTTCTCCCTAATATTTGCCGGTCTGGGACTTGCCGCCGGACATTTAACCGATTCCACTGTTGGTCTGATCACTCTGGTTGGCTTGATCACTATTGGAGCCTCCACCTATTTGATCCTTTACTCACACCAGATCTATGATTTTATCTCACCTGCCATTCGTATATTCGAGCGAAAAGTTCCTTTTGGTGAAGCCAAGATTCAACAAATCAAAAAACCGAATTATGATGTGGTCATTTTCGGTGTGGGACGTTTTGGTGCAAGTATTGCCGATCAGCTCGATTTGCACCCGGAAGTCAACTTTTTAGGCGTTGATTTTGACCCTGAACTTGTAAAAAAATGGCAAACAGCAAACAGGCCTATCATTTATGGCGATATTGAAGATGCCGATTTGTTAGAATATATCCCCTTTAAAAATGTAAAATGTGTGGTGGTAACCATTCCTTATATGGAACAATCACTCTATCTGCTGAAAACACTCAGAAGACAACACTTTGATGGCAAAGTATTTATGATTGCTCAATCCGAAAGAAATGCCGAAGTGCTTGCTGAATGTAATATAGATGCAGTGCTGCTGATTCATGAAATGGCTGCTGAAAATTTCTATAATAATTATTTATTGGAGATGTTTAATACGGATAAAAGGCAGCATGAATAAGTATTACTTCACATTATAAGTTCCAAAATTTTTATCTGTTTTGTGGAATATTTCTACCTAAGTGGTAGTCTAATTTAACGTTTTCTTAAGTGCACCCTACTTAAACCCTTCAATGATTATTCATTAGACCAAACCAGAGCCATGAAACACCCCTTACTCGTCCTTTTCCTGATAAGTATATCCTATGTCGTATTAGCGCAGGGCAGATACAGGGATCAGGGCCGCTTCCAGGATGTTATCGTAACAGGAACAGTTGCAGCATCGTATGATGAGGGGCCTATGCCGGGCGCACATATCAAACTCACATATCTACGCGACACCACCAGGATTTATCAAACAACCACCTCCAACGATGGATCATTCAGCCTAAGGATACCAAGGGGTATGTACACAGGTCATATCAGCTATATCGGCCACAAGTCCTATGAGCAAACGATCAGGGTTTTTGAGGAGGTAATTGATTTGGGAAAGATACTACTGCCCGCGCTGGACGCTGAATTGGAGGAAATAGTCGTTACAGGAGAGGCCGTGCCTGTGCGCCAACGTGGCGACACACTACAGTTCAGCGCACTGGCATTCAAAACGAATCCGGATGCTAGCGCCGAAGACCTTGTAAAAAAGTTGCCCGGAGTGGTTATTGACCCGGAAGGGGTTAAAGCACAAGGCGAAACTGTACAACGTGTGCTGGTCGACGGCCAGGAATTTTTTGGGGATGATCCGAATATTGCATTGCGGAATCTGCCGGCTGAGATGATTGATCAAATCGAAATTTTTGACCAGCAGAGCGATCAGTCGCGACTTACCGGATTTGATGATGGTGAGCGCATTAAGACCATTAACATCGTTACAAGGCTGGACAGGAGAAGCGGCCAGTTTGGGCGGATTTATGCAGGTTATGGTAATGAAGAAAGGTACCAGGCAGGGCTTGCAACCAACTTGTTTATGGATCAAAGGCGCATTTCAATCATCGGGATGAGCAACAACATCAACCAGCAAAACTTCTCAAGCGAAGATCTGTCAGGGTTTATGTCTTCACGTGGTGGAAGAGGTGGTGGCATGGGGGGAAGGATGAGAGGCGGCGGAGGCATGTCAGGCTTTAACCGTGGTGATTTTCTTATTGGACAACAAAGCGGAAAAAATACCACCCATGCCTATGGCATTAACTATACCGACACATGGAATGAAAAAGTGAATGTTAATAGCAGTTACTTCTTCAACCTGAGTCGAAATGAGAATGAACAACTGGCTGATCGACAATATTTTCTGAATGATTCCTCTTCACAATATTATACCGAAACAAACCTGTCCGAACGCAACAACCAGAACCACCGCTTCAATGCCCGTATTGATTATAGCATCAATGATAATCATTCGTTGCTGATCATTCCCCGGTTCAGTTTTCAAAACACAGCCTCCGACACCTATTCCGAAGCGGCCAGTTTTCTTATCGCAGATCAGTTGCTGAACCAAACCATCACGGCTTATGACAGGCGATGGGATGGATATACCCTAAGCAACACCCTAATATACAGAGCTAAAATAAGTGAACATGGCCGCTCCATCTCTGCCAGGATAAATATGAACCTGAACAACAATGAATACCTCTACTTTCTTGATGCACTGAGCAATTATTACGAAGGTGCAGTTTTTACTGAAGACCTTATTGACCAGAAATCTACATCTGAATCTGATAGCTACGGGCTGTCTTCCAACCTGACCTACACTGAGCCTTTGGGTGAAAAAAGTATGCTGCAGCTGTCATACAATCTCTCCTTTTCTGACAATGCCTCTGACAGAATGACCAACAGCTGGGATATCATCCGCGAATCATATTCCCTGTTTGAAAATGACCTCTCTAGCGAGCTTACAAACGGCTATCTGACCAACAGGTTTGGACTGGGATATCGCTTCAGAACCGAAAAATATAATTTCCTTGCAGAGCTATCCTACCAGCAAGCTGATTTGAACTCGGAGCAAAAGATCCCCTATATTACAGAAGTGAACTATTCATTTCAAAACCTGATCCCTATGCTTCAGTTTAACTATAACTTTTCACGTGCACAAAGGCTACGAATCATGTACAGGAGCTTTACCAATTCCCCCTCAGTAAATCAGCTTCAGGATATGGTCGACAATACCAACCCATTATTGCTCAGCAGCGGAAACCCTGATCTAAAACAAAGCACAAGCCACTTTTTTACAGCAAGGTACAATCTGACCAAACCAGCAGGCTCACAGTCACTTTTTGCATTTGTTTTTGGCAATATCACCAATAATTATATTGGAAATATGAACCTCATTGCAAAGCAGGACACCATACTTGACAATGGATATGAACTACCACGTGGTGCCCAATATAGCCGTCCCGAAAATATGAGTGGTTATGCCAACCTGCGATCCTCACTCACTTATGGCTTTCCTGTATCATGGATCAAAAGCAATTTGAACATTTCCGGCGGGCTGGCCTACTCGCGTCTGCCCGGCATGATCAATAACCAGAAAAACATCGCTACGACATACAATACCAACGGAGGCATTGCTGTAAGCAGTAATATTAGTACCGATATAGACTTCACAATTTCATACAGACTAAATTATCAGATCCTAAAAAACTCCATACGACCGCAGTTGGATAACAATTATTACTATCACATCGCCGAGTTGAGGTTCAATTGGATATTCTTAAAAGGATGGGTGCTCCGAAACGACATCAGCAACCTCTACTATACCGGACTGGGTGATGCCTTTAACGAAAATTTTATGTTGTGGAACATGAATCTGGGCCGAAAACTATTCAAAAGCCAGTTGGCTGAGATCACTTTTGGGGTGTATGATCTGCTTGACCAAAATAATAGTGTAAGCCGCAATGCAACTGACACTTATGTCGAAGATATCCGATCCAATGTCTTGAACCGCTTTTTCATGCTCACCTTCACCTATAACTTCAGGAACTTTGGTACAAACAGGACCGGAAGATGACAGCCTTTCGCTGATTTGCTTTAAAGGTGTTATTGGTGGTCAATTGGTTTCGTAATAAAAATCAGAGTAAATGGCTATATACAGGCTTCCGTTTGGCGCTGAAACATGATGAAGTATTTCAAATAAACCTAACAGAACAAAACCTTTGGTGTTAATGATTGTTTACCTAATATGAAGTCCCCAATTGTTATTTTTTGGTTCAGGCGCGATCTGCGACTGGATGATAACCATGGATTGTATCATGCCCTTCAATATGGAGTGCCCGTGCTGCCATTATTTATTTTTGATACAGACATATTGAATAAACTTGAAGATAATCGGGATGCTCGTGTTGGATTCATTCACAAAAAAATGAGTGAAATACACGATCAGTTGACTGCAATTGGAAGTGGCTTATATACCGGGCATGGAAGTCCGGTTGTTGTGTTTGAGCATTTACTATCAGAATACAACGTTGAAGCTGTCTTCACAAATCATGATTACGAACCCTACGGCCTACATCGTGATAATCTGACCAGCAAACTGCTTCAATCAAAAAATGTGGTGTTCAAATCGTTTAAGGACCAGGTGATCTTCGAAAAGGATGAGGTCGTAAAAAGTGATGGAAAACCATATACGGTCTTTACACCCTATGCCAACAAATGGAAGCAACAGCTTTCGATTCATCATGTCAAATCATATCCCAGTGAAAAACTGCAGCATAATTTCTTAAAAATCAAGCATGACTTTCCCAAGCTTTCAACCTTAGGTTTTCTTCCCTCAACAATAGAAATCAAGCCATTGCAGATCACAAACGCCCATCTTGCAGCCTATGCATCAAGCCGGGATTATCCCGCAGAAGATGCCACTTCGTATGCCGGAACTCACCTACGCTTCGGAACGATAAGTGTTCGCAAGCTCGTATCAAAAGCAATAAGCAGCAGTGAGACCTACCTCAACGAACTCATCTGGCGAGAGTTCTTTATGCAAATCTTATGGCATTTTCCGCATGTTGTTTCTAACAATTACAACCCAAAATATGACCGGATAAACTGGCGCAACAAAGAAAATGAATTCCAGCTTTGGTGTGAAGGAAGAACAGGCTATCCGATGGTAGATGCAGGCATGCGTCAGCTGAACCAAAGCGGTTTCATGCACAACAGGGTGCGTATGGTTGCAGCGAGCTTCCTTTGCAAACACCTCCTGATCGACTGGCGATGGGGTGAAGCCTACTTTGCTGCCAGGCTCAATGATTACGAACTTGCCTCCAACAATGGCAACTGGCAATGGGCAGCAAGTACAGGTTGTGATGCAGCACCTTATTTCAGGGTGTTTAATCCTGAAGTACAAGCCAAAAAATTTGATCCCACCGGGTCCTACATCCGAAAGTATATCCCTGAACTGAACACCCCACATTATCCCTCGCCAATGGTAGAACACAAATTTGCACGCAACAGGGCGATACAAACCTATAAGCATGCTTTGAGCGGATTGTAATCTTGAGGCACTGATATGCAAATTGTTAAATATTCTGAAATTTGTTGCGATCACAACAGCTTATACCTGAAAATTGCCTTCGATCCACTAATTTTGCTGCTTCAACTGGAATAAACCAAATTACACTCAAAGTGGTTTTCATCGAATGGATAAGCCACTTTCGAATATTTTACCATGCAAAAAAAAATTCTTTTAGCCCCTTATGTCACATCAACTTTAAAGTTATCGAACAGGTTTGTGATGGCCCCGCTTACACGTCAAAGAGCGGGTGAAGGTCTAGCACCCACCCCACTCAATGTAACTTATTATAAACAACGTGCATCTGCAGGACTGATCATCAGCGAAGCAAGCCAGATTTCACCACGTGGACAGGGCTATCCCAATACCCCGGGTATTTACAGCCAGGCACAAATCGATGGTTGGAAAGCTGTTACTTCAGCTGTACACATGGAAGGCGGTAAAATTTTTTGCCAACTGTGGCATGTAGGCCGGCATTCGCATCCCATAATTCAGGAAGATGGCGGATTGCCTGTCGCCCCTTCAGCAGTGAAAGAAACCGGACATGTTACCACACCCAAGGGTAAGATGGAACCGGTAACACCACATGCACTCACAACAGCAGAGATAAAACTCACGGTTGCAGATTACAAGCAGGCTGCCTTAAATGCCATCGAAGCTGGTTTTGATGGTGTGGAGATACACGGTGCCAACGGATACCTGATTGATCAGTTCCTAAACGATAGTTCAAACCTGAGAAAAGATAAATATGGAGGCACGATTACAAACAAATGCCGGTTTGCTATGGAGGTTGTACAAGCTGTTTCTGAAGCCATTGGGCCCGATCGTACAGGTATAAGACTTTCACCCTCAGGCACAAATTTCGGGGTACTTAATCAGGACCCCGTAAGCACCTTTACACATCTGGTTCGTGAATTGAACGCATTTAAACTGGCATATATCCACCTGATCGAACCTGTTCAGTCTACTTTGACCGAACTGCCACAGTACCTCAAACAAGTGACGCCCTATTTCCGGAATATTTACGATGGCACATTGATCACCAGTGCCGGATACGACTTTCGGTTAGCCGAAAATATAATTGCGAGCGGGCATGCCGATCTGGTTGCGTTTGGAAAACTATTCATCTCTAACCCTGATCTTGTTGAGCGATACACAAGCAATACCGCTTTGAATGCATGGGATAAAGATACCTTTTACGGAGGAGGCGAGAAAGGATACACAGATTACCCCATGCTAAAAACGTTTAATTAAACTATGGTACACAAAGCTGATCCTTTAACAGCCTTATTTCAATTGGCTGAGGCCTGGTTTAATCAACGGCTTGCCGATGGCGGCCCAAGGTATGCCGAATACCACCCTGACCTGATCGTGGTGGAGCCATGGAACGCCGCCAGCTCCATACTGATGATGATCCCGGCAATTTATTGGTTCTTCAAAATCAAAAATAACTTAAAAGCAAAGCCGTTTTTAGTGTTTGCCATTGCTATGGTCTTCCTGGGAGGCCTTGGGAGCACCCTGTTCCATGCATTCAGGGTAAGCCAGGTGTTTCTGCTTATGGATGTGTTGCCATCTGCGGTGCTCACCCTTGCTATAGCAGTCTATTTTTGGTTGCGCATATTAAACCGGTGGTGGTATGTGCTTTTCATTTTCATACCGGTTTTATTTTTGCGTTGGGTGATATTTAAAGAACTACCCAATCACATCAGCATCAATATGTCCTATGCCATTTCGGGCCTTTTGGTGATCATCCCGTTACTGCTTTTCCTCGTTCGCTCACACTACAGAAAAGGGATTACCGTGATATACATACTCATATTTTTCGGCCTGGCATTGCTTTTCAGACAACTTGACGTTCACAGCTTCGCATTGCTTCCACAGGGAACACATTTCCTTTGGCATTTTTTTAGTGCCATCGGTTCATACTTCATACTCGCATACCTGTTTTGGATTGAAGGATTTCAGCCTGATCATTTCAAGGATAATAGCTGATCTAAAACAACTCCAAAATCTCAATCAACTTTCTTCTGATTCTTCAACCTGGCATTAAAACCACAGTCAAGATTGAGCAACTCGAAGCTGTATTACCGAATATGGCCGGAAGTGTGTTTATCGACTGAAGGCATGCATCAATAAAAATTCCATTATTTTTGAGACCATGCAAAAACATGTTGTGGTTCGCTTTATGCGTTCAACATAACCTGATTTGATTATTCTTTTCTTCATTCACAAAATCAATCTATTATGAGATCCATTATGATACTATCCTTCGCTTTTATTCTGTCGACCCTGCTCATGGGCCAGATCGAACATGAAATTCGACTTAAAGAGGATGCTGAAGTGAGAGCCATACTTGAAAAAGACACGGCAAGCCTGAAGACCATCTGGGCTGAAACATTCACAGTCAACAACCCGGTTAACTACATCCTCACAAATCGTGAGAGCGTCATTGAACTCGTATTGCACGGACGTATTGATTATACCCGATTTGACAGGGAAATTGAATACATAAAAGTTACTGATCATTGCATTATCACCATGGGAAATGAAACAGTGGTTCCTGTTGCCTCCGGTGAAGTGCTGAACCGAAGATACACAAATATTTGGCTTAAGACCGGGGGAAAATGGCAGATTCATGCACGCCATGCCAATATCATTTGCGAATAGATATTGATCAACTTCATTCAGCACCTATTAATGAATATTTCGGTTCGGCATGGGATGCCGCATTGGATAAACTTATGAAAAGCGATTATCCTCAAATGCTTATAACCAGAGGTTAAGAGTTTAACAGCGAGTTAACATTTGATTAAGCTTTAGTTGGGTTATTTTGATTTGATTTGGTTTGTTCTTACAACCAAAATCAAAATAATATGGAACTTTTTTCACAGAAGAACACTGCCATCTGGCTTGGCATTGGTTCCTTACTTTTTTTAATAGCTGCGTTCAACCCTTCTTCTCGTGTGTTTGGTGAGGCAATGTCTGACACGAGAATCGAGATCATCAACTCTTTGCGGACATTATGGAATATTAGCCAGGTCCTTTTTGGACTGGGGGCATTAATCACAGTGCTCGCGCTGGGCATGATGGTGTACGAGTTAAAATACATATCCGGATCACAATGGGCACAGTTGGCTGTGATACTTATGCTGGTCGGAAGCCTGCTTTGGTGTTGGCACCTGGGCGAGCGAATTATTTATCCGGAAGGATTCGCACATGGATCAAATACGCCATACTTGTTCATGATCTACTCCCTTCTATCCCAGGCCGGCCTGATTTTAATTGGATTTTTCATGTTGAAAACAGGGATTGCCAACTGGGTAGGCTGGATGTTTGTGATCAGTGCAGTTATCTTTTTCATTTTAATGGTAATCTTTAAAGACATGCCACCTTTTGTGTATTATGTCATTAGCGGGATTGCATCAGTTACACTATACCAGGGTGCCTCATGGAGTTAAGGGCCGATACTGTTATTAGCATAACAGATTCCTTCACAATCATTTACGGTTATGCAAGTCGATTTCTATATCCCCAAAAAATTGCCAGGCCTGATTGAGCTGATCTGGAAACAATGCAGCAATACTCCCCAAAAATGGAAAATTCTACCATCGGGAAAGTTAGAACTGATTTTTAGGATGGGTCCTGCTTCACAAATGAGATCGGCTAGGCATATCAACGATCACAACAGTCCCTTACATTATTTCTGCTTTCTGTCAGGACTTCACACCCGTCCTTTGGAAATTGGTTTTGATAGCTTCTATTATATTGGCGTACAGATGAAACCCATTGCAGCCAAAGCACTATTTGGGATTCCGGTAAATAAAATCAGAGATTTCTATATAGAAGGCAGCAACCTGTTCACTTCATTGAACCGGCTTGAGGAAGAATTAAACGCAAAGAGCAGTTTTGTCGAAATTGCAAAGCACCTCGAAAACCACCTGCATAGCATGATACGTGAATCCAGTGACTTGCACCTGGCACTGAGCTTGGATCATGCTGTTGAAAAAATTACAACTGCCGCACCATTAAATCAGTTTGATAACCTTGAAAGAATGATCGGATATTCAAGAACACATACTTTTCGCTTATTCAACGACTGGTTTGGGTTGGCCCCCCATTCAGTGTTAAGGCTCAGGCAATTTGTGCGGTCGATTCAATTGATCCACCAAAGTGAAGGCAGTCTAACTCAAGCAGGCTGTGATGCAGGATATTATGATCAACCCCATTTCATCAAAAGCTTTAAGGAATTTGCAGGGATGACTCCCAAACAATACCAGGATCAAATGACAGATATGCCCGGACAATTACCTGTTTGATGCCTGATCAGACGCAAAGGCAGGTTCGAGAAAAGGCAGAAAAAACATTGGATATATTGACCTGTATCTATTAGGCATATCACACTCGGGATAATAATGATGGTTAAATTGAAATAAATATCTTAGCGGCACATTCGAAATTGCATCTTCATGACGAAAATAAGTTCAGGGGCAGGCATGACAAAATTAAGCCTCACAACATTTCTATACCGAAGCAGTGTGTTTATTTTTACGCTGTTCTTCATTCTGGCCATGACCGCATTTTGGTCATCCTATTATGGACACATACTAAGTGAACCAGAGTGGGTTATTCATTTTCATGGTATCACTATGATCCTCTGGTGCCTGATGCTGATCAGTCAGTCATTGCTAATAAGGCTTAACAAAAAGCGACTGCACAAATTCATAGGAAAAACCTCCTACATCCTGGTTCCATTATTAATCTTTTCGGGCTTCAGCCTGGCTCATTATACCGTCAAACAGCGATCGCCAGATTATTATGTTTATGATTACCTGATTGCACTGATGTTCAATGCTATTATTGTATTTGCCATCTTGTATGGACTGGCCATATACAACCGAAACAAACCGGCCATACATGCCCGATATATGCTTACGACCATTTTTCCGCTTTTCACCCCGGTCACCGACCGCATCATATATAAATACCTCGATTTTCTGGTGAGTCTGGCGCCAGTAAAGCATGGCATCGTAATGGTACCAGCACTTGGTTTTGCCCTTGCCAACCTGCTGTTGATCATTTTAATTATCTGGGACTGGCGTGCAAACCGCCAATTCAAGGTGTTTCCCGTTGCATTTGGTATCACACTTCTTTATCATATTTCGGTATTGTATTTATATCAGTTTGAATGGTGGCAAAAAACAGGAAGCTGGATCATGAAATTTCCTTTGTCATGAACCCTTTGTAAACAGAAATTAAAATTGAGATAGAAAGAATTAATATTGATGTAGATGATGGTTTAAGTTGAGCCAGATTATCGAAATTGTTGATCTGTTTAAAAATATTTAGTAAAAAGAGCGATTTATATTTGATTTAAGGTCATTAATGTTCTATTTTCGCACCTAAACCATAGTAATAACTTTATTTAGCTAATAAAATTGAAAATAAAAGAATTAGACGAATATAAATTTCATCTTTCCTTTTATTGCAAACTAATTCGAGAAATAATTTAATCATAAATGGTTCAATTTCGGGCTGACCACCCCTTCCAACCAAGCCATAAAGAAGATTTTTGATGGTCTTGATATGAAAAGAAACACCTGGCCCGCATAGGTGCATTATTGTGGGGGCGCATCCGAAAAGCCTTATGAGTAGGAAAAACTAAAAAACTATAATATGAAAAACTTAATCAAACTGTTAGCAGTGATCGTTGCATTTACTTTTGCTACTGAAACCTTTGCTCAAAACATTGGAGTGAAAGCCGGACTTAACATGTCGAACATGTTATATAAAGATGATGATGGTACGTACAGTGATGATTTTAAAATGTTAATGGGCTTTCATGTGGGTGCTGTTGCTGAGTTCCCTATCAATGAACTGTTATCTTTTGAACCCGGATTGATGCTTTCAACCAAGGGTTTCAAGATCAGCGAAACAGAATCGTTTTTTGGCCAGTCAGTTGAAATCGACGGGTCCATGAACCTTTATTACGTTGACATCCCATTAAACCTTCGTGCAAATATTGATGCCGGCGGCATTGGGGTCTATGGATTACTCGGACCTTACGTAGGTATGGGCCTTAGCGGCAAATACAAATATGAGATGTCAGCTGCCGGCCAAACGGAAACAGAAGAAGAAGATGTCAACTTTGGCTCAGGTGATGATGATGATTTCAAACCACTTGATTTTGGCTTGACCATCGGTGCCGGCGTGGCCATCAATGCACTTGAAATTGGTGTTCAATACGCCTATGGTTTGGCAAATATTTCAGTACATACTGATGGCGGTGCCTATATCGGAAACAGGGTGATCAGCCTGTCAGTTGCTTACAAAATAGGCAAATAATTTTTAATCAAGCAGGGAGTTTTATCTCCCTAACTTATTGATCAAATCATTAGCAGCCGTGCCAGCAATACTGGTGCGGCTGTGCATATTTTATGAGCCTTGTTTTTTTAACTTTCTACGTCACTTCGCCCCTATCTTGCTCATAGCTAAGAT
>CALAZZ010000091.1 GCA_937926515.1 uncultured Bacteroidales bacterium | reverse complement strand
CACCATCATGGAATTGAAACTTGTTTTAGTACCGATAAGTCTTCATCAAAATGCTCTATCAATCGCACCATCATGGAATTGAAACAAATGTCTTCCATATCTTCTTTTTTGAACTTGAATTCTATCAATCGCACCATCATGGAATTGAAACTTGTTTTAGTACCGATAAGTCTTCATCAAAATGCTTCTATCAATCGCACCATCATGGAATTGAAACTTATTTCTGCTGAAACACTCTGACGAGTCCTGAGTGCTATCAATCGCACCATCATGGAATTGAAACCGTCGATTTCGAAGGCAATCTCAACCTGGGAGGCAACCTATCAATCGCACCATCATGGAATTGAAACCTTATTTAGGTGCGGATAAAACTACACTCGGATGGCTATCAATCGCACCATCATGGAATTGAAACTAGCATAATACAGATCAGCTGCAGCATAAATAAACCACTATCAATCGCACCATCATGGAATTGAAACGAGGGGACTGGATGTTGTGGATAGCTGCAAAACTGACTATCAATCGCACCATCATGGAATTGAAACATGTTTATTGCTAAGTAAACCATTCGGTTGGGTATCCCTATCAATCGCACCATCATGGAATTGAAACATTACAACTGAAGGTGTATCAGCCTTGGTTGGTGCCTATCAATCGCACCATCATGGAATTGAAACGCGGATTATCTGCTGTGGCTGCTTGACAATGGACTTCTATCAATCGCACCATCATGGAATTGAAACGGTGGTGGTATTTGGATACTTGGAAATGGTGGTTTCCCTATCAATCGCACCATCATGGAATTGAAACATATTTGTCATCTGTTCTTTTTGGTCTCATTTTTAAACTATCAATCGCACCATCATGGAATTGAAACAACACAAATCATAAATCATAAATCGAAAACCCACGCTATCAATCGCACCATCATGGAATTGAAACGCGCCTTGACTCGCTCAGACGGTTCTACTCGGACTTCTATCAATCGCACCATCATGGAATTGAAACGAGCGTCCGCCTTCTCAGCATCGAATGTTGAGCGCTGCTATCAATCGCACCATCATGGAATTGAAACTAAAAAACCCAACCATTTCCTTGACCTCGTTAAGTCTATCAATCGCACCATCATGGAATTGAAACTAAAGCATCAAGCTTTCATCGATGAACTCTTAAAAGCTATCAATCGCACCATCATGGAATTGAAACTGGGAAACTGCATTAAACCATTTCGACATTAAAAACTATCAATCGCACCATCATGGAATTGAAACTAGTTAAAGACTTCCCGCACATGAAGGCAGAGTGCCTATCAATCGCACCATCATGGAATTGAAACAATGGAGCCAACAGTATTAAACAAGTACAAGAAAACTATCAATCGCACCATCATGGAATTGAAACGTAGTAACTCAGCCAATAAATTACTTTTACTTTTCAACTATCAATCGCACCATCATGGAATTGAAACATGGACTTACTGATATTACTTCTGTTTTTCGCTACTCTATCAATCGCACCATCATGGAATTGAAACGCTTTTACCAGATTTGGTGTGAATGTCGTTTATATTCTATCAATCGCACCATCATGGAATTGAAAGTCTGATAAATTTATGCTTTTCTATTGAAAAATCCCGAATAAGTTGAAACTAAAGCTTAATGATTCGTCTGTGAAGATGTTTATCCCCGCTTTCAATAAGCATAATATATTTACCCGGAATCAGGTGGTTAAGGTTTAGTACAGTTGATCCGGCTACCGCTTCTGTGTGGACTAATTGTCCTTCGAGGGTAAATAATTGCAGGATACCTTTGTTGGTGGCGGAGTTTTCATCCTGAATAGGCCTTGGGACGGATTGGGTGAAACGCGAAAATATCCTGTTCCGCTGTTTTCGGGCAGGTCATCAATCAGATCCAGATCTATATCATATAAATAGCCGGGATTGGATGAGGAGCCCTCCTCGGTCATGTAGAGTTTCCGGTGGGTATAAAATACAAGTGCTTCGATCTGTCCCATTTTCTCCGAAAAATAATAATCTGTCATGGTGCCGCTGAAGAATCTGTCATGCGGATAATTGGTAAAAGATACGATACGGTCTGCTGTGAGTAAGACCAGTTCGCCGGTTTCGTGATTAATGTCAGCGGCGGTCACCCTGGCCGAAGCGTTGCTATTTCCCAGGTAAATGCTGTCAAGAAGGGTGGCTGTGTAGGTTCCGGCCAGGGCCGGCAAGCGATAAAGCTTGCAATAGCCATTCTGTGGATTGCTTCGGTTCTTTGTGAATAGGTACAGATAGCCGTTCCACCATGCGAGTGCTTCTATATCGAAATTGCGATTGGATTGTGGTGGGGGGAATGTGTTTTGGTCAGGGAAATCAAAATCGATGATGTCAGCTTCGATAAAACTGCTTTCAACCTCATCGGGATTGGGGATGATGTATATGCGAAGATCATCACGATCATTGGCGTTATTGCCTGCATCATTGATATATATATTCCTTTGGGGATCCATGGCCAGGTCTTCCCAGTCGATGTTCAATGCATTGTATACAAATAGAGATCGCAATAAAGTGCCGGTGGTATCCACACAGAAAATTTCATTGGTGTTGCCAGCGTCATTATGTGTCCATATCCTATTTATCTCGGTTACGGCGAGTCCGGAGCTTTCCTTCAACACAGCAGGTAATTGGCCCAAGGGCCTGGCTTCGATCGTGAGCTTGTCTTGTGCAACAGAAACACATCTGCTAATCAACAGGATCAGTAAAAGGGCATAAAAAGGGAACAGGCACTTGTTGGCCAAGCTGAAATGATAGGTAAAATACACTCGTTTTTTTATCACAATGTTTCAAATTTGAGCTTAATCAAACGTTTCAACCTGTTTAATGCCATCCCTGTTAACCACCAGCCGGTAACGTTTGTAAGTGATCTGCCCCTCATACCTTAGTTGCATGATCAGGTTTAGGTAATAAATCTTTTCACCATTTACAAGTAGTGGCCGGTTTCCAACACCTAAATAGTGCAATGGTACTTCTGGGTTGTCCATTTTGTTGGTAAAGTTAGAAATATTAAACCTGATAATATCATTGATGCCTGCAATTTGATAGACTCCACACTGATCGAGACTATTGCGGTTTAATTTGACGAGTTTGCGGTACAGGATGATCTTTTCATCATTGTTTCGGTTATCTGCTTCAAGTATAGCCGAACGGTTCCGAATCCTTAATACCTCGTCCGGAACCTTTTGTTCTGTAATAAAATCCATTGCTTCTTTGCTCCAGCCTATTTTATTGAGATTGAGAGATATTTTGGTTTTATGGTCGAAATAGCCTCTTCCAAGACGGTGAGCAAAATAATACCTGCTGAGTTCTTTAATGCGATCCTTTAGCATATAACTTACAACCAGCGCTACAAAAAATGGCATGGTGAAGTTTCCGTATTTCATTTGAAATGAGAAGGCAATGGCTGTTGCGAAAACCATCGATAAGCCTGCAGCAATACTGTAATAGATCTGCTCCTTGAAGATGCCATCCTTTTTTTTACGGGTTGAAAGAAAAAGCACATTCTCTGCATATTTCTTGAGTAGGTTCAGCCGGTGAAGTAGCTCCCTGTTTTGCTCGGCTTGCTTGTCAGCAGTGACCATATATTTTTTGTCGGTCTTATAGCCGCGTTCGCGTTTGATGATGTCCAGTAATTTAGAGCGCGATGGTGGATTGATCCGTTCATCGGTTTGATCAAGGTGCCGCAATATTCTGAATGTATGCTGCTCCAGCACATTGCTCATGAATTCATCACCGAACAAATAGTAATTCATTAAATCGGCTTGAATGGTGGGTACATTGATGATTCGTCTCAGATTTCGGTATTCAGTGGTGATGGTATAGATATTGGATGCGAATTCATCAATCAGGAAATCATGGTCATCCCTAAATTTGTTATTACAGATGTGAATGGTTTCATTCCGTAGACTGCTTTTAAAAATTGACAGGAACATTTTGATATGGTACTCATATTCAGTAATATTGGTTCTTGTAGGGCTTGTGGCCAGGTCATGGAATGCTTTTTCGAGGTTTATAAGGGGCGAGCGCGGGCCGTCTGCAATATCGCGTAACAGATATACGGGCGTTATCAAACGGATATTCGATTTCAGGTCACGGTAAAAATCTTTTTTCTCGTAAGTGGCGGGATTAATGTCGAGGCTATTGGGAATAAACATCCATGTGTTTACTGCGAATTCGCTTCTGCGTAGTTTTTTTCGCGCAACGAATCCCAGTTTGATCTCAATGGAGTAATTGTTATGTATTTTTACGGTTTCATCAATCATTTCAATGCAAATTGATAGGCTAACACAGAAGCTGCTCAAAACAAGCCGAAGACACCATGAGGAGTTATGCCCAGCAACCTAAACCAGGTTTCTCCTGCTACGATATTTAGAACGAATGCGATGATCATCAGTGTGAAGCCAAATTTAAAAGCATCGGTATAACTATACATGTCTGTTTCATAAAGCAGTGCTGCCGGTTTGCTGTTGAAAGGCAACACATATACATGTTCGATCATGAACGCCACAGGTAGCGCCAGGCTTACAATTTCAAAACCAAAACGGTTAGCCACTCCAATAGCTATTGGAATAAAAATCATGGTGCGCATGGTTTTTGACTGAAAGATAAGTGCACTGAAAAGCATCACCCCTGTCAATAGCAGGTAGAGCACCCAGAAATGGGTCTGATCTCCAATGCCGAGGTGGTCGAAAAATGCATTCACACTTATCGAAGGCAGGTCAGTGACCGCAAAACCGGCTCCAAGGGTATAGGCCCCTGCTGAAAAAAGCATCAGATGCCATGGGATGTCCACATCATTCCATTTCACAATGCCTATGCGTGGTAACATGGCTACAATGGCACCAACAAATGCGACTGCTGTGGCGCTTATGCCATGCAGTCTGTCAGTAGACCAGAAACCCAATATGAGTATGAATATGATGATGGCTTTTATTTCACCTGTTTTTAGTTTACCCAGTTTGTTAAACTCATGTTGAAGCCGTTCCATCCCGCCCTCAATTTGAGGAATACGCTCATCCGGCGAAAGCGGAAAGAAAACTCTCATGGCTAGAATATACCCAATTAGCATTAAGCCCACCATAATCGGAAACATAGCCATCATCCAATCAGCAAAATAAATGGTGCCGCCGATAGCACCGCCTATGAGTGCTGCAGCCAACAGGTTGGCACCTGATCCGGTTACAAATGCACCCGCACCCAGGTTGATGCAAAGCAGGTTTTGCAATACGATGCTTCTGCCAAAATTGTTTTTTCCGTCATTTGATCTTGCACCATATATAGCCGCAATAACCATAAAAATGGGTAGGAGTATAGCAGCCTTGGCAGTGGTAGCCGAAATGAAAGCCGATAGGATTACATTTATAATGATAAAGCTAATGAAGATTGTGCCTGCATTTTTTCCAAATCGGAGAATGAACCATAGGGCAATCCGCTTAGCTACTCCTGTTTTAACCAGCATACTGGCCAGTACAAATGACATTATATTGAGCCACATCACAGGATGGCCCAGTTCTGCATACGCATCACGTTCGGGCAATACTCCGGTCAGGACAAGGCTGACGATCAATATGAGTGAAGTGAGGTAGTTGGGTATTGCTTCAGTGATCCACAAAATAATTGCTGCAATAAATATGGCCAACATGAAGTGGTTGCTCCTGGAAAATGCTTCAGGCCCAAGACGTTCAAAAGCTTGCCGGGCTTTAGCTGCAACAAGGCTGGTGCCATCAATATCCTGCAGGAAAGAAAAATGTGCAATGAACCCTAACCAAATAAAAGCGATCAAAGCCAGTGGGGGACCTATGATAGCAAGCCATTTCTCAAATTGCGACTTTTCACGTTTTGGGAGTTTCTCAATACGGTAATTGTGCATATCGAGAATATCAAAGTTTTTTGCAGCAGACTCATCTTGCTTCTTTGTCATGATGTTTTCTATGATTTACCTGTGTTGAAAATGAAAATCATCCGTTTTGCTCAGGTCTGAAAATGAAATGAGCAAAATTAATTAAAATGGCCAAGCAGGTATGTTATGCTGCCTGCAATCATCCTGCCCGGCCACTAACCTCAATTCACCAATTTGTATATGGATTTTTCATTAGCATGGAATTATAGTATCTCATGTCACCTGTTACCTCATCCCCAAGCCAATGTGGCTTATCAAAATGTTCATCCTCAGTAGATAGTTCAATTTCAGCCAGAACAAGTCCTTTATTTTCTCCATAAAACTCGTCCACCTCAAAGGTGTGATTGCCAACAGGGACCAGGTAACGCGTTTTATCTATTGTTCCGGGCTCACAAAGCTGAAGCAATTCCTCAGCCTCGCTGACTGATAGCTCCTTTTCCCACTCGTACCGGCTTGCACCCGATTTATTGCCAATTCCTTTTATGGTAATAAACCCCTGGTTGCCTTTTATTCGAATCCTTACGGTTCGTTCAGGTACTGAAGACAGGTAACCCTGGGTGATTCGCGTAGATTTCTTGCTTTGGTCTTTAAAACTTCCTTTGACAAGAAACTTGCGTTCTATTTCCTGTGCCATAACATTAATTTGCTAAAGGTTTGTCAATCATACCAACTACACGCTTTAAAGCTTGCAGGTAGTTAATGTTTTCTACACCGATAAGGCCAATATCCCTGATGGTTTTTCTGATATCGTCAATTTCGGTTGATTCTGAATTTATGGTCACCACACGAGCGCCATTTATCAATACAATACCATATTCGCAAATAGTATTGTTAACCATATATCCAAAACGTTGCTTACTCACTCTTACGGCCTGCAGATCAGGATGTATGGATATCAACCTCATAAATTCCTCGTAGTGGTATTCTTCCTGTGTCAGGCTTGGGATTTCGACCTTGAAAGCATCAAAAACTTCCTCAGCCAATACCTTGACACTCAACGGAAATTCACCTTTCATCAGTGGATTCCATTGCTCTAGCCCATCGATGGTCTGGACAAAGGTTTTGATATCCATTTTTCCATCTCGGATCTTTGTGTTGTTGTCATCATTGGTACGGGATAAAATATAAATTTCATCGGAGTGGCGTTCCCATACCTTTTCGGGTACAGGTACTGATAACCTGCTCATTCGAAAGTGAGCATTGTCGAATTGTTGGCCAAAAGTCCTGAATTCGAAGCGGGGTTTTGATATTTCACCGATTTTAAGTTGTTCCTGTGACATAATTTTTTGTTATAAGAAAAACAGATGTAAGTTACCCGTAATCTGCTTCCTGCCTCAATGTAAGTGGCAGGAAACAGATTTAGGGTTTGCTGAATTAATTACCGAATAGCTGTTCCGTCAACGGTGACATTATCGTATCGGTTATTTCCGGACGTACCGGAGATTCCATCGCCTTCATATTCAATCTTGAACCGGAGGTTGGGGTTATTGTTTACCTCGGTTATTGCTGAAAGGTCAATGGTTATCAGATCCCATTCAGGTACGTCCTGTGCTTCAAACACATCACCTGCTTCAACCCATGTTGAACCTGCATCTGGTGAATAATAAAACTGCTGCGCACCTGCAAGATCGCTGGATCGGGTGATGGCAAATGTCACAATAAGATCTTTGTAACCATTAGATGGCACTTCAAATAACAATACCCTGCCTTCGGCCGGATTTCGCACACGCAACACTGCACCTTGATCGGGTTCCTGGCCTAGTCGGAGGTTCATATTGGAAGCCGGATCGGCCGGCCTTACCGTACGGTAATCCAGGTAACCTTCTCCTGTGCCGGGGTAAGAAATCATGCCTTGAAGCCCTGCGGCTGCAAAATCAGCTTCTATTGAAGCTTCCGGATCTTTTTGGTCATTGAAATGCCAGTAGTACACCAATTCTGATTCAGATGGTGCTGTGTTGCTATTGGGCGCTCCCGGTGTTAAGGCAGCCAGCAACTGCCAGTTGTCTGATCCATCGGGGAAGCGGCCGTATGATTGGTTTTCATCCATAGGAGGAAATGTCAGGTTGTCAATGACCTCGCCGTCGGCGTTCTCAAGCCATACTTCCTCTCCGCCGCTGGAAAGTCCAAAACCACTCGGATCATCATCGTCCGTTACGATAACATAGAAGCCTCCGGGAGGGAGTGCAGTGCCTGCCGGAATGATTTTTTTGGGTTTGCTTCCACTCTGTCCGCCATTGTCGTAAATTTTATATCCGGTAAGATTAAGAGTGAGCTCACCTTTGTTATACAACTCAATCCAGTCAGGGTTATCATCAGTTCCACGAGAATAGATCTCGTTCATGACGATCATACCCGGTGCAGGAGGTACTGAGTTGTCATTAGCTGCCCCGGGAGTGACCACCTCAAGTATTTGCCAGTTGCTATCTCCGTCGGGATACCTGCCATAGGACTGGGTTTCTTCCAAGGCTGGGAAAACAATATTGTCGATGATAGTGCCTGTTGTATTTTCAAGCCACACTTCCTCCCCTCCGCTCGAAAGGCCAAATCCACTTTCATCAGCATCGTCCACAACAATGACGAACCAACCTTTGGCTGCTATTAGGGTTCCCGCAGGGATTTCTTTTTTAGGTTTGGAGCCTGACTGACCGCCGCTATCATAAATTTTGAATCCACCAATATTTGCTTCAAAATCGGATGCGTTGTAGAGCTCAATCCAATCCGGGTTATCATCTGTTCCTCTTGAGTAGACTTCATTCATTAAAATGACAGCCTGTGGCTCACCGCTTCCATTTGAGCTACCCGGGGTGAGTGTGTTTAGCAATTCCCAATTGGTACTTCCATCAGGATTTCGGCCGTATGACTGGTTCACCTCCATCGGTGGGAAGATCACATTGTCAATGAGGTTGCCTTTAGCATTTTCGAGCCATACCTCTTCGCCACCGCTTGACAAACCAAACCCGGCATCACCTCCTATATCCGTAACAATAACATAGAACCCTTTAGCCGGAATAATGGCTCCGTCCGGGAAAGCCAGCTTTGGCTTGGCACCTGACTGTCCACCATTATCGTAAATTCTGTATCCGGTTAAATCAACATCTATTTCTGAATCGTTATAAATTTCTATCCAATCAGGATCTTCTGCAACACCTCGTGAATAAATCTCGTTCATCACAATAAGGGGAGCACCAACGGTATAAGCTGCCGTATTCGTTGGAGCACCCTCGGGATAAGATGCTTGCAGACCTGAATTATTTTCTGCCAGGATATAGAAATTTACCGTGACTTCAGAATCCTGTCCGGGAATCTGAGCGGTATAAATGTTGTTGCTACCGCTCATTGCCACCTCCGTAAATGATCCACCGTCAGCATTGTAGAATAATTTCACTGTGTTGACCCCATTCAGGTCAGTCACCTTGACGCTCACCTCAACGGCTTGATTTTCAGCTGGTGCTTGAGGGGTTAGAACCAGTTCGCTAATAATGGGGGGGCCCTGGAAGATTTCATCTTTAACACAGGCAGTGATGATTATTCCCAGGACCATCATCAATCCAATTATTTTTTTTGTATTCATTTTGATAAGTATTATGATTCGTTAAATATTAAAAATCAACCTCAAACCGTATGCTCAGCATATGAAAGTCATTGCCGGCTTTACCCATTTCGTCTGCAACCAGCCTGGGGTTACGGGTAAGTTCACCATTGATGTCATAACCAACGAATAGCTTCTGCTTGCCGCTTGCATAGCGGTCGTGGTTGAGATAGGCATAGTTGAGCATGATCTTCACATTGTTGTTGGCATAGTAGTTTAATCCGATGGTATAACCTTCACCGGCTCCACCCATGATTTTGTCAAAACCACTGTTTAGGCTGAGGTAATCATAACGAAAGGCCAATTCAATATCGCCCCATGACTTTCCTCTTGAAACCTGGGTGAACTCGCCTTCTGATAAATTATAGTTGTACTTACCTCCAAAAAGAATGGTGCTGCCAAAGACATAGAAACCATCAAAGTTTTCTGTTGGCAAGTCATCAGTTCTGTAGACGCTGCTCATGAGATACTCTCCCTGTAGGCGCATATTTTTATAGTAGCCGGCCATTTCGAATCCGGTAAGTGTGGCATGATCGAGGTTGCCCATCAGATCGGTATCAATATATTTTTTTCGATTGATGGAGGTCAACGACCTGGTATCATAGCGGAGGGTGTATGGTACTTCAGCATCTGTACTGGGGTTGCGGTAAGAGCCTGTAACACCGAAGTGTAACCCTTTTTCTACATCATTATACCAAGGCATAATGACCAACCTTCCGGTATAGGAAGCACCTTCGTCCATGCCAAAGTCCTTGTTGTTATCCTTAGAAAATAATCGTTCCTCAATATCATCCACACATTGAAAATGGATGCCTCCGATAGCCAGGAACCAATTTTTCTGATAGGTAGCAGTGAACCCAATATGGCGTGAAGGGGCAAAGGCATTCACAGCCATTGGGCGTTCCATAAAGGTTAGGTAGCGCGATGTGGTGGTTGATTCCATTGAGAATCCTTCCTTGAAATTACCTACTTTTAGCTCAAGTCCATTGTTAAAAGTGTACTGCAAATAGGCGTCCTTGAGTTCAAGTTCTGAGTTGGCAATATCCATATCAAATTCAGCATACCAGTTATTCAGAAACTCCACTTTTGCAGCAAAGCGTGCCCTCCTGATTGAGGTACCATTTCCGATCTCATTGAGTGGTTCACCGAAAAACATGGCACCATCCGCCTGTACACGAATGTCATACCATAATCGATAGTTTTTCTCATAACTTTCAAGGACCAAAATCCCATTCCGTTCCTCTGCATATAACGGATTACGGTTCACACGTACACCATACTGATTGTACCTGATATTGCTAGTCATAATAATATCAAGCGTATTTTTTCCATTCAGAAATGCTTCAACCTCATCATGATCAGGGTGTTGAAAGGTCAGGATATCTGTTGAGTTGTGGTGAACCTCGATGGAATAAAGGCCATCTGCATTAGTTTTAACAACGGCTAAAGCTCCTTTGAGTCTAACCGTAACATCGGCTAAGGGTTCTCCTTTTTCTGAAGAGGTCACCTTGCCTGATACAATGCGCGATTGAGCATGCAGCGTCTGGAAGCCCAGGCCCATTATCAACGCGAGAAAGATGCATAGTTTTTTCATGTGCATTAATTTAAAGGTTATTAATAAAGGTAATAAGGTCATCATTTGCTGTTAGGCCAAGCCTTTTCTTAAGCCTGTATCTGGCCACCTCCACACTCTTAGGAGATATGTTCATCATGGTGGCTATTTCTTTTGATGGCAGATTTAAACGAAGTAAAGCCGCAAGTCGTTTCTCTTTATCAGTAAGTCCAGGAAATGCTGTTTCGAGCTTGTGCAGAAAGTCCTGATGAATTTGTTCGATCTGACCATAAAAAGTCTCTTTCTCGTGTGCAAAGGACATACGTTGTCTAATATGAAGTGCAAGTTCATTTAATTTACTGTCTGCCAGTCCACTGTCATCCAACTTTTTAATTTCTTCGATGCCCCGTAAAATTTGCTCGAGAAATACTTGTTGTTCACTAAGATTCAAGGCCATATCTATAAACTGCTTCCGCTTGTTATACAATTTTAGGTTCAGGTTCTCTTTTTCTCTTTGTATTGCGTTTATTTCCAAGTCATTTAATGCCTTTTGTGCATGATATAGTTCGTTTTGTTCCTGCAAAAGCTTGTTTTCTGCAAGCATTCGTTTTTTCTGTTGTCTGAAAACAATAAATAATAGAATAAGAATTACTGCAATGGCTAGAATAATGAGCCCCGGGACGAT
Source organism: uncultured Bacteroidales bacterium (assembly GCA_937926515.1). Lineage (GTDB taxonomy): Bacteria > Bacteroidota > Bacteroidia > Bacteroidales > F082 > CALAZZ01. The sequence continues at coordinate 3,721 of CALAZZ010000091.1, read as the reverse complement.
TAGGTTAATAATTTGGGAATCTGCTAACTGTGTGAGTGAAGGAGGAGGGGCAGGCACCGCTTGAATATGAGTAGAACTTACTTGTAAGTTGAATACATTCTGGACAAAAAATAATGCGAAATAAGTGAGTATACCAGCCACAAGGGGTGTGGTTATCCAACCTATTGCAACCCCTGCCAGTGTCTTGAACCTGATTTCGCGTGTACCCTTTACCAATCCTATGCCAAGCACAGATCCAATTACAACCTGGGTGCTCGAAACAGGAACCATTGGTAAGGGCGGCAGACCCATATTCATTAAGAAATTTGAGAAACTCACAGAAGAAAATAAGAAGAGCACCAATCCTTGCGAAAGCACAACCACAATCGCAGCTTCAGCCGATAGTGATAATATTCCGTTTCCGATGGTGTTCATTACCCTTTCAGAATAGGTGAAAATACCCACAGCGATTGCCAAACCTCCGATTAGAAAGAGTACTTGAACTCCATCAATTGTGAAGAATCCAAAATCGAGCAGAATATTTGGAGCAGCTGAAATAAATACACCCATCACGTTCGCGATATTATTTGCGCCAAGGCTATAAGCTCCAAATGCACCGGCCATGATCAGGCTTATCCTGATAATGGTATCAAGCTTTATTACATGGATTTTTGCTTTACGCAGGAAGCTACGTGTGAGCAGATACAATCCTGAAGCAAAGAGCATTCCCAGTACAGGACCGCTAATCCAAGTACTGACTATTTTGCCCAGCACTTTATGATCAAACATATTTCCGGTAAATAGTGTCCATCCGATGATGGCACCTACTATGGCCTGACTTGTTGATACCGGCAAACTTTTTCGGGTCATAAGAAACACTGTGAAGGCTGCTGAAAGGGCGACCGTGAACCCCCCGGCCAGGGCATCTACTGTTCCAAGTGCATTCAGTGTGTCAGCTGCACCCTTGCCCTGAAACACGGCACCAATGATTACAAATATGCTTGCAATCCAGGCTGCCCGCTTGAAACTGACCATTTTCGATCCGACCGCAGAACCAAAAATATTGGCTGCATCATTGCTGCCCAATGACCATCCGAGAAATAATCCGCTTGATATATAAATAAGGAATAACATCTATTAATCCCTGTATCAAATGCTTCGTTTTATTGCCATAATTAGTAATAGGTCAGCGGCCCTTTCAGCTGCATCTGATAAATTTTCAATATGTAAGGTAAAATAGCGTAAATGAAATTTCTCACTCAATTTGAGATTTGGCATATCCTGAAATACTTTTCGTTTGATGCTGTCTGCTAATTTATCGGCTTCCTGTTCATAAAGATAAACCCGGTGAATTTTCTCTTTTATGGAACCAGGATCACGAAAATATGCGCGTGCGGCAGGTATAACTGTATCAACTGCCATCACAGAGAGCTCCGTAAGTTTGGTCATGTCCTTATGCAGTTCAGCAGGAATAAACGGTACCTCTACATCAAATTGGTAGAGGTTTTTTTTGGCCATGTCAATTAAGTTATCCAGCTCCTCGAGCAGTCGCATGATGTCTCCTCTTAATTGAGGCATAAGCGATTGTGTGTAAAGGATATTCTCTACTTTACGTTTGATGATGTCAGCATCAGTTTCGAGGGATGATAAAGTCTTTAGGTTGTCTCCAAAACTCTCTTTGTTGTCCAGCAAGTAATTCTTAACACCTTCCTGGAATATGAGAATTCCCTGATCTATTTTATCCATATAACGCTCAATCAATTCGATGGATTTATTGGCGTGCTTGAAGCTAAACATGCTATGTTGTTTTGATTTTACCTCAAAATTAGTTTAAAAAACAAACGAAAAACAGACTATGTATAGGCTGCTTAATTGTGTAATATTTATATGTAGTGATATATATAAATCTAAAGTACATTAAAACAGATATATGCGATAATTGTGTAGTGGGTCAAAACCGATATCATTAAAAAATGCTTAAAAATGTTGGGTAGTTGTTGGGGCAGTAATCTGCTAATTTAGAAAGAATCTAAATCATTACAGCAGTTCCCATTTTTTGTGTAAGGCCATGAGTATGATTTGAATAAGATACCCATACTATTTTAGCGAGCTATCAGCCTTTAGCATAAACTGGAGAGGCACCGTAAATCTTCTCCCCCAGGCAATTTCATTATGTGCATCACCTTCAAACCGGTTTGATATCCAATTTTTACCATAGGTATAACCCAGGCTCATCATCACCTTGTCCATCTCACGTTGGTGTATTTCATAATTCGAATCCATCGTTTCGGTGCCATGGTCAAAATAGATCCTATGTATATCAGGTGAGGGTAAATGTTGTGCGAGATAGATCATGAAAGGACGGGAATATGATATGTCTGCCCGTTCGAGGATGAGTGGCCAGTGTGTGCTCATGCATGCCGCGCCTCCAAAGATATGCGGGTAAGCAGCTAGGGCATAAATTGAAATTAAACCTCCCATGCTTGAACCGCTGATGAATGTATGCTGGAAATCAGCATACACCGAAAACCTATGGTCGATAGTAGGTTTCAATTCTTCAACGATAAAACGAAGGTAATCATTACTTAGTGAATTTCCTTTTTGCTTTGCTTTTAACATATATTGTTGGTAAGACGAAAGCTTGCTTATTGCCGGATCAGGTAAATACTCCTCAAATCGCCTGGTACTATTCCAGATGCCTACAATGATGGTTGGTTTAATCATGCCTGAATCTATAAGTGACTGTGTTGTGATATCAACCGACCAGGGTTGTCCATTAAAAGCATATTTTGTATCGAACAGGTTTTGGCCATCATGCATATATACTACCGAATAAGGCTTTCTATGGCGGGGATTGTACCCTTTTGGAAGCCATATATCCACTTGTCTTTCAGTCACAAACTTTGAATGAAAAGGTTTGATTGAAATGATCCGTCCAACTGTGGGTGTCGGGTTAGAAATCCTGTTATTGGAAGTTTGATGCATTTGAGATGGTGGTTGCACAGTGGGTAATATTTGATGCAAAACTATGAAATGGCGCAAGAATAAATCACAGCTTGATTATAATTTATTGTTTCTCCTATAAAATTTTATTTAGACGCTTTCTAAATAATCTATATTTGCAAAAATATAACGCTCCAACACTTTATTGTTCTTAAGTAATATGAATTTATGAAAACAACACTTACATCCTTAATTTTTGTAATTCTATTTTTATTTACCAATGCACAAAGCAGCATTAATATTCGATCACAAATTCATCAAAATCAATCAACTAAAGCTAATGAATCTGATGTTGAGATTGAAGAGCGTGGTGTGAGAGTTCACTTGGATCCTGGTCAAATCACTGTAGTGCAGCTCAATGAAAACTGCATTCCGTTTCAGATTCCGTTTTTTGAGGGCTTTGATGGAGAATCTATAGGATGTTGGGTCCTACCTGAAGGCGTTAGTAATTGGGGTTTTGGCACATTCTATACTCCTCCTTCTACATCGAGTGGGGTTCCAAATGCGTTTTTTAACTGGACTCCCACTTATAGTAATTACAGCCATTCGTTCACAAGTCCGCCCATTGACGCCACTGGTTTTTCAGATATAAAGTTGAACTATTTGTTATTTCTGAACAGATTTAGTTCTGGTACGCTTGAGCAGATGTCTGTTGAATATAAGAAGGAAAATGATGAGAATTGGACCTTGCTTGAAACTTTTGACAATCAGGGTCCAACCAATCTGATTGAGTTTGTGC
>CALAZZ010000090.1 GCA_937926515.1 uncultured Bacteroidales bacterium | reverse complement strand
AGCTTAATGAACCGGAGTGGGATAAGGCTGAAGTAGCTCAAGGTTTTGTACAGATCGAACCGCGTACCGGTCAACCGGCATCATATGATACACAGGTGAAGGTGTTATTTGATGACAAGGCCATTTATATAGGTGCTTTTATGCTTGATCCTTCCCCTGACAGCCTCAGTGTGGAGTTGGGAAGCCGTGATGAGATAGGAATGGCAGATTATTTTGGCGTCAGGATAGATCCTTTTAATGATGGTTTAAATGCTTTTGGATTTTATGTCACCTGCAGAGGGGTTCAGGCAGATATGCGGATTGATACTGATGGTGACACCGACTTCACCTGGGATGCAGTGTGGCGAAGCAGTGTAAGCAGACATGATACCGGCTGGTCTGCAGAACTCATGATTCCCTATTCTGCACTTCGCTTTCCACGCAATGGAGTCACAAACTGGGGCCTGAATTTCATTAGAAGTGTACAGCGCTATCGCGAACATAGCTATTGGAACAAAGTAAACCCTAAGGTGGGTGGCGTGCTCAATCAATCCGGAGAGCTTAGTGGGGTATATGTTACCAAACCACCGTTGAGACTGAGTGGAACACCTTATATGGCTGCCTATGCTACCCATTATTCAGAAACAGCTCATTGGAAGTTTTCATACAACTATGGCCTGGACCTTAAATTGGGACTGAGCAAAAGCTTTACGCTTGACCTTACATTAATCCCTGATTTCGGACATGTTGACTCTGATGAATTGATACACTCACTATCCCCTTTTGAGGTGTATTATGATGAAAGAAGGCCGTTTTTTACCGAAGGGGTAGAATTGTTCAGTAAAGGTGGAAACATTTTTTATTCCAGACGTATCGGGGCCGAACCCTCAGGGTACAGGCAGATAAACAGAGACTATGAACCGGATGCCATTATCCAAAACCCTGAAACTGCACAGCTGATAAACGCTGTCAAGTTGTCCGGGAAAACATCCGGTGGGCTGGGTGTTGGTGTATTCAACGCCATTACCTCAAACACCCATGCCATAGTAGAGGATTCGGCTGGATTAAGAAAAGAAATCCTAACAGAACCCTTCACAAATTTCAATATGACCATATTGGATCAATCATTGAAAAACAATTCATACATCAGTTTGTACAACACCAATGTAACTAAACCAGACCTACGCGAGTCTGCGAATGTTTCGGGGACAGAACTCAGGCTTAGAAATAAACGCAATACATACGAAGTCAATGGGTTGTTTAATTTAAGCCAGCACTACACATCTGACCGTGCACCACTTAATGGACAACGGTATTATGTTAGTTTAGCCAGGATAAGTGGTAATTTCCTTGGTGATGCCTGGTTCAGCCTTATCACCGACACCTATGACCCCAATGATCTTGGCTTTCAATACCGGAACGACCAGATCGCACAAGGCATAAACCTGAGATATAATATCTATGAGCCAAAAGGTCGATTGCTAAGGGCATACAACAGAATCTATATAAACCATTACTATCACTATATTAACGGCATATTCACCATCATAGAACTTGGAGGAGATTTCAGGCTAACAAACAGGAACCACCTGACTTTTGGCGGCAATGCTAATTTCAATCCGCTTGGTTATCGTGATTTTTATGAAGCAAGAGTTACCGGATTGGAGTATTATCGTCCTCCCTCCTTCAGCCTGGGTTTTTGGTGGTCACCTGATTATCGCAAATCCTTTTTGATCGATTACAGGTTTGGAATTCGACACTCAGCACAATACAATCAATTCAACTGGAATGCATCTGCAACGCCACGATGGAGGATCAGCACGAATCTTTTGTTACGTCCCGAGCTGAAACTTGATTATCAATTAAACAATATTGGGTATGTTAAGGATAGCCTAAGCCCGAGCCACGGGCAGGAAGTTATTTTTGGCAGGCGCGATGTGAAAAACGTGACCACTTCGATCTCTGCTGATTATACTTTTACACCAAATACCTCACTCGCTTTTAGAATGCGGCACTATTGGCTAAGGGTAGATTATTTGAAGTTCTATGATTTACTAAAAGAGGGTAAAATCATTGAAAATGATTATTCAACAACTGAAGATTTCATTGTGAATGCCTTTAATGTGGACATGGTATTCAAATGGGATTTTGCACCAGGAAGCGAACTATTGCTGATATGGAAAAATGCCGTTTACCATAACGCTGTCAGCTATTTGATTGAAAACAATTATTTTACGAATTGGCGGGACACCTTCCAGTCGCCTGTACACAATAGCCTGAGTATTAAACTACTCTATTATCTTGATTGGCAATATTTTCGCCGTAGCTGAGCCTTATGAAGTGCTTAATTTCCTAAATTTTTCAGCTATATCATTTCCGATATAATTCCCCTTATTGGTACATACATCTGTTGCAAAGTTGATTCCATTTTCAAGCATGAACTCCATTTGATTGTCGGATAGTTTATTCAAGTCATCACGGCGAATGCCCATTTTCGCCATTGCAGCGATCAGGCCGGCAGTAAAGGCATCACCAGCGCCAACAGAACTTACCACTTTAATATCCGGGACTTTAAAAGTAAAAAAATGACCTTTGTAAAGCACATGCATATTATTCGCACCACGTGTAATGATGAGCAAGCGACAAACAGAGGGCTGTATATGATCCCAGACTTTTGTGATATCGCTGGTTTTATAAAGATACTCGAAGTCTTCATCCGATCCTTTAATGATATGGGATGAAAACAGATTGAACTTCAACAGCGACATCGGATCTTTATAGTTTTTAAAACTGTCCTGACGCAGGTTTGGATCATAATAAAGTATGGAACCGGCTTCGCGGGCACGATTAACGATGGGTTGCATCACATGCATCAATTTGCCATCCAGTGCTGATAATGAACCGAACAACAATAGTGTGTCCTTATCCAGCTCCGGCAGGCCGATGGTATACCTGTTTTTTGGATAGTCCTTATAAAAAGTGTAATTAGCCTTTCCTTCTCCATCGAGCAGTGCAAAGGCAAGAGCAGTTTTGCCTTCGCTATATTCGCAGGCATAGCTAAGATCAATATTGTTTTCAAGCAGGAACTGCCGTATCAGAAGGCCGGGTCCATCCTTGGATGTTTCAGTCATAAGTTGAACAGGAATGCCACAACGCGCCAGCGAGACTGTTGAATTAAGTATGGATCCTCCGGGAAAAGTACCTAGAACTGATTTACCACTATGAACAATGTCCAAAAGTGTTTCGCCGAATGCAATAACTTTCATGATTGATTAATTGAATGCAGTTCAGATTACTCAAGGTAAGTATAGCCATATAAACCGGAGCGGTAGTTCGAAAGAAACTCTTTACCTTCTTCAGTGGTGATCTTGCCCTGTTTAACTGACGATGTCACCCAGGTTTCAACGGTGCGGACCAGTTTTTTGGAATTGTACTGCACATAATCCAGCACCTCTGCTACCGTTTCACCATCAATGATTTGGTCAATATAGTAAGCTTTTTCATCTACTGAGACATGAACGGCATTTGTATCACCAAATAAATTGTGCAAATCGCCCAGAATTTCCTGATACGCACCCACCAGGAACACACCGATATAATATGATTCACGTGCCTTGAGCTGATGCACGGGCAGGTAATGTGAAAAATTTCTAGTGCTTATGAAATTGTCAATTTTACCATCTGAATCACAGGTGATATCCTGCAAAGTGGCTGCCCGTTCAGGCTTCTCATTTAGGCGTTGAATAGGAATGATCGGAAAGATCTGGTCGATGGCCCAGGTATCGGGCAGCGACTGGAACAGGGAGAAGTTACAGAAATACTTATCTGCCAGAAGTTTGGGTAAATTTAAAAGTTCTTCGGGTGGTCGTTTCATTTTGGCAGCCATCTGGTTGACTTCTTTGGCTATAGACCAGAATAATTTTTCAATTTGAGCACGTGTTTTCAGGTCCAGCAGGCCCAGACTAAAACGGTCGAGCGATTCTTCACGTATTTGCTGGGCATCATGCCAGGTTTCGAGCATGGAGGCCTGGTTGATGGAATCCCATGCGTTATATAATTCCTTAAGCAACTCATGGTCGTCATCATGTACTTCTTCATCATCTTCCCATGTGGGAACTCCGGCAGATTCAAGTACTTCGAATATCAGTACCGAATGATGCGCTGTAAGAGAACGACCCGATTCGGTTATGATATTTGGGTGAGGCAGGTTATTCTTGTTAGCCGCATCCACCATTGAGGAGGTGGCATCATTCACATACTCCTGAATGCTATAGTTTACGCTGCTTCCGCTATTGGCCGAGCGGGTGCCATCATAATCAACACCCAGGCCACCTCCAACATCAACAAAGTCCAGATTAAATCCCATTTTGCTGATCTGCACAAAAAATTGTGCCGCTTCTCGTAAAGCAATTTTAATCCGTCGAATCTTATTTACCTGGCTTCCAATATGAAAATGAACCAACCGAAGCGAATCCTTGAGTTCATTGTTCTCCAGAAAATCCAGTGCTTCGAGCAGCTCGCTTGAGGTAAGACCAAACTTGCTAACATCACCGCCTGAATCCTCCCACTTACCGCTGCCTGAACTGGCCAGCTTAATCCTTATGCCGAGGTTAGGTTTCACTTTCAAACGTTTTGCAATGCGTGCAATAAGCTTAAGCTCGTTAAGTTTTTCAACTACGATGAAGATCGCCCTGCCCATTTTCTGAGCCAACAGGGCCAACTCAATATAGTCTTCATCTTTATATCCGTTGCAAACAATAAGCGAATCATTGTCGGTGTTGGTGGCAATAACGGTATGCAACTCAGGTTTTGAACCGGCTTCAAGGCCGATGTTAAATTTCTTTCCATGGCTTACAATTTCCTCAACCACAGGCCGCATTTGATTCACCTTAATCGGATATACAATAAAATTTTTGCCCTGGAATTCGTATTCCTCGGCCGCCACCTTAAAACATTGATCCATCTTTTCGATCCGGCTGTTCAATATATCCGGAAACCGAAGCAACACAGGTGTTGACACATCACGCAACTGCAGCTCATCAATTAATTCAGCCAGATCTATCTGCACACCATCTTTGCGCGGTGTTACAAATACGTTTCCCTTTTCGTTAATGGAAAAGTAGTTGACACCCCACCCGGTGATGTTGTACAACTCAGCCGAATCTTCAATACGCCATTTTCTCATTGTTGTAAATAGGATTAAAATCTTAATTAAACTCTTCAAAAAGCAGTGAAATCCAGCACCATACTTTACCCAACTGCTTTGCGAGGCAAAGCTAATAAATCCTTATGGATATTAGGTAAATTTGCTTAGTAAAGCGTGTATTCATTTCCATTTTATCCGTGAAATCATCATTATGTAAATGAATGATCTTGCTAATTGTCACAAGCCAAAGGACCGAATCGACCAAATATTAGCCTTATTGATTAAATTTGCTTCATAATTATTTAATTCAACCGCATGTATTACATACTTTTCTATAAAACCGTTGAAGATTATCTTGAAAGACGGGCAGCCTACCGTGTGGAGCATTTGGCAATAGCCGGGAAAGCATACCAGGAAGGTAAGCTGGTGATGGCAGGAGCATTGGCTGACCCGGCTGATGCTGCCGTGCTTGTTTTCAGAGGGGATTCCCCTGAATATGCAGAAAAATTTGCTGAAAACGATCCATACGTCAGAAACGGCCTGATCGTATCATGGGAGGTACGCCCCTGGACTGTCGTTATCGGAGGCCAACAGGGCTAAAACATTTAACATTGCATTATGATCATAATTGCCGACAGCGGCTCTACAAAAACAGAATGGATCATTCTTCAGGATGGTGAAGTCATCAATACCTTTCTGACCGCAGGTTTCAATCCATATTATTTTGAAAAGTCTGCAATCACTGAAATCCTGATCAAGGATATTCCACAGGAAGTGAAAAAGGATGCTATCACGCAAGTATTCTACTATGGATCAGGATGCTCCACAAAAGTGAATTGTAAAATTGTATCTGATGCTTTTGCAGTTTATTTTAAGCATGCCAAAATTCATATTTATCATGATCTGCTTGCTGCAGCCCATTCTTTATTAGGTCGCAACCCCGGTATGGCATGTATTCTTGGAACAGGTTCAAGCACATGCTTTTATGATGGAAATAAGATCGTGAAAAACATACCGTCCCTGGGATATATGCTTGGAGATGAAGGAAGCGCTAATCATATCGGGAAGAAGCTGCTCACTGCCATATTATCAGGTACTGCACCTGAAGCATTGGCTAGGGAATTTTATTCCACTTACAGCCTCGACTTCGAATCCACTTTGCGGGCACTTTATAAAAGTAAAAAACCGGGCTTGTTCATGGCACAATTCAGCAGCTTTGTGCATAAGCAAATTGGGCAACCAATTTGCCAACAAATAGTTTCCTCATCTTTCGATGAATTCATTGATGCTCAGTTGAGTCATTATGA
>CALAZZ010000089.1 GCA_937926515.1 uncultured Bacteroidales bacterium | reverse complement strand
TACCATATGCCCAACCAGACATAAAATCATGTCTTATCATAAGTTTAATGTGTTTTAGTCATCGTGGGAGGCACCGCGATAATATAGTCTGCCACGCCGACTTTTTCCTCCGGTAATCTCCGGCTGTTCTCAGCCTCGATGGTAGCAATGGTCATTAGGTTCAAGTCAGGGTTCAATCTGTTTAAGTACCAAAGTATTCCTTCATAATTATCACTATGGTAACTTCCATTGAAATGGATAAAGAGTTTTCCATCCATAAAATTTTGATGAATGAACCATGCCATTGTGGCATCCTTTATGGCCTGTGCCTTTGGAAAATTTTCATTAGGCTCTCCACCATGGCCAGCCATCATATTCAACATGTTTCGATAACCTGGCAGCTCAATATCAAAATCGACCGGTAAAGGTGCAATAAATGATTTTGCTTCATCAGTTAAAGTATCAAGCACTTCAAACCCACCCCTAAATACCATAGAAGCGTAACGGCGCGGAATATTACTGGCTACAAATCTGATCTGATTCTCTTTTGCAAATTCAACAAGTGGTGCAATATCAGTTTTGTAGTTTTTCCATAATCGTGCCTCTGACTCAAAATTTTCCTTACTTATCTGATCATTCAAATATTCATTGAGTACCAACTGGTTATCCGCTTCAAACATCTCTGCACCCAGAATGATCCTACCTTCTCTTGATTCGAACATATCCTTTGTAAGTTCGAGTTGCAGCCAGTGGCTAATAGGATTATTATGCAATTCACCAAAAAAGATCACATCAGCTTTTTCGGCATCTTTTAATAATTTCTTAAATTTTGTTTGTTTGCCTTTAGCATTGAATAGCTGATAGGCAGGTTTATCATGCCTGAACGAACTAAATGTCAGAACAAATAAGAAGAGTAGGACAACACTACGGTACTTCATTTTCAAAAATATTTATTTAGGTAAGTAAGCATCCAGAAAACGGAAAGGTAGCAGGGTTTCCATGTTATCTACAATGATGATGGGTCCTGTTTGGCCGCGCATGATCACACGCATTTTATTGTTCGACCTGTTTTCGGTTTCAGCCATAACCTGCCTGCAGGCACCACAAGGTGGTATGGGCTTATCTATTAAACTTTTCTCAGATATAGCTGTGACTGCTATGGCCTCTACTGGAATATCAGGATATTTGGAAGAAGCATAAAACAATGCTACACGTTCAGCACATAACCCGGAAGGATATGCTGCATTCTCCTGGTTGTTTCCCTGTATGATCTGACCATTAGCTAAGCGTACAGCTGCCCCGACCCTGAACTGTGAATAGGGAGCATAAGCATTTTGTGCCGATTCGGCTGCTTTATCTAATAGCTCACTTTCCTCAGCAGACAGTTCAGAAGCTTCATCAAGATAAAGAATATCAAACTTAATTTTCTCTTGTCTCATATAAAGTAAAAATGGGAAGCAAATATACAATTAATCAAAGACCTTGCTTGCGGTGGTTTTAGCCGATTCTTTTCTACTCTTTACTGCAAACAGGAATAATGAGTTAAAGTAAGCAAATAAGGTGACTCCATCCTGCGACTCGATGGTGTCCTCGCTGAACATTGAAAGGAGCATCAATCCAAGAAATACACAATAAAAATAATTCCTGTACTTCTGTAGGACAAAAAATGGATAGATCAAAGTGAATAGAAACCATAAGAATCCAAAAACACCAAAAGCAATGAAAACAGATAAATATTGATTGTGTGATCGCCACTGCCACTGCTTTTCAAGTGGTGATTGCATTTGCTCATATGTTTCTTCAAAAATCATTGGCAAGTCACCTGTGCCCACTCCAAGCCAAAAGTTGTTCTTGATGATGATGACCGATGCCTTTAGGTGTTCAATACGCTGCATAATGGAACTGCCACTGGGGTCATTTCCATTAATATATTGCCAATAACCCATCAATATTTTTGATATTCTGATGCGTATACTTGGAGTGTTCATATAATTACTATTAGCAACACCCATCTCTATCAATCTGATATCTTGATCCGTCAACGATTCTACTCCACTTGCATCTTTAGGCAAATCCAATGAGTTTAAATAACGTATAATGGTATATTGAATGAGCTGATCTGCTTTATCCTTTGCCATAAAATCAATGTTACTTCGTTTATTCCATGCTTCTTTTAATTCATCTTCGGCCAAATACAGTCCGATATATCGCCCATCTTCAACCCCAAAGTTCACAGTATCATGCCGGTAAGGATTACCAAGCTCAGTGTGTGTCGGTAAGCTTGCGAAGTCAACTTTTGGTGGGGTTGCAAGTTCCAGAACGATAGACCGTACATAAATAAAGCTTATTATTGGCAGACCAATCAATAATATTACCAGCGCTAACCTGAGTGCAAGGTATTTGATCGTTAACACATAATAAAGTAGAATCCCTATCGTAATAATCAAAATACCAAGCATGCCTATGATTGATTCCAAAATGACCAGGAAAACAATAAACCATACCATCACCAGCGCCAACGGAATACGTAATACAAATTTCATATCATGGTCCTTAAAGACATACCAGGCAAGTATAAAAAAGGAGAACACAATATTCAAACTAAACCTAACAGGGCTAATGAATAGAGAAATACTACGGATATCTAAATAATCCTGACGAAGGTATGCAGCAAGGCTGAACATAGAGCCAATAAAGACTGCCAGTACATAGCACAACAATAATATCTTAATACGTTTAACTGTAAGTTTTTCCATGGAAACAAAAACAACAGGAAGAAGTAATAGCGGCAGTTTAGTGCGTAAATCCTTCATGGCATACTGAAAATCAACTGTATGCAATAGACCAATTATATGGATCAAGAATATTGAAGCGACAATTACAGCAACACGGTTTCGAAAAAAAAGCTCGAATTTATCAACAAAATTGGCCCTGGTCAGCCGTAACATGTATGTCAAAAAATACCATAAACCCTTAATCACTCCAACTCTACGAAAGATTCTGAATACCACCTCAAATGAAAAACCCGACCAAATCCACAAACCAAGCAATGTAAATTGAAAAACGCTCATCGTAAAACGTGACAACGGTATGCTCATGGCAAGCAAAATAAGAGTGATAAAATATGCTTGCGAATGAAACTGCTTGGTAAAGATATACATGTGCCTGGAAATAATGGTTAGTGTGTAGTCTTGCTAAGAAGATCCTGATATTGTCCGGCATCAATAAGCACCTCAAAGGCCTTCTCTAATTCATGATCATTTCTCAGTGAAGCTATGATCTTACCTTTCTGAAAATAATAGCGGGAGACGATTTCAACCAGCAACATTTCTTCTATTTCGTTGCGATATTTTTCAAAGTCGTTGGCTTTATATTCTTTAAGCCTATCCTCGAGCAGCATAATCTGCGGCTCAATGGCTTTAAGGTATGTCTCTTCTTCCGCAATACTTCTTAGTCTGTTGATCGCATCTTCACTCTCGGTAATATAATCAAATCCTTTTTCAGCTGTAAACCGTTTGAAATCATCAAAAACCTCATCCGTAATTTTGAAATTCTCGGGCTCCTCAATCGAATCATGCAGTCGGGCATAATGGTTTGCAAAATGAAAAATCATATTCTTGCCGTATAGGTTTGCACTCACCTGACTAAATTCACGTTTCTCAATTTCAATATCAGGTAATATACCGCCTCCATCGTAAACAACCCGGTTATTGCGTGTCCGAAAACTTGAAATCAATGAATCAGGTATCTTGCCTCCATTAATATTCCGGTGCTTATAATCAATGGCCTGGATACCTCTACCACTTGGTATATAATATTGAGCCACAGTAACTTTCATCTGTGTATTATATGTAAGAGGCAACACATTTTGAACCAATCCTTTACCAAAAGTTCGCTGTCCTATAATGACCGCCCTATCATAATCCTGCAAGGCACCAGCCACAATCTCACTGGCAGAAGCACTGTTCTCGTTTACCAGGACAGCCAGAGGTATGTCAGCATCTGTAATAGGATGGCGTGTGCGATGTACAACAGTACGATCCATGGCTTTTCCCTTGGTAGTTACCACCACTTCAGCCCGATCCACAAATAAATTGGTGATATCAACCGCTTCATTTAACAATCCGCCACCATTACCTCGCAGGTCCAGAATTAAGCCTTTGAGTTCAGGCTTTTCATTTTTCATATCAAGAAAGACTTTCTTTACTTCGGCGGCAGCTTTCTGCGTGAAACCGGTAAGCCGAATATAGCCTATATCATTATCAAATACAGTTTGGTAAGGTATATTGTCTATTTTGATCCGCTCTCGAATTAGTTCTGCGTTTACAGGTTCGGGCTCTCCTTCCCTTTCGATGAGCATTTGAATTGAGGTTCCAGGTTGTCCTTTCAATAATTCGCTGATTTCAGAGGATGTTTTACCTTTAGTGTCCAAACCATTCACCTCAAGGATACGGTCTCCGGCCTTCAGTCCGGCTTTGTGCGCAGGAAATCCTTCGTATGGCTCTGAGATGTATATGTGTTCACCAATCTGCTGAATGAGCGAACCGATTCCGCCATACTCCCCGGTAGTCATCAGTTGAAAATCCTCTATCTGCGATTCCGGCACAAAAACAGTATAAGGATCCAGGGAATTTAGCATGGCATCTATGGCAATCTGGTTCAGTTCGCCTGCCCTTATGTCATCCACATAATTCAAGTTTAGTTCGCGGAGCACTGTGGCGTAGATATCAAGACTTTTGGAAATCTCAAAGTTATTATGGCTCTGTGATATGGCACCCACTATTCCTGTGAAGTAGAAAACCAAAACAATAATGATTGATCTGAATGAATTTTTCATACGAGTTTACGGTGTTTATGGTACTGGATCATAGCCACTTCCCCCCCAGGGATGACAGGATGCCAGGCGTTTAAGTGTAAGCCATCCGCCTTTAATTGCCCCGTGTTTCTTGATGGCTTCAACACCATAAGCTGAACATGTTGGCTCAAAACGACAGGATCGTCCTAAATAAGGTGATAAAGTGTACTGGTATATCCTGATCAATAAAATTAAAAACCTTGCAGGAAGCTGTTTAACAATCCTCATTAACTTTGATTAAACGTTTTGTGATTAGAATTATTTTATCTTCTATCTCTTTGTAGTTATGGATAATTTTTGCTGTATAAATCAGGCCTATATCCAAACCTATTCCTTTTTGGGAAACGATCTCAAGCAGTTGACTTTGGTTTCGTCTCCAAGCCTCGCGTATCAGTCGCTTAATTCTATTGCGGTCAACAGCTTTCTTAAAAGCTCTTTTTGGTACACTGATCAATATCCGTAATGAACTAGTATTGCTACGCAAGGTACAATACACAATTTTAAAGGGATATTGGTAAAACATCTGCTGGGATTCAAATAATGCCTGAATATCACGTGGTGAACGCAGTCGTTGTTCCCGTTGAAATGACTGATCTGCCAATGCCTTAGAAAGAATTATCATAATCTGTACAAAGATAGACTATTCGATCAGGTAGGAATAGCAAAGAAACTTGAAAAGCTACTTTTTTCGTGCTTTCTTAATCTCCTCTTCAATGTATTCCTCTATTGCCATGGTCATGGAGGGGCTGGTTTTGGTGGGTGCATTTACATGCAGCTTGAAACCGGCCTCGGCAACTGCCTGTGCCGTGGCTGGACCAAAAGCACCAAATAAGGTATTGTTCTGCTTATAGTCAGGGAAATTCATTACAAGTGACTTAATACCAGCCGGGCTGAAGAATACAAGCATATCATAATCTTCAATATTGACCCCAGCTAAATTACTTCCCACAGTTCGGTAGAGAATCGCTTTGCGGTAATTAACCTTCGAATCATCAAGCATTTTTATCATGCTTGCCTTATGAATATCGGAACAAGGAAGCAAGTATTTTTCCTCTTTATGCTTCTTAATGATCTCCAATAATTCCGCAAAAGTTTGTTTTCCATGAAAAATTTTTCGTTTGCGGTAATGAACATATTTCTGCAGATAAAAGGCTGTGGATTCAGATATGCAGAAATATTTTAATGTATCAGGCACTTCGAAGCGCATTTCCTTGGCAATACGAAAAAAATGATCAACTCCATTGCGGCTGGTAAGTATAATCGCAGTGAAATCACCCAAGGCAATCCTTTCTTGGCGAAAGTCTCTTGCTGAGACTCCTTCTATTTTGATAAACTTTTGAAAATCAATAGAAAGATTATACTTCTTTGCAAGATCGCTGTAGGGTGATTTTTCAAAATCGACCGGCTCTGGTTGTGAAACAAGTATTTTCTTGATTTTCATCCGTATTATAATTTTCATCTTGCCGTGAGAACAAACCCACAAAGGCTGAGTTTGTTATTAATGATACATAGTGTCCTGTTTATCAAATGATAAATGAACCCGTTCCAATAAGCATTACAGTTTTAATCAACCACAGCAAGGGTACAATTTCAAGGGCGCAAAGATATAAAAATAAATAAAACAAAGCGAACTGACCTTCAGCCCAGCCTATAAAAAAACTCCTTACCAGTCTGTATATCATAAAACTAATCAAGATGATAAGAGTGAGCATAAATAATAATGGGTGAGCATTAAAAATGAGTATGAGCAATAGGGGTAGTAAAATCAATGCGCCAAGCAGCATAAATGATGCATGACCAGTAAGATAATTCCGTGTCAGATGCTTTGAGTTGAACAGATACGACAGAAGCTGTACCACCAAAAGCTTAAATGATAATACGATAAAAACTATGAGCAGAATAAGAAAGTAAAATTGGAATTCCCCTGACTCTTCTGCCTCAGCCTGACTCAGAAAATTAACAAACACAAAAATATATAAGGCAAACAAAATTGCATAGGCAATCAAATAGAGCAAACCAAGCGGATGGCTGGCAGGATACCATTCACGTTGCAGCTGATTGACATGATTATTTCCTGTAAGGGCCAAAAGGCTTTGCGAAAACTTTCTCGGATATAATTGCCGGGATACAACCAGCAGAAGTAAAGTAAACAGCAATATAACTGAAATCCATGTTGTTGACCCTTCCTGGACAGAACGCTCTATTGGTTCCATTAGTGATTTCCCAAAATGAGTAACGAAATTATCCTTGAGTTGAAACAATGTGCCGGTAAGCTCCATATAGGTCTGTTGATACCTTTGTATAGCTTCTTTAAACTCCAATTGACCACCGATCAAGGAATTGCTTTGAATCACCACAAGGTCAGTTATATCATACATTGAAAAGGCAGCCCTGCTAATGTTTACTAAAAGGAACTGACAAAAGTAGTAATTTATAACGATTATAAAATAATGCTACCCACTACCTAATTGTTTAACAACAACTTAAATTCAGATAATAATTGTTAAATCTTTAACAAGTAGTATGGAAAAAATGAAAAAAAGAGGTACTTTTGCAGTCCGAAACACATTTATTTTACGCCAGCTAACTATATGGAACTCATTAATAAAATAAGGGAAAGAGCCCGAAAAACTAACAGCACTATTGTACTTCCTGAAGCAACTGAAGAGCGAACCTTGCGCGCAGCGAATTATATTTTACATGAAAGATTGGCGAAATTGATTCTCTTGGGCAATCGTGATGTTATATTTAAAAATGCTACTTTATGGGACCTCCATCATATTGATCAGGCAACAATTATTGATCCGCTTAGTTATGAAAGGAAAGAGGAACTTGCCCAGATGCTCCACAAACTTAGGTCCGGTAAAGGCTTAACTTTTGAAAAAGCCTATGGCTTAATTGAAGACCCACTCTATCTGGCCACCGTACTTATTAAAGCTGGAATTGCTGATGGTGAAGTTGCCGGTGCGAACAATTCAACAGCTGATGTATTAAGGCCTGCTTTCCAGATCATTAAAACGCGCCCTGGATTCCATTCTGTTTCTGGTGCTTTTATTATGGTGCTGCAGGATCAGAAATTTGGTGAAAACGGCATGCTCATTTTTGCTGATTGTGCAGTCAATCCCGACCCAGATATAGATGAACTGGCTGAAATTGCTGTTGCATCAGCTGAAACTGCACAATCGATTGTCGGGATTGAGCCCAGGGTAGCGATGTTGAGTTTTTCTACCAAAGGCAGTGCATCACACGAAAAGGCAGAAAAAGTAAGGAATGCAACAATTAAGGCTCGTGAATTGAAACCTTCACTGATTATTGATGGAGAACTGCAGGTTGATGCTGCCATCATCGAAGCTATTAGCCTGAAAAAAGCGCCAGGCTCCATCTTAGCAGGACATGCAAATGTGCTGGTTTTCCCCTCACTTGAATCTGGAAACATTGCCTATAAGCTCGTTGAAAGACTTGCCAATGCTCAAGCAATAGGTCCAGTATTACAGGGGATGGCAGCACCTATAAATGATCTTTCGCGTGGATGTTCAGTGGAAGATATTATCAACCTGGTTGCCATTACAGCAAGTCAAGCTGAAGAATTAAAGAAATCAGAAACTTTATTAATAAATTCGAATTACTATGATTGAAACATTGGCTGATTTCAGCCTGGGTAAACGTATCCAACCCAAAGGAATGATCCAAAAAGTTGGATTGATTGGTTGTGGTTCGGTAGGCCAAGAAATTACCAGGACCATAAGTGAATATGGAATTGACGTAGTTTTTCTAGATGTTTCAGAAGAACGCATCGCTGAAATATTTAAGGACCTGGAAAACCAGCTCGACGAAGTGATTAATCACTGGGGGCTTACACCAGGCGAAAAACGTGCAATACTTAGTCGCATTAAAGGCACCACCGATTATAATGATCTGGCTGATTGCGATATCGTAATAGAAACAATTAGCTCTCGCAAAAGGGGAACCAGCCTCGAAATCAGAAAAGACATTTTTAGTAAAGTGGAATCAGTTGTGCCACGCGACACGATCATTTCGTCCAACCTGGCCACATTAATGATTTCTGACCTGGCATCAGTTCTTAAATATCCTGACCGGGCAATAGGCATGCATTTTATCCTACCTATATACAAAACTCATGTTATTGAAGTGGTAAGGGGTATTGCTTCCTCTGATGAGGCATACAATATGATTGAACGTTTTGCCAGCATGATCAATAAAAGAATAATTAAGCTAAATGAATCACCGGGCAATATCGTTACACGCATGCTGGTAACCACCATCAACGAAGCCTGCGACATCCTGATGGAAGGTGTGGCTTCAGTCGCAGATATAGATACTGCCATGAAGGAATCATCAGGTCATTTATTTGGCCCATTTGAAATGGCTGATCGAATTGGCCTGGATAAAATACTAAAGTTTATGGACAACCTGTATCAAGAGTTTGGCGATCAAAAATATAAACCATCACCGATTATTAAAAGATTGGTAAGGGCAAATTACCTCGGCAAACTGACTAATCGAGGTTTTTACAATTATGAATCAGGCAAGCCGGTTGATCAAACTGTTACATGTGCAGTAATCAAATAATAAGCTATTTAAATCAAGAAAATAACTATGAAAATCATTGTTTTAAACTGTGGAAGCTCATCCATTAAATATCAGCTTTTTGACATGCCTTCCAAATCGGTGTTGGCCAAAGGTATAGTGGACAAGATCGGGCTGAAGGGTTCTGCTATTAAACATAAAAGAGATGATGGTACAAGTGCAGTCATCGAAGGTGAGGTGATCGATCACCAGTCAGGGATTGAATATTTGTTAGGTGTATTGATCAGCAAAAAATATGGCAGCATCAAGAGTCTGGATGAAATAGATGCTGTAGGACATCGTGTCGTGCATGCAGGCGAGAAGTTCAGCGGGAGCGTGTTCATAACAGATGATGTTATTGATGCCCTTGAAGAATGCGTTGACTTGGCTCCACTACATAATCCTCCAAACCTTAAAGGTATTTATGCCATGAAAGAGCTGCTTCCTGAGATACCGCAGATAGGTGTATTTGATACAGCCTTTCATCAAACCATGCCGGCAAAAGCCTATTTATATGGCATTCCTTACGCCTTATATGATAAATATAAAATACGTCGATATGGTTTTCATGGTACCAGTCATAAATATGTTTCGCACAGAGCATGCGAAATTCTTAACCTTGATATCAGCATGCAAAAGATCATCACCTGTCATCTTGGCAATGGCGCTTCAATGGCAGCAATTGATGGGGGCAAATCACTTGACACCTCCATGGGAATGACACCACTTGAAGGGCTCATAATGGGAACTCGCTGCGGAGATCTGGATATAGGAGCATTGTTGTATATTGCAGATAAAGAAGAAACCAGCATCCCTTTCACAAACACACTGGTGAATAAGTTTTCGGGCATGCTGGGTGTTTCCGGTATTTCCTCAGATATGCGCGATATCGAAGAGGCCGCTAACGAAGGAAATGAGCGTGCCCATATCGCACTTGAAATGTATCAATACCGTGTGAAAAAGTACATCGGTGCATATGCTGCAGCCATGGGAGGAGTTGATATAATCGTATTCACAGGAGGAATTGGTGAGAATGATACCAAAACACGGACAAAATCACTAGAAGGGCTTGAGTTTATCGGTGTGGATATAGACCAGGAAAAATCAATGAAAAGTCGGTCAAAGGAAGAAATCATCAGTACTCCGGAATCAAAAGTTAAAGTGATAGTAATTCCAACTGATGAAGAGCTGATGATTGCGATTGATACTTACGACATACATAACCTATTGGTTGAACAAACGAGCCAAATCTGATCTTACCTTTTTGTTTGCAAACAGCTTATAAAGAAAGCGACTCCCGGCAATGGAAGTCGCTTTTCCAAATATATACTATGGTTCACTACCACCCTGTGACACATATCCCAACCGAGAACGGATAAAGCTCCGGCCCCCGGTCAGTTATAAATAAGCTTGTGAGTGAATAGTTTGCATACAAGTTGATAATTCCCCATCCGGCTCTTACGGCTGCATCCAATTTGAATGGCCGCATATGGTAGCTGTCATAATTCTTGTCAATATTTCTGCTTGATTTTCCAGGGCTTTTTAATACTACAGGTAATAGTTCCCCTGTAACCGGATCGCGTAAGCTGAATTCCTTGTGAGCTTCCTCATAATAGATCTTACTGTGTGTCCGAATGCGCCAGCCACCGACAACACCTGCCGAAAAATGCAGCTTATCGCGTGTACGATATGATTTAGATTGAACTTCGAAGAGGAGCGGAAGTGTGAGATACAGGTTAGTAATCTTACTTTTGCGTACTGAAATATCCTCCATATAATATCCCCGTAAAACCGCAGAATCAGAGGTGATGTAGGCTTTATTGCCAAAACGGTAATTGTTCCATGAGAATCCAAGTCCGCTAACCATTCCAAAGGTTCCGGATTTGTTAAATGCAAAATTCTGCTCATAAAAGTTTAGATTCACATTGATGCTCTTTTCCATGCGCAAATCAAGATAGGCATATTCCTTTGGATAGCTCATGTTAAAGTCTGGCGTTAGCAAACCATTAAACCCCAATTCAATACCGGCCCAATGTCCGTTAAACTTATGTTTGCGATTGCGTTCAATTTTAATATTGCCATGATCATCTACACTTAAGGTACGACTCCCCACTCGTACCTTAACTGTATCTCCATCGATAACCTCAATGCCTAAATTGCCCATCTGAACACGAGTAGTGTCCTGATAACCATAACTACGACCGGTAACCTTCTGGGTGCCCCCTACTATCCGACCATTGTTCATCCATGTATCTGGTGTACCGATAGTTTCAATTGTTGCAGCACCGCTTGTTTTTGTTTCAAGATAATCAGTTACAGATATTTTTGATTTGGATGCCCCACTGCTGCTTACAAAAGCTGATTCCGATTGCAATTGTTGAGCCATCAACCTGGATGCTCCACTGCTTTCTATCCGGTGTTCATAAGCAACCCCTGTAAGTGTAAGCTTGCCAGCACCGGACAATGTACTATTTACCAACTCATAACTTACCTGCAAATCAACATCAGATGCACCACTGATTTCAAGCGATAGTTCTTCACCTTCAAACAGATCATGACTGGCTAACTTAGCTGCACCTGATGCCTTTATGGCTACAAGTGATGGCATGCCTACCTCAGCATGTAATTTTGTAAACCTTCTGATATTATGTGTTCCAAGTTCCAATTTGTTGTTGCGTACCCGAACAGTGATATTATCGAAAAGGTTTTCATCAGCCTCTATACCCACATAAAAGGTCTCTGAGTGAAAGATAGTCACGGTAAATGCTCCGCTGGCATCTACCCTGTCAAATCCGGCAAGTTCATATTCATTTAGGATAACATTCTTGTTACCAATAGTCTGCGCATGCAGTAAATTTGCAGAAAGCACAAACATGAAGCTAAGCATAAAGATTTTCAAAAGCGTTTTCATGATTTTTGATTTTGATATTTGACAGTATGACGTGCAGCCAGTAAAAAAGTTACTGCTACAAAAAAAATCTTGAAACTTTGCCATTAAGAATGGTATTTAAGGCAAAAGCAAAAAGCTAATGTTGAGCCACACTCAAAAAAAACACTAATTTTGCATCCTCATTAAAATCACAATCAGAAGTTTATGGCGCGAATCATGGCCATTGATTATGGACAAAAAAGAACCGGTATTGCTGTTACCGATCCGTTGGGAATGATTGCCAATGGGTTGACAACGATACCGAGCCATAAGATTATTGAGTTTGTCAAAAATTATACACAGCAAGAAGAGGTAAGCCGGATAGTGGTTGGAGAACCAAAAGATATGCAAAACCAGGCATCGGATTCGTCACACTTTATTGAACCTTTTGTTAAAAAACTCCGCCAGTTATTACCGGAGATGATTATTGAAAGAATGGACGAACGTTTTACTTCAAAAATGGCATTTCAAACCATGATCGATGCGGGCCTAAACAAGAAACGTCGTCGTGATAAAGCACTGATCGATACAATAAGCGCTACCATTATTTTGCAATCATATCTTGACACTATAAATCATAAAAAAACATGATACTCCCGATCGTTGCATATGGTCATCCGACACTTAAAAAAAAGGCTGTGGATATCTCATCAGATTATCCGGAGCTGGGCAAACTGATTGAAGATATGTGGGAAACCATGTATGAAGCAAATGGCGTTGGACTGGCAGCACCTCAAGTGGATAGAAGCATAAGGCTATTTATGATTGATGCGTCTCCCTATGCTGAAGATCATCCTGAAACCAAGGATTTCAAAAAAGTTTTTATCAATGCACATATCGTACACGAAGCTGGTGAAGATGCTGATATGGACGAGTCCTGCCTGAGCCTGCCGGGAATGAGCGAATCAGTATATCGTAAGCCGAAACTTACAATTGAATACCTTGATGAACATTTTAAGCCTTATAAGGAAACTTACGAAGGCATTATTGCCCGTATTATCCAACATGAATATGATCATATTGACGGTATTTTATATGTAGACCGAATATCCTCATTCAGGCGCATGCTTCTGAAAGGTAAGCTTCGTGATATTGCAACCGGCAATGTGGATGTTGAGTATAAAATGATATTCCCTCAGCAAAGAAAAAAAGTACGTTAGCTAATAAATAAGTAAGATGAAGATTAAATTGTTTGTCATTCTTGTAGCAGGATTAATCACTTTTGCCTGTAGCCGGTCGCCTGTAGATGAAAAACAACAATTGACGGACCGGATCCGCTATCTGGAAGAAAATCTTTATAGTCATGATGGTAGGTTTAATTTTGAATATGCCAACAATTTGATTTCAAATTATTTGATATTTACTGAATCCTATCCGGAAGACCAAATGGCAGCTGATAATCTATTCAAAGCCGCTGATATTTCGATCAACCTCGACAATCAAAACAGGACAATCAGTTTGCTAAACCGCATCATTGATGATTATCCCAATTATGAAAAAGCAGGCCTTGCAAAATTTCTTAAGGCATTCGTTTACGACAATCAAATTGGTGATACTGCCACTGCCCGGCAGCTTTACCTGAACTTCATTGAAGAACACCCACAACACAACTTCGTTGAGGAAGCGCATGCTGCCATACGTAATCTTGGCAAAAGCCCTGAAGAAATAATCAGGGAATTTGAAATGCTCAACAATCAATAAAATTATTGGATATCAGAACCAAATAATAATTTGTAATCACGTCTGGCAGCCTCTTTTGCCCAGGCTTCAGGGACAAATTTCCAGTTGTTAGATGCTTTCGGATTGATATTCCCGGCGGAGATGATATAATCTGCAATATGGCTGCGTAGATCCTTCTCTGAGACGTAAATGATACGATCTTTAAGCTCCTCATGTGCAATTCCAGCACCCTTGGTCAGATGATCACCACCACCACTGCCCCGATATGAATTCAGAGCCACTTTGTAATTGTTTTGATAAATAAAGGGAGCACCGTCCTGCATTGATATGATCCTGATACGATGACCAAACTCAGCTGTTAAATCAACTTCATAGATCAAGCCTAAAGCAGAATCAAAATTATAGAAAGGATTTTTGGTTCTAAGCCTGTCTTCTTTGAAACCATTACTATCATCAGTTTCGATGTGGTTAAGCAACAACATATTGTCAGTTGGCCCATTCATGGTGCGTATCCACAAGTTATAGGAATACTCCAGATAGTCCTTAATTTCGCTGCCACTAAGCTCCATCATATAAAGATAGTTCTCAAACCGGTACAAATTGAACATATCTTGCATCGTGAGTTTTCCAGCAGGGATGACTACATCGAATGACAGTGGCGCTGCAAACGAAATATCAGCACCTGTCAGGTTCAGCTGCATTTGGTGAATGAAATCAGTGAATGCAGCACTTCCGAAAAATGAGGCTCGAGACCGAAGCTCAACTTCCAATAACCCTATCTCATCATATACATATTCAAACACCTTTTCAAAATCAGGTTGGAAGATACTGTCAAAAGTTGAACTGGGCGCATAACCAGACATTTCCACTAAACTTCCGGTCATATTTTTTCGATGTATTCGTTCGGTCGATCCACCTTCAAATAACAGATCGGCAACCGCAACTTTAAGCCCATAAGGCTGCCCTCCTAGCATCAACACCTGCTGTCCGGTAATATTCTCAATAAATTCATGATACGGTTGGTGGTCATGGGCAGTAAAAATAACATCGAAGCCCGGGACATATTTTGCGATGTACCTGCACGCATTATCAGTATGATCTGGATAATCATCTGGCGTCCACAACTCTCCAGCTCCACTGTGAAAAAGACCTATTATGGCATCAGGGGCCTCATTTTTCTGTATATGATCGATCCAGTAATTTGAGGCCTCCATTAAATCCACAAATTCAAGTCCTTCCCAAAGTTTCTGAGGTAACCAAATGGGAATGCTGGGCGGTGTTAGTCCCAATATTGCAATCCGGACTCCTTCAACCTCAATGACCGTATAGGGCTGAAAATAAGGCTGTCCTGAATAACAGTCAACAACATTAGCTGCTAACCATGGAAAATTAAGTTCCTTTGTGATCCTGTTATATACATCCGGCCCGGTCTCGATATCATGGTTGCCCACACTTGCAGCATCAAATTCCATCAGATTGAGTATGCGCGAAAACAAATGAAATTCAGCGGTATCAAGATAATTGGCAAAATAGCCGGTGGGTTGGCCTTGTAAAATATCACCATTATCCAATAAAATAACATTCTGACCAAGCTTCGCCCTTTCCATATCTACAAAGCTTTTCACACGCGACAGACTTCCATTGTGGGGCTCATTACGCATGAAATCATGTGCAAAAACAGTGGCATGGACATCATTGGTTACAATGAACCTGATCTTGATCTGATCAGCATGCAGAAACAAACTAGAATAAAAAAGAATGCCTGTGATTACGATAAACCTGATGAAACTAGGCAATGTATGATGCAGCCTTGAAAATGCCATAATCGGATTAGGGTTTAGTTTATACAATTTAATTATTATTGTAAGATTCTGTAAGCCATACAAATATCAAGACAACATCTTAATTCTACAGCTTGTATGATAAACCAATCCGGCCGCCCGAACTCACATTACCGCCTCCGAGTTCAAGGTTAACTCCCCAACGATCACTGAAGTAATATCTTGCACCAATCTGCCCATCAAGGCCAAGGCCTGAGGCTGCTGAACCACCATATCCCGAATCCAGGGACCAAATATAATAACCCAGACTAATTCCGGCATATACATCCCATTCGCGTGGGATCTGAAGAATAGTGTTGAAATGATAATTGGCATTACCAAATATGCCCATGACAGCGTGGCTGTACTTGCTTCCACTCCATCGCTCTCTGTAGGATCGGTAGGATAAGTTGAAACCAATTGTGATATCATCATGAACACCAAAGTCCATTCCGAAGTATAGTGGCACGCCATAAGATGAGAAACCAGTTCCAAAATTGATTTGTTTGCCACCATTTCCAATAGGGCTTTGTGCAAAAATGGTACCCGATGCAAATAGCAGAATAAATAAAAATGTGAGCTTCTTCATAATGAAATCTGTATTTTAAACTTGAAAAAAGATTATTTGGCGTAGCTAATTGCACGCGTTTCTCTTATCACCGTTATTTTTATCTGCCCCGGGTAAGTCATTTCAGTTTGAATCTTTCTGGACAGGTCATAAGCCAGTTTATCAGCATCCGTATCCGAAACCCTGTCGGCTCCAACGATTACACGCAGCTCACGTCCAGCCTGTATTGCGTAAGTCTTAACAACACCCGGATAAGAAAGTGCGATATCTTCAAGTTTTTTAAGTCGTTGAATATATGCCTCAACGACTTCTCGGCGTGCCCCCGGGCGTGCACCTGAAATGGCATCACAAACCTGCACAATAGGCGCAATAAGTGTTTCCATTTCGATTTCATCATGGTGTGCGCCAATGGCATTACATATTTCTTGTTTTTCTTTATACTTTTCAGCAATCTTCATTCCCAGAATAGCATGAGGCAACTCAGCTTCTCCTTCTGCCACTTTTCCAATATCATGCAACAGCCCGGCTCGTTTCGCCATTTTCGGGTTCAGTCCCAGCTCTGCTGCCATTGTGGCGCTAAGGTTGGCTACTTCAATTGAATGTGCCAGCAAGTTCTGGCCGTATGAAGATCGGTATTTCATTCGTCCGATCATTTTGATAAGGTCACCATGAAGATTATGAATGCCCAGATCAATAACTGTGCGTTTACCTGTTTCAAGTATTTCCTGATCGATCTGTTTTTCAGTCTTTTTGACAACCTCTTCAATTCTTGCCGGATGAATACGGCCATCTGTAACCAGCTTATGTAGCGAAATGCGCGCAATTTCTCTGCGAATGGGGTCAAAACCAGATAGAAGAATGGCATCCGGGCTGTCATCAATAATGATTTCAACGCCAGTGAGGGCTTCCAGGGCACGGATATTGCGTCCTTCGCGGCCTATAATGCGACCCTTAATCTCATCACTTTCAATGTTAAAAACGGTAACGGTATTTTCAATAGTGTGTTCTGCAGCAGTACGCTGAATGGTTTCAACCACGATCTTCTTTGCTGCTGCTGAAGCTGTTAGCTTGGCTTCATCCGTAATATCCCTGACTAAAACCATCGCGTCGGTTGTGGCCTCGTCACGCATGCTTTCAATGAGCATCTCCCTGGCATCTGCAGCTGACAAGCCAGATATATTTTCAAGCTGCTTAACCCTTTCTTCGTTCATCTTTTCCAACTCTGCCTGTCGCTTATTGAGTATATCAAGCTGGGTTGACAAGTTTTGCTTAAGAACCTGATATTCCTTTTGCTTTCTCTGAAAATCTTCCATTCGCTGCGAAAAGGATTGTTCCTTTTGCTGCAACCGGTTTTCAACCTTCTGTATTTGGTTGTTCTTTTCGTTGATTAACTTCTCATGCTCTGATTTGAGTTGTAAAAATTTTTCCTTCGCTTGTAATATTTTTTCCTTTTTAAGTACTTCTGCTTTTTCTTTGGCTTCCTCTAAAATGACCTCACTTTTTCGTAATACAGCTCTGCGTAGCAATGTAGCTGTAAGCAGCCCTCCTCCCACTCCGCCGGCAACAATAGCCAGCAGGATGTAAATAATAGTTGTTGCTTCCATAGTTTTATCCTGTTTTAAGTAAAACCCGGAAGAAGGAAATAAAAAAATGCCCGACTTAATTCACTGGAGTTAGTAAACCCCTGTTTGACACGTTTTGGGCGCCATCGCCATCAAACGTCCTCCGATCCCACTTATGTGGGATACCCAACCCAAAGGTTGA
Source organism: uncultured Bacteroidales bacterium (assembly GCA_937926515.1). Taxonomy (GTDB): domain Bacteria; phylum Bacteroidota; class Bacteroidia; order Bacteroidales; family F082; genus CALAZZ01. The sequence continues at coordinate 6,352 of CALAZZ010000089.1, read as the reverse complement.
GTTGAGGCCTGCTTTCAGAACAATGAGCAAACCCTTTCTTGTTGTAATGTTGAGTTTACAATCGTATTGAATTAAGCGGGCAATATGTTTTCAAAGAACGATTACTGTGCCTTTGTTAAATGAGTTGATAATAAATTATCTATTTCACTTAGTTTTGCCTCAAGATGGTTCTCCCGAAACGTAACATCATGTTTAAAACGAACGGCTGCCACTGTATATTGCAGAGCTGCCATTGCTAATAAATCCTGTTTATCCTTATAAGCATAAGCATCAGCATAATCCTTTATCCGGTCATTGATGATTTTTACTGCCTCTCGCACCGATTCTTCATCTGACCGATTTATGGATAACCTGTATGGCCTATCAGCGATACTAATGTTTATTGATAATTCTTCCACTTCTATATTTATCTGCTTCTCATTTACTTAACAGCACAATGCATTGATCTATCTCCCGCACTAAATTACCGATCAGCTTCCTTCCTTCTTGAATTTCCTTCTCTCCTTCGAGTGAATTTGCAATAATGCTTTTGTTTATTTGTTGTGTTAATTGACTTAAATTTATTTCTAGTAGTGCTATTTTTTTATTTAATGTATTGTTTTCTTTCTGTAACCTATCCACTTCATTTGCAAGGTTTATACTCTTGTCTATCAGCTTCCTGATCTTAAACTCTATGCCTGAAACCAAGATGCTTGTATCAGCCATAACACCCTGCAATCTGTTTTTAAGGTTAACATCACAAAGATATACATTATTGTATGAGGATGCAAGAACTATTTACATGCCTACTGGGATCGTAATTTGCCGGCGTAAGAGTCTATCCTTCTGGTAAGTATATCTATGGATTCACTTTCTCATATCCAAAAAAATATCTGAATATTCACTTTAAGTAGTTGTTTGCCAGACAAACTTCAAATTTGTACTTTAGGGCCCAATTTGAATATTATGGCATGATGAAGGAAATTTTTATAGTGTATTTATGGGAGCATAAACTTCTCAGTGCAAATCTTAAAACTGTTGAAGGTGAAGAAATTGAAGTTATCTTTCCGGGTTTCAGAAATCAGGATGCAGGCCCGGATTTTTCCAATGCAAGGGTCAAAATCGGCACCACCATATGGGCAGGTAATGTAGAAGTTCACTTGAATGCTTCGGATTGGTATAAGCACCATCACCAATCAGACCCTGTTTATGATAATGTTATCCTTCATGTGGTTTATTCAGCTGATAAGGATGTCTACAGAGCCAACAGGCAAAAGATACCATGTCTTGAGGTTAAAGGTCGCTTCGATGAAAAGCTTCTTTTAAAATACCGTTCATTTATTGACAGCAAAAGGTGGATTGCTTGTGAAAATTTATTGGGATCGGTGCAGCGGTTTACATGGATGTCGTGGCTTGACCGAATGGTCGCAGAGCGACTTGAAGATAAACTGGAAGCCACCCTTGCTCTATTAAAAAAAACGGACAACGACTGGGAAGAAACATTTTATCATAGGTTACTGCTCAACTTTGGTTTCAAAACGAATGATCTGCCCTTCGGGCGGCTTGCCCAGATTTTGCCATTTAACTTATTACTCCGACATGCTGATCAGCTGCTTCAGCTCGAGGCCTTGCTGTTTGGGCAAGCTGGCATGCTGAATACTCCATTTATTGATGCCTACCCGATCCAGCTTAAGAAGGAGTATCATTTCCTTTCAAAAAAATATGATCTGAAACCTATGGAAGCAAGTGCATGGCGGTTCCTGCGAATGCGTCCTGCAAATTTTCCAACCATCAGGTTAGCACAGTTGGCTTCAATCATACATGAAAATGGCAGAATTTTTTCCGGGATCTTAGCTTCAAATGATATCAATGATATCAGAAAACTGTTTTCAGCAAAGGCTTCAACTTACTGGGACACACATTATCGCTTTGATAAACCAAGCAAACCCAAGATAAAACAGATGGGGAATAATGCCATTGACCTTTTGATATTAAATACTGTAGTACAATTAATATTTACCTATGGCAGATACCATGGCAATGAGCAATATACTGATCGTGCATTATTATTGCTGGAGGCTCTTCAGCCTGAAAACAACCAAATTACACGGAAATTTGAAAATGCAGGAATTAAAGCTGTAAACGCTTTACAATCACAAGCATTATTACACTTGAAAAGCGAATATTGTAACCCTAAACGCTGCCTTGACTGCCGCATTGGCAATCTCCTGATTAATTCATCATAGATCAATTTATTATTCAAGATTATTCAGCTTATAATGAACCAGTTGGACTGAGATATCAATACTATTAATGCAAATCCTTGTTATTGACAATCAATTTTATAAAATTTGCGCTGCCCAAAGCCAACTGACCAGTTATAGAGGTAAGATGACTTAAGGTGAGTCAAACTCAAGAACCAATACTTTCATTATGAGCAATTTCCTATCTACTATTGACAGCTTGATCCAAGCATACAACGATTATGTCGGAGGTTACCTTATCCTGGCTTTGTTAATACCTACCGGAATTTGGTTCGCTTTCAGGCTTAACTTCCTTAACCTTACCAAGCTGGGCCACGCAATAAAAGTTGTGATGGGCAAGTATGACAGCAAAAAGGCGGAAGGTGATGTCAATCACTTCAAAGCACTTACGACTGCCCTGTCAGCAACTGTTGGAACTGGAAATATTGTTGGCGTGGCTTTAGCTATTTATTTAGGTGGCCCGGGAGCTGTTTTCTGGATGTGGATAACCGGATTTCTGGGAATGATGTTAAAGTATGCTGAGTGCACCCTGGCGCAAAAATATCGCAGGTTTAACAGCGACGGTTCCGTATCGGGAGGCCCCATGTACTATATGGAATTTGGGTTGAAACAAAAAATTGGCAAGTGGGCAAAGCGGCTGGCAGTAATTTTTGCCTCAGCCACGCTGCTGTGTGCCCTTGGAACAGGAAATATGGCACAATCCAACTCTATGGCTGATGCAGCTGCAACAAGTTATGGTATTCCCACTTGGATTTCCGGCCTCCTTATTACAAGCCTGGTATTGCTTGTAGTGGTTGGTGGCCTTCGTCGGATTGCTGAAGTCACTTCCAGGCTCGTTCCCTTTATGGCAATTATCTACGTTGGAGCAACACTAACAGTGCTCATTGCCATGTACGACCATATTCCGGCAGCTTTTTCACTGATTTTCACCGATGCTTTCACAGGCACAGCTGCTGCTGGCGGCTTTGTGGGTTCAACTTTTATAATGACTTTGATCTGGGGCGTCAGACGAGGTCTCTTTAGCAATGAAGCCGGTCAAGGATCGGCAGCTATTGCCCATGCTGCTGCTCGCACCAAGTATCCGGCCCGCGAAGGAATTGTTGCATTGCTTGAACCAATGATTGATACCATTATTATATGCACTATGACTGCACTCATGATCATTGTAACCGACTCCTGGATGCTAGACGTGAAAGGTGTAGGCATGACCGTTGAGGCTATGAATACAGGTCTTCACCGTTTTGGAATTGATGGCTTGGGTGGCCATATAATAGCTTTTGGCCTCCTCTTGTTTGCTTTTTCTACCATCATCAGTTGGTCCTACTATGGATCAAGGGCAGCCATATATTTGATAGGTGAAAGTGCAGTGAAGCCTTACCTGTATATTTATGGATTATTTGTTTTCTTCGGATCGATATGGGGTATTGATATAGTCTGGCATTTTGTGGATATGGTAATCACATTTATGACGATTCCCAACCTGATTGCATTACTTCTGCTTTCAGGTGTCGTTGTGAATGAAACCAAAAAGTATTTCAAAGCCATGGAAGCCAAAAAGCAAGCTTAGAAAAGAAATCTCATGCAGATGAAAAGAACCCTATCACTGCTTCTTCTTCTGTTCTTCGCCAGTCAAACTACTTTTGCCGGTGTTGAGGCTGATAGCATTGGAGTTGCTGAGGCTGAAACCAGCAGGATCAGCAACAGAATCAATAATACCTTTAGTCCCTTTGTTGATGCACTGGCCGATGTGTTGTTCTGGGATCCTTTTCATGCAATCGGAATTTACGATAATTATGTGTATGACCAGCAAGGTGAAGTACTGATCAATCAGCAGGGGGAAACGGTACGAGCACCACTCAGGTTCATTGTGATCTGGTTAATGGCTGGCGGATTGTTTTTTACACTTTTCCTCAAATTTATTAATATCAGGGCTTTTGGACATGCTGTTAAACTTATCCTGGGACGTTTCGATAAACCGGAATTCAAGGGCCAGATATCGCATTTTCAAGCACTTACCACAGCATTATCTGCTACAGTTGGGATGGGAAATATTGCGGGCGTTGCCATCGCAATTTCAATAGGAGGTCCCGGAGCCACCATTTGGATGATTGCCGCCGGTTTACTAGGTATGTCATTGAAATTCAGCGAGTGTATGCTTGGGGTTAAATACAGGCGCATAGATAAGAATGGACAAGTTTCGGGGGGTGCCATGTATTATTTGAAATACGGATTGGCAGCTAAAGGTTTTGGTAAATTAGGTATTGTATTGGCTTTCTTTTTCTCAATAATGGTTATCGGAGGTTCAGTGGGTGGAGGTAATATGCTTCAGGCCAATCAGGCCTTTGAGCAATTTGCTTCTTTTTTTCCTGGCGTTAATGATTTCGGTTTTTGGTATGGATTGGTAATGGCAGGAATAGTGGGGTTGGTAATAATCGGAGGTATAAAGAGCATTGCACGTGTTACATCGCGCATCGTACCAATCATGGCACTGCTTTATGTGACCACTTCGCTGATCATAATATTCATGCATCTTGGTCAAACAGGAGAAGCTCTAAGATTAATATGGCAAGGAGCTTTTGATGCTGATGCGATGAAAGGTGGTTTTATCGGGGTTTTGGTTTTTGGTTTCCAGCGGGGTGCCTTTTCAAATGAGGCCGGAGTTGGATCTGCATCAATAGCACATGCAGCTGCACGTGTAAACCATCCGGCCAGCGAAGGTGTGGTGGCCTTGCTCGAACCATTCATTGATACGATCGTCATTTGTACCATGACCGCACTCGTAATTATTTTTTCAGGTGTTTATACCGAAGCTGAAGGCATACAGGGGGTGCAGCTCACCTCTTCAGCCTATGGTGCAGTTTTTAGCTGGTTTCCCTATTTATTGCTAATTGCTGTTACATTGTTCGCTTTCAGCACTATGATCTCCTGGTCATATTATGGACTGAAAGGATTTGATTTTCTAGTTGGCGGATTAGGAGAACATTGGTTTGGTTCGAGGAAATATACGAACAATTTTTACAATCTCTTTTTCTTGTTCTGCATTGTAATAGGTGCCTCCTCAAACCTGGGACCTGTAATGGATTTTTCTGATATGATGGTATTGTGTATGGCCTTCCCTAATCTGATCGGCTTATATATTCTGGCACCCGAAATTAAATCTACAATGAATGATTACCTGGGCAAACTTCGATCGGGTGACATTAAACAATCCAACTAATATGAAAATCGTGCGCTATTTTCTCGTATTGATCTTGTACTGTCACCTCCCTTTGCAAGCTCAGGAAAGTAAACATAAATTAGTTCAGGCTATTAGTGAACTTGACGCACAACTCGTTAAAATCTTTTCAGAAGGTAATTCACATTTTTTTGTATCGATGAATGGCTTGGTTGAGGAATGGGATACCATCATGAAATACAAGATTTCGTACGACATTCGTGACATAGACCTGTCAACAATTCAAATAAAAGAATTACCGGAAAGCAACGAAGCCAGTCTGGTTTTGCAATGTAAAAATGAGAACAATTGCATCAGGTACGAACACGAACAAAACAAAACCAGGTATCTGACCCAGATATTTGCATTTACACTTCCTATCGAAAAAAAAACTGAACTGATCCGGTTATTCCAACTGCTCACTAATATTCAATCAACCTTACCACGCTGAGATTGCTAAACTCAGCGGGCTTTGAATTCCAAAGCAGCAGAATTAACACAATAGCGCAATCCACTCGGAGGTGGGCCATCGTTAAAAACATGACCCAGATGGCCATCACATCCGGCACATTTAATCTCAGTACGGATCATCCCATAACTTTCATCCAGCACTTCCTTAATTTTTGTTTTGTCAACCGCTGCAAAAAAACTTGGCCACCCTGAACCTGATTCAAATTTTGTGTCTGATGAGAACAATTCACTGCCACATCCTGCACATGTATAAGTACCGGTCGCATTATGTTTGTAGTATTTCCCTGTAAAAGGCGGCTCCGTTCCACATTGCCTGAGGATACGAAATCGCTCCTCACCAAGTTTTTCAAGCCATTCAGCTTCATTCTTGATAATTTTTTCTTTCATAACCTTCTCTTGTTTATTAGTCGTATGTTCGTCTGCT
>CALAZZ010000088.1 GCA_937926515.1 uncultured Bacteroidales bacterium | reverse complement strand
TCCAGGTAGATGTAATAGGTTTCGTTGGCATCTGCTACAAAACTGACCCTGGATTTTAAATTGCCAGGTAACGAAATATCATCATTGGATGCCTCGCAAACAAAAGGCCCTTCGCATCCAACCACACCTGTGCTGGTATATATGCGAAGGCGGGTATCAAAATCAGTTTCATCATGGTCAGTTGAAATACTTACATAACGGCTGGTACTGTTACTATAGCTAAACCAAACACCCGGTTGAACAGTACCTATACAACTCGGCAATGCCTCAAATTCATTGGCATCTACAATAGTGCCGGTAACAAAGTCGTCACAGGAAAGTTCAATAGCAGTGAAACAGATATCATTTTCAGGTGCGGTACAAGAGCTTTCGATCCAGTTGCCTGCAAGTGCATCATTTACTGCACTGTTGATCACATTGCCTGGCTGGGTACCATAGCCATTATCCATGGGGAACTGGCCATGACCATAAGAATCAAAATAGCTCATAATGGTAGGTGTTTCTGAAAGGTTTGGTACTCCGGTATCATAATCAAAACAACCACCATTACCACCTTCCGAGGGATTAACGACTGTATTGGTATTTCCATTCCAGTTTCCATAATCATCAATTTGCGTATCACCACCAGCGTTCCAATAACATCCATGAGTATGGCCTGAATCAAGTAAATGACCCAGTTCATGATTAAAAACTTTCACTACACGCGAATATGTTGGAAAAGTAGCATAACTCAAAGAGGACTGTTTGTTCATAACACACAATCGGTCAGCCACATCAGCTTTAGTAAGTCCATTATGCACAGCAGCTGCTATACCACCTGTACCTCCGGTGCCAATGGTGGTAATCAATTCGCCAAGGTCTCCATTCATACTGCCAATATTAGTCATACGATCCTGAAATTCATTCCTGATGGTTTCAGTGTCAGACGTGCCTAGAGCATCATAAATATCAGACGTCTCCCAAATAAAAATCTCAGATATGACAGTCTGGATGTCTTCATCATTAAATATCAGGTTACTTTGATGAAACACTGCTATTGCCCAATTCAAAGCCCTTGCTGTCCTCGTAGATACATCACCTCCCATATCCTGCCTGGTTGAAAATCCAATTTCAATATAGATCCTGATACAATTCCCAAATGAACGTTGAGAGAAGTTCAATTGCTCATCAGTATAGGAAATATCGTTGTGCGGTGTATCACAATAGAATGGCAAGTCGCCGTCCAGATGTCGCTCATTGTAGAATAAGTGCTTGTCCACACTTTCTGGTAGTTTTCTGATGACCATATTGGCTTCCTCTGTAATGATCATTCCGATAATCTCATTCTCAAAGATGCTTATGCCTACCCTTGACCTTTCTGTGCCGAAAAGTGTTCCATAATAATGCAAGCCACGGTCATAATCCAAGGGTACATCAGGATTGGTACTGCTAAATACATTGAAACCCGGATCAAAAATATTATTCAATGTGAGCTCCATTTCAAGCTCACCATTGCCATCAATTGCAGGAACCGAAAGGCGAATATGCTTTGGTTGGTTGCGCTGCAGACTACTAACTGCATCAGCCTTAAAACTGAGTACTGAACCTTCCGACAACACTTCGGATAGATTGGTTCGGATAACGCTTTGAGTTTCTTTATGAAACAATGAAACAGGCTGATATACAATTTCCTTTTGCTTTTTAAACTCTTTTTGACCTTGCGGTACATTATATGCATCACAACACGCATCGCCTTTTGTAATAGCAGGCTCAGTTAATTCCAGTTTTAAATTACTTTCACACTGCTCGCAGGCCACTGTAGAATTTGTCACTACAAAATACAAAAAGGGTAAAAAAGAAACAATCAGGCTAACTGAAGCCTTACTTCTCATTAATAATCGTCTGGATTTTTTCATAATTTAGATTATTTGGTGGTTATTTAAAAGAATTTTATTGGTAGATAATCAGACTAATTTCTACTTTACTTAATTTAAATAAGAGAAGTGCTAGTGTTCATTATCTAGGATATTTTTAATCAATTCATATCATTAATACCTAAAAATGGCAAAACCTAACATTTTTTTAAGTAAATTATTAAGTGCAAATGTAGATTTATTTAGAACGGATATAAATAATATGGTATTTTTTTTGAATGGTCACCCTGCGGATCGGATAAGGATTTATCACCTTATCTACCTGGATTTTAAGTATAAATGACCCGGGGTGTTCATATTATTCTAATTGAGTAGCGACCAGAGCACGAAAACTTAATCCAACAGTCCAAGCTTAATATAACTTCTTCATTTCTAACTATTGTTTCAAAAAAAACATAGAATATTTAGTCGGTTTACCCATTTGTCCTCCATGATATAAAGATCTCTTTCAATACCGTGCTATTGTTCTCCACAGGGTTAATCACATGCCTCAAATACATTTTTTTCTGTATGCAAGTATTTTCGGCTTAATGCAACCTAAGCAAAAGCGTATGAGCCAAACTGTATAAACTAATCTTATTCAATGATCTGGCTATCATGTTGCAAATGACTGTAAGACTTCACATCACTTACAATCCTTTATCTTCCCGGTTTGATATTTTTAGGTTAATTTTGTAGTTTAATATCTGTCAGCATATACAGGCAGTCACTATAATTTAACCTTGTTTCGAATCACATTAAGTCAATTTCGCACAAAATAATACAACACCACCCGACAGCCCGGCTGTGTCACAATTAATATTATGGAACTTAATCTA
>CALAZZ010000087.1 GCA_937926515.1 uncultured Bacteroidales bacterium | reverse complement strand
AACTACAAGTTCCATAATCCGTTTACAGCAGTGCCATAGATTATAGCGGAGAAAAAGGAATGATGGATGGTGTTATTGTTGTTAAATAAGGCCACGCGAAAGAATTCGCGGCAGGGGAAACCAGACTGATGAAACAAAAAGTTTACAACTCAAACAGAATGAAATTCAGTTCCGGAACTTTTTGAAATTCAATATCTGCACTAAACAGAGGTAAGTCGAGATAAATTGCTGTAGCTGCGATAATTGCATCAGGAAGTTTTACTGCGTGCTTTTGCATTAGTTCTTTTGCAATAAGTTTCACCTGTGGGGTTAGTTCTGCAATAAAACAACTGCTCAACAATGAATCAATTTCCCTGATTTCAGCTTTGCTTAGTCCTTTCTTTCCAAATAACTCCAACTCGGAAATGACCGAAATCCAGACCTGCTTTCCGTCAAGAAACGCTGCCACTTCGGTGTTGCCATCCAACAAGTATATAATCGGATTCGTGTCGGATAAAATACTAATCCCACTCATTTCTCAGCTTCTTTTGGTATTCGAGGGCATCCATTTGCCATTTTACTTTACCCAAATGCCGCTTTGCAACCAATTTCTTCTTTTGTGTAAGCTTACGCAAAACTTCATTGATTTTATGCTGGTCCATGCCTTTTTTAATCGTTAAAATCATCGTGTAATTATATAATATTTTGTTCAAAAATACTGCTTTTTAAACAAAGTAACAGAAAGTGAACCATTCTGTGTAAAGTATTTTTCTGATTGGCAGGAAGAATCCAAGAATTAAAAACCGAAACCAAATTACTGCGGGTTACTATTTACAATCCCCTCTGCCGCGCGAATCCTTTCGCGTAGCTAAAAAATTAAATGGATTACATTTGTTCAATGAGTCGTAATTGCAAATTCCATAATCCAGAAGGATTTTTTATGTTATTGTTGTTAAATAAGGCCACGCGAAAGGATTCGCGCGGCAGCTGGGGAGGCATTGAATCGAGAATATCAACGCCTCCTTTTACTAATGGTTTGTAAAGCTGTTTATTGCTTTACCCACTTACCACTTTCATTTAAACCGCTGCCGTTTGTAATGTGATAAATGTATGTTGCCGGTAGGAGGTGGGAAACATCCAAGCAAACATATGGGTTGTTTATGTGCTGTTTCAGACAAAGCCTTCCATTCAAATCATACAGCTCAAAAACCGCTTGTTTGTGTTGTACCGCAATATGTAGGTTTATTTCGTTGCCTCCCGGATTGGGATAAATAATGGCCTCATTAGCAGCAACGTAGGCTAGTTCATCCGTGTTGACAACCAATCCGTTTTCATCAACCTTTACAACATAAACATCCCGATTGGGTGATTGTGTGGTATAATCATATCGGTTACCTGCCATTATACACCCACCATCACTTGTGGCAGCAATGCTATAAAGAAAATAGTATGCATCACCACCGTACCAGTACTCCCAGATAGGTGATAGATCAGGGTTTACCTTCACGAGGTGGAAATATGATTTTTTGCTGCTGTAGAAGGGGTTGGCATAATCAAAATTACTTGTCCCTGACACATATATGTTGTCTTCATATTTATCAACCCCTTTATACCTGGCCGGATGCTCACGCAGGTTGTTGTATTGAAAGCTGTTGAAATCAATGGCTTCAAACTCTTCAGTAAGGGTTAGTGCATTTAATTTATAGTTATTATTGGGTGCATGCACTTTACCACAGATAAGGATAGTGTTTTCATTAAGTCTTAAAGGAGAATAATTATCCCGCAAGCTATTTGGCACTTCTCTATAGTCAAGGCTGTCCAAACTCAGATCGTAGATTACTATACCACCTGTAGTCAGAGTGTCAATCATATAAGAAGTAAAGGTGTAGTATTTTTGATTATCAGCACTTTGCAAAACATCAAAAAAAACCTTATATGGCGTATTGGTAGTCAAATAAACAGAAGCAAGAGAATCTCCTGTTTGGCTCAGTTTATAAACAAAAGTATCGTTATTATAGCCACCTGCCAGTTCGTCGATAATGGAGCGGCTTCGGGTAGTATAACCCGCCACCACATAATCACCGTTTTCATCTTTTATTGAACGCATATGCGAAATCCAACGATCTTCATACAAGGCTGAAACCTTATGGTCGAGCAATTCAAGATCAGCATTGAGTTCTGCATACAGCAACCCATATACCGATCGGTTATTGGTGGCATAGGACCCACCAAGAATAACCAATCCCTGTCCTGTTTGGTAAACGTCATAAAAAATCGATCTGTTTAACAGATTTTGGTGATTCCGTTCCTGTAAGATTTCTCCATTGGCCGAAAGATGAATGATATATCCTTCAAATTCTGCCAATTCGTAGTCTGAGTTTCTACCAACAAGAATATACCCCCCTTCCTCCAATTCAATTATATGATTGATTTCCTGATCGTTGGGCCTTTGAAACTGATGTTGAAATGTGTGTTGTGCTATGGTGTCTAACTGTATAAAACACAATAAGGTGAAAATGCTAACTATTAATTTCATAAATTCAATAATAATATTTAGGTTATTAAAAATACCAGGTTTAACCTTCCGGCGGTTTAATATGCCACATTCCATAAGTAACTTCCAGAAAATGTACCATAAACCAGCAGTCATGAAAATCTTGCCCACATAGTGCAAAAGCAGTTGCATCATATACAAAATAATAGATTATACTTTTATCCTGGGGCTTGTGCATATCTGCAAGAGTATGTACATTGTTCTTGTACCAGCTTATCTCTTCAGGGGTCAAGCAGGCGTGAATTAATTCATATTCCTGGAAATCTTCAAATAGATAACACTCCTGGTTTGGATTTTGATATTCACAACCACTGGTAGTAAAGTAGCTTACATCTGTATAATATGAGGCGCCTGACGGTACAGGCACTTCAACATTTGCCTGAAACATAATAATATCAGCAGCATCTTTGCCTACCCCATAGCCTGAACCGTCACATGTACCCAATTCCCATCCCCAATACCAGGGTGTGTTGTAAATTTTATTGAGGTAAGTACTGTCAGATATACCGAAACCTGAGGTTAAGCCGAAAGTAACACTTTCTTCATCTTGATTTTTAATATAAATATCAGACACTATGAGTTGTATATTACCAACACCAAATGCTGCATATTGTGCGGCAAGGATATCTTCAATTTGGTTAAAAGCAGTTTGCAACGTAACTATATCCACCTCTGTTCCGGTTAAAACAACCGAAACTGAATCAACATTTATCAAAATTGTTTCAAACTCAAATCCAGCATTTGCATACAGGTAATTGGTTAAGGCTTCTAAATGCCATTCCGCAGCGCTTACATCCATAGATTCGCCACCCATCTTAAGGCCAGGGTTAGCCCGGACCACATCTAACTTATCCTTGAATTGTAATATCTTGCTTTCTACAATTTCGGTATAACTCATTGGGCTATCCGGTTTTTCAGTATCAATTAAAACATCGTCTTTGTTGCATCCTGCTAGTAGCAAAAGGATGGAGATCATGAGTATATAATTTATAATGTAAACTTTTTTCATTTCTATTCGCTTTATTCAACACTTGATCAATTGTTTTGCATCACATCGGGGTTCAAATTAAGGACCTGCCACCCCCATAGGATGCCTATGTGTCAGGGCCGAAAAGCTATGAACTTATTTTTCCCTAAGCAAAATTGATTGATATATGAAACTTGTATGTTTCTCCATTGAGGATATGTTAAATAAAAACGAGATGATGATAAGGTGTTATTATTCTGTATATAAGATAATTGTCTTATTAAGGATTTGTTGCAACTTGCCATAAAGGCAGACATCAACAATACCGATAAAAAAAGTCGAGGGGGGGTAGTAATCAATTGTTATGCAGCCTATTAACTTAATAATAAAATCATTTAAATTGCTAAGTTTGCCTGTAACTAACTTATGCATCGAGTTTTGATTTTCACCACTAAGGTACTACATTCTAATTAATTTGTAAAGGATTTTGAGGCTTATTTTTTGTACCAAGATTTGCACAATGCACACTTGCTTATTGCTTTACCCCGCTCCCACACGAATCCAATAACGCGGCAGTTGGGAAATGGAAAAACACGGGCTTATTGTTGAAGGCATATCAAACTTTGAAAGCTGCCAGCTTCACCCAAACAACAGC
>CALAZZ010000086.1 GCA_937926515.1 uncultured Bacteroidales bacterium | reverse complement strand
AAAATTTAATATTATGAATAGAACAAATCAACTTTATATTAAAGCCTTTTTCGTAACACTAATTGCAGCAATGATTGCAGTTTCTTGCTCAAAAAAGGACGATGATGATGACGATCCAATCAATGTTGATCAATTGATCAATGAAGTGCGTGACCTCACTAAGGATTTTCATGATATTGAGGTAGCCATGGCAGCAGGTTGGGAAGTAGATCTTTCGGGCTGTGTAGAACATCCGAGCGAGGGGGGCATGGGGCACCATTTTGGACGTCCTGAGTTTATAGATGGACGAGTGAACCATCTTGAACCCCAGGTTTTACTCTATGAACCTGAAGCCAATGGCGGATTTAAATTTCTTGGGGTAGAGTATATTGTGCCATTTGCGATACTTCCGTCAGATGCTGAAGCACCTGAATTGTTCGGTCATCAATTTCATGCAAATCATGAACTTGAATTGTGGGCACTGCATGTTTGGACAGAAAGGGAGAACTCAAAAGGAATGTTCTATGATTGGAACCCGGGTGTAAGCTGTCAGTTTCCTGACGAGATCAACGAATTGAAGGAAATTACTTCATCATTTCACGATATTGAGGCAGCAATGACTGCAGGATGGGCTGTTGATCTTTCGGGCTGTGTTGAACACCCTGAAGAAGGTGGGATGGGTCATCATTTTGGACGTCCCGAGTTTATAGATGGACGTGTGGACTTTCGCGAACCGCAGGTTTTGTTATATGAGCCGGAGGCCAATGGTGGATTCAGGTTTGTAGGTGTAGAATACATTGTACCTTTTGCAATCCTTTCAGCTGATGCTGACCCACCTGTATTATTTGGCCATGAGTTTCATGCAAACCATGAGTTGGAGATATGGGCTCTGCATATGTGGACTGAGCGTGATAATCCAAACGGAATGTTTTACGATTGGAACCCGACTGTGAGCTGTCATTATGTGGATGATATAGCCGAGGTGCGTGAGCTTACTGCTGATTACCACGATATTGAGATAGCCAAGGCTGCCGGATGGGACGTTGATATGTCAGGCTGCGTTGAACATCCTACTGAAGGGGGGATGGGACACCACTTCGGACGTCCGGAGTATATTGATGGTCGTGTAGATTTTCGTGAACCACAAGTATTGTTATATGAGCCCGGTGATAATGACGAATTTATCTTTGTAGGCGTGGAATACATTGTGCCTTTTGCGATTCTGCCAGCCGATGCTGACCCTCCGGTATTGTTCGGACATGAATTCCATGCAAATCATGAGTTGGAGATCTGGGCCTTGCATATGTGGACCGAGAAAGAAAATCCAAAAGGAATGTTTTACGACTGGAACCCCGATGTGAGTTGCCAATAGCATTTTAAGGTATAATTGATTAGTGAAGAAAGGCCCTGTAGATAAATTATTTGCAGGGCTTTTACTTATTTGTGACATAGACATATATGCGTCAGGAAAGTGTTTCTCAATCTGGACAAGCCGTTGATAAAATCGTATCTTTACGGAAAATATTCTTTCATTGATGTTTGAGAATCTGAACCAGCCGTATCCTTTCAATAACAACTTCAAACACAACCTACGTACAATTATCCTGGTATGCATGGGTTTTATACTGCTTGTTCTTTATTTCCAACCATTTGGAATCAATTTTATGACCTCCCCTACAGATGGTTATTTTGTTTTGGCAATTGGGTTTGTGAGTGCAATGGTGCTTTTTATTAGTACACTCATTCTTCCTGGTTTTTTCCCTGTTTTGTTTGACTCTGCCAGGTGGACCATCAAGAAAGAGCTGATCTGGAATTTCTGTATGTTTGTGACATTGGTATTAAGTTTTGCAATTACAGCAACACTATTCAATATTCAGGGTTTGTTGTCGCTGACAATATTCAGATCTGGTGCGCTTGCTTTATTACCACTTGTGCTATTTAACCTGTTAAGTTACAACAATTCACTTAAAGAAAGAATATCAAAAGCCATCGACACAGGACGTCATTGGCTCAGTGACGAACATATTAAACCAAAAGTGGAACCGCCTGAGATCATCCAGCTCAAATCTGAAAATGGGAAAGAGGTTTTTAAAAGAGATCTGAAAGATATTATTTTGATCCAGTCAGCCAGTAATTATATTGAAATATTTTACCGTGAGGGATCTGGTATCCGTAAACGACTGATACGGCAAACGCTTCATGCTACCGAAACACATTTGGATAAATATGATGTGATAAAAAAGTGCCACAGAAGCTTTTTGGTTAATCTCGAACAAATAACTCGTATAGCTGGCACCCCTTCCAAACATTTACTTGAAGTTGAAGGATTGGGCTTTCGTATCCCCCTTTCGCGACAAAAAGTGGATGAATTCAAAAAACTATTTTCGAGTAAATAACCGGTAGGTGGGAAATCGATTATGAATAGCAGCGATGACCACTGCACTGCTTGTTTATGCTTCCATTCGTCCCAAGAAAAATTGCATTTCATCCCTAAACTATGCCATTACACCCTTTTATGGCATCTAATCCCATTTTCAACT
>CALAZZ010000085.1 GCA_937926515.1 uncultured Bacteroidales bacterium | reverse complement strand
TTGCGTCGCTTGTGAAATTCACTTACCATTTGATGAATTTCGGTCGACCCGGCAGGATCAGTTTTCAGGGCTTCGACGGCGGCAGCCTGCGAAATGCTAGAACCGCCTGAAGTATACTGCCCTTGCAGCTTGTTGCAAGCATCGGCAATAAATTGTTCAGCAGCCATATAACCTATTCGCCAGCCTGTCATTGCGAATCCTTTTGATAAACCATTGATGAGAATAACCCTGTCTTTGATGTCATCAAACTGTGCAAGGCTTAAGTGCTGACCGTCAAAACGAATGTATTCATAAATCTCATCTGAGATAATAAAGATGTTGGGATACTTTCTGAATACATTTGCCAGCTCATCCATCTCTTCAGCAGTGTATACAGAGCCTGTGGGATTGCATGGTGAGCTGAAAAGAAAGGCTTTTGTTTTTTTCGAAATAGCCTTTTCGAGTTGCTGCGGGGTTATTTTAAATTGATTTTCAACAGTGGTATTTATAACCACCGGTACACCTTCAGCCAATTTTACCATTTGTGGATATGATACCCAATAAGGGGCAGGAATAACCACTTCATCACCTTGGTTTATCAGACACAGGAGTGCATTGGCTATGGATTGCTTGGCTCCATTTGACACTACAATCTGGCTTGCTTTGTATTCCAGGCTGTTGTCTCTTTTTAGTTTTTCTACAATGGCCTTTCTCAAATCCAGTGTTCCCGGCACAGGGGTATAATGCGTGTTATTGTTATCAATGGCTGCTTTGGCCGCCTCCTTAACAAACACAGGCGTATTAAAATCCGGCTCACCGATGCTGAGGTTAATCACATCTATTCCCTTGTCTTTGAGTTCGCGGCTGAGACGTGTCATTTCAAGTGTGGCAGACTCAGTAAGTGCATTGATACGGTCCGACAAAAATTGTTTCTGATCCACTGCGTTTTAGGTTTTGGTAGAAAAAAGAAAGCAAATTTAAGCAATTATTGTGTGTTGTGAAATAAAAAACAGTCCGAGGTATCATCCTAAAAATAGCACCTTGTAAGCAAAATTAACATGCTTTCTTTAATGTTTAATAACTGATGAATATGATGACCGGGCATAATTTAATGATCTATCGTTAGTGATTTGAGATTATCTTTGTAACTTTTACTTAATAATTGAAGCCTTATGTCTGAATTAAGTATTGTTTTGATTTTCTTTCTTTCACTATCAATAATGCTGGCCATTGTTTACTTCCTTGTAAAATCAATGCTAAAAACAAACAGGGAGCATTTGGCAGCCTTATTGGAACAGGTTAAAGAAAGCAAGGAAAAGATAAAATTGGAAAAATCCTTAGCTGCTCAAAAACAATTGTTACCTGTTCGTTTGCAGGCTTATGAACGACTGGTCCTTTTCCTTGAACGGATCAATCCCCCATCGCTGGTCATAAGGTGTATGCAGGAAGCCAAAAGTGCCAGGCAATTACACTCGGTCATGCTGCGTACAATTCGCGAAGAATTTGAACACAACAATTCACAGCAGCTTTATGTGTCTGCTGCCGGATGGAATATGGTAAAAACTGCCAAAGAAGAGATCGTGCAGCTGATCAATCTCGTTGCCAAGGATTTAAATGAAAATTCCACCACTGATGAATTTGCACAAAAACTGGTTACACAACAAGCTAAAATGGTTGATGAAGCTATTGATAAACTGAAGTCTGAAGTCGCTGCATTGTTTTGATAAGAAATTAAAATTCCTTTTCAGTTTTTTTTTACGAACCAATCCAACCTTAGATTCAAATGAATCAGATGTACAGAAATTCAACCGGTTTCAAGGTATTTAAATTTATCGGATCAGTCATCTTGTTTATTTTACTGGCCAGCCTGTACTCCTGCAAACAAAAAGCAACCAGGCCCGAGGCCGAAAAGCACCTGCGTGCATTTGATGCAGGCCTGATCAAAATGGCACTCTCAATAAAGAACACTGTATCCATTAGCCTGTTACAGGAGATGGCAGCTGTAAAAAATGCACCATTGCCAATCTTATCAAATCATCAGCTTCCACAAGGAATTTTATCAGGATTTGTTTTTGATACCTTGAAGGGCATCTATACCTACGACAGTACAAGCCTTTCATATGTAAAAACAGGATTAAGTGATTCAATTATTGTAAACTACCACAGCACTCAATACCAAAACAATCCTGTTCGTTTCATTATTAGTGGTTATGCGACAAACTCTGCTAATTACACTTCGTGGCTTCCTGAAAGGATTAATGCTTTGTTAATTGTTGACAACAAGGAGATTATGACTATTGATCACCATATAAGTTATCGATCAGGATTTCCAATTAAAGGTTCAACCATCATCACAATGGAGAACTTCACGATCATTGCCAGATTTAATACCCGGATCAGATTAGGTTATGGAAAGGTATTGGTTGATTTTTCGATCGAGCATAATAATAAAGAACAATTGAGACTAAACACCAGCATCAAAGCTAGATATAGCCATCCCGGAAGTTATGTTGTCAAATCTTTAAAATTCAAACTTAAAGGCTTTCCAATAACCACAAAAGGAAAAATCAATATCAAAGGCATAAAAAAAAGTAATAGAGGTCTGGCCTCCGCTTTGAACCGACATTCAAGTCTTAGGATTTTTAAATATAATGATAGGATAGAGCTAGGGCAGTTAACATTCGTTGTTCAGGAAAATCCTGACCTTCTAATGCCAGCATTAGAATTTAATGACGGCACTCAAACCAGGTTGGAAGAATTTCTTTTGCTGCCTGATCAAATGACCAGATTTTTTCAGAAAAATAATTTTTATTTCGATTCAGGGAGTGAATGGAATTCTAATTGACATAAATCAGCTAAATTATGATTTGGTTTGAATTAATCAAATAGCAAACGGAAAGCTTGTTATCTTGGGTAAAGTTCCAAAAAAATGTTTAAAATTCTTAATTGCAACTGACATCTTATTTTTTTAATACTTACTTTTACATCGTAAAACAAAAATCACTCATTATGAAAACACCAATTAAATTATTTACACTTCTTGCTTTAACACTGTCCATTTCATTTTATGGATGTGATAAAGATGATGATGTTGCAACCGCTGAAGACGCAAAAGTTGAGCTTGAGGCTGCAACACAAGAAATCTTCTACAATGTAGCCCTGATGATGAGCACTCCTCAGGTAGAGTCAATGATGTTTCTATCCCAGCTTATGGGACTTGAAATTGAGCTAAAATCCGCTGCCATGCATGTTATCTATGATGTAGAAAAATACAATATGATAACAGCATCACAACTTCTTAAAAAGAAGTTTTATAGCAGATCAACTCTTATCGACCCCCTTGTTGGTGGCGAGTACACTTATAACTTTTCAACAGGTGAATTCGATCTAACAAACTCAGAAATTGATTATCTGAGCCTGATTTACCCTGCCAATCAACAAGCTTACGGTGCCCAACAAAACAACGCCAATATTGTTGTAACCAATTTGGAATACGTTGAAGTTGAGTATAATGAAGAATGGGGCGTTGAGACCGAATTTATACCAACCAACGCAGACATAGAAATGTCTATTGACGATCAAACGGTCATGACATTAAATTACAGTGCCTCGATAAATGATGAAGGCATGCCTACAGCTACCAATATCAATATGAATATGAATCCATATTCTATGACGCTTGGCCTATCAGGCAGTGGTTCAAGCTACAATTCAACGATGTCATTTCGGATGAATAATGAAACTCTATTAAGCTATAACCTGAACTTCAGTTATACTTCTTCTATGGATTATATCAATACTGTTTCAGGTTCTATAGAGGCCTCACCCTTACGATTTGAAGGAAATGTCAACGCTGAAGCTTTGGATAATTGCGGAGAGAATGATATCAACTGCATGAATAATAATATTGATGTTGAGGTCTTTCAGTCAGCAAAAGACCTTTATTTGGGTCAGCTTGAGTTCAGAATGTATTATGATGATTTCTGGGAAGAAGAATATCCGGAACTTGCCATTGTATACGAAGATGGCACCTTTGATTTTCTGTTTGATTTTCTAGAAATGGACGGGTTTGGAAAGAAAAGGGGAACACCCTTCTTAAATTAAAATGTAAAGTGTCTGAAAAAGCGTTTTAAGTAAAACCCAATAAAAAGAATAAGAGGCTGAAAGGAATTAACCGTTCAGCCTCTTTTTTTTGTTAATTTAGTGTAATATAGTTGCTTAACCCCTTGTTATCATCTGACAACTTTCAGTTTATGAGTTAAGGGCATAGTCCCTGCGTTGATACGCATCAGGTATAAACCTTCTGAAAACCTGCTGACATTAATGGAACTGGAGTGAATTCCTGTTGCAAGAGTTCCGAGGTTGGTTTCGTATATTTTTGCACCTGCCAGGTTAAATATCTCTATGATAACCGGTGTTGACTGTTCAATATTCATATTTATCATGACCTGTTCAGCAACAGGATTAGGGTAAATGTTTACATCCACTTGATATCTATTCTCATCTATTGAAGTGACAACTGGCAATGCGATCAGGTCACCTCCATTTGATAAGGCCACATAAAGGCCAAAAGAAGGACCATTGTTATTCTGCGCAGGGTTTAAAAATCCAGATGCAACTACCACCAAAGATTGACCATTCAATCCAAGTGTTGAAAGAGGAGCAAAATATGATGCAACAGTAACGCTACCTGATTCATCCCGAACATCCAGTGTGTAGTCTTCGGTTGGCAATTCCAAGTATCCGGCAAAATCACCATAAGCCAAATCGTCAATAATGGTGCCTGCTCCAAAACCTACCTCAACCACATCCACAACCGGGGCATCAGTAGAACCGTGAAATACCAATACGTCTGTGTTGTTGGCATTTGAAGCTTCCTCTCGACCCATTGCATATACATAGATGTCGAAGGCCTGAAAGGGGATGTAATTTTGATCATCAACCAAACCATTGGCAACTAACACATATTTCTCACCACCTGCCAAAGTATAATTCTGTGACCAGATCGGATTATCCGGGCTGGTGCTTCCGGGGGCCTGGATCGCAATGGTGAATTCCTCACCGGCAGGTGCATCTATGAATGGGCTTGCCGTGCGGAAAGCAAAATCAGCTAAAAGCTTGGTATCGTTAAGCCAAACATCTACTGAGGCTGCTGCTGCATCTGCTGCGTTGTG
>CALAZZ010000084.1 GCA_937926515.1 uncultured Bacteroidales bacterium | reverse complement strand
ATCAACACATAAGAAAATGAAAAAAATATTTATTCCGTTCTCACTCATCGTATTAAGCTTACTGCCAGCCTGTCAATCGGGAACTCAAGTTGAGGAGGAGCAGCATAAGGGCATGCTTATAGTAGCCAGCAAAAGTGGCAATGATGTTTACTTTATTGACCGTAAAACAGGTGAAACATTGGCTGTTTTACCTACAGGGCTGGAACCTCATGAGGTGGAAGTTTCTGATGATGGTAAGTTTGCTGTTGTTTGTAACTACGGCAAACGCGACGATCCGGGAAATACACTTTCAGTTTATGACATTGAAAAACTGAATTATGTAAAAACGATCGAATTAAATGAGCACACTTATCCGCATGGGATGAAATGGATTGCAGGTACCAGCCAGATGCTCGTTACTGCTGAAGGAAGCCGGCACCTTTTGGTGGTGGACATAGAGTTGGGTGAGGTGGTTAAGCAACTGCATACTGAAGAAGAGGTGTCGCATATGGTGGCTGCCACACCGGACTTTGGCAGGGTTTTCGTTCCAAGTATCCGTACAGGGAATGTGGCTGTTTTTGACCTCAAAACAGCTGAATTGATTGATCATATTTATAGTGGAGCAGGTGCAGAAGGTATAGATGTTTCACCGGATGGAAAAGAGGTTTGGATTACCAACCGAGCTGATAATACGATCAGTGTTTTTGACACGCACAGTCTTGAACTGCTTGATACCATACCTTGCTCAGATTTTCCAATCAGGGCGAAGTTTACTCCCAATGGAAAATATTTTGTGGTGAGCAATGCACGTTCAGGTGATATTGCAGTTTTTGATGCTGCTGAGAGAAGATTAAAAGGAAGAGTTGAAATGGTGCCTCCGCCAGCTTCAGCTGAGGATGACACCCGTTACTTTGCTGAATTTGAAGGTACTTCCATCCCAATTGGGATTGTTATTCCGGATGACTCCACAGTGTTTGTTGCCAACACACGATCAGATGCCGTAACTGAGATCAACCTGAACAAAATGGAAATCAGCCGCCACATTCAGGCGGGCAAGGAGCCCGATGGGATCCACTTTTCATCCTTAAAACCTGTCGTACACTAGCCCCTTTCACGCAAAGGAGATGTGGTATTTTTAACCCGAACCAATTTGGGATTATTTAAGCTTTCTGCATTTTTCAAGGCCACCTTGTTTGATCAGCTTGTTCAGGTCGTTTACCGGTTGCTTGAAGTGCTGTTTGTTTCCGCAATGATACATTTCAGTTAGCGGGTCATCGTCCAGTATCAGATCCAAGAGTTCGCTGCTTTCCGGAGTTGAAGCCATCCGGCTATAGGTTTCATAAGTGGTCTTAATGAAGGCCACGTGTTCATTGATGCCTCTTACATCGAGCAACCAGCCCTCTTCCAATTGAAGTGGATAGGCCAATGTGCCGTTGTAAAACACATCCCCAGGTGCAGGAAATGATTCCAGCTTGCTTTTGTCAGGCGAAAGTAAAACAGGCACATGTTCACGATAATCCGATCTGGTTTTATAAACAATGGTTGGAGGCCCCGGGCTAAAAACTGGTTCAACCACCTCAGCCGAAGGTATTTCTGGCTGTGGTATTAATGTAATCTGATTTGTTGATTTACAGCCTGATAAAACAATTATACTGACAATCGAGAGGTAGGTGATCGTTTTCATTATGAATGAAATTAATTAGCAATTTACAAAAAAAAACCGAAGTGAAACTGAATTGTTCACTTCGGTTTTTATTTGCTATAAGGAACCGAAAGTCAATAAATTGCTTTGCGGATCTAACTAAGCCAGATCAAATCGATCCAGGTTCATCACTTTGTTCCATGCAGCAACAAAGTCTTTTACAAACTTATCTCCGGCATCAGAACTTCCATAAACTTCGGCTAATGCACGAAGCTCAGAATTTGATCCAAAGACAAGATCGGCGCGTGTGCCGGTCCATTTAAGTTCACCTGTTTTGCGGTCACGGCCTTCGAACAATTCCTCATCTTTCGAAACGGATTTCCAAGAGGTTTCCATATCGAGTAAATTCACAAAAAAGTCATTGGTCAACGCCCCTTTACGTTTCGTGAATACACCATGCTGTGATCCGTCGAAATTTGTTCCCAGCACGCGCATACCACCAATCAGTACTGTCATTTCAGGTGCTGTCAAGGTCAATAATTGAGCACGGTCAACCAACATTTCCTCTGTTGAAGACAGGTATTTAGTCTTAACGTAGTTGCGGAAACCATCTGCCATCGGCTCCAGCACCTCAAATGCTTCCACATCAGTCAGCTCCTGGGTGGTATCGGTACGACCCGGGGTAAACGGCACTTTTACATCGAAACCGGCATCCTTTGCTGCTTTTTCAACTGCAGCACAACCACCCAAAACGATCAGGTCGGCCATTGAAACCTTCTTGCCAGATTTCTGCTGCTTGTTGAAATTCTCCTGAATGCCTTCAAGGGCCTTCAATACTTTTGCCAGTTCAGCCGGTTTGTTGACTTCCCAATCTTTTTGTGGTGCCAAACGAATACGTGCGCCATTTGCACCACCTCTAAAGTCAGATCCGCGAAAAGTTGACGCCGAGGCCCAGGCTGCAGACACCAGTTCAGTTACTGATAATCCAGAGGTTAGAATTTTTTTCTTTAGATCTTCAATATCCTTGTTGTCAATCACTTTATGTGTCAATGGTGGAACCGGATCTTGCCAGATCAAATCTTCTTCCGGCACTTCGGGTCCAAGATACCTTGATTTTGGTCCCATATCGCGGTGTGTCAGCTTGAACCATGCACGTGCAAATGCTTCTGCGAACTCATCAGGGTTCTCATGAAATCGTTTAGAAATTTTGGCATATTCAGGATCATATCGTAATGAAAGGTCGGTTGTAAGCATGGCCGGTGCAATTCTCTTCTTGGGATCGTGGGCATGGGGCACACTTCCGGATCCTGCCTGTCCTCTGGGTTTCCATTGATATGCACCGGCAGGGCTCTTGGTCAGCTCCCATTCATAATCAAACAAGTTCTCGAAGAAGTTATTGCTCCATTTGGTAGGTGTTTTGGTCCAGGTTACTTCTTCACCATCGGTGATGGTATCTGCGCCTTTACCAGAACCAAAGCTGCTCTTCCAACCAAGTCCTTGCTCTTCCATCGAAGCGGCTTCAGGTTCCGGACCTTTATGTGATGCAGGACCGGCACCATGTGTTTTGCCAAAGGTATGGCCTCCTGCGATCAAAGCAACTGTTTCTTCGTCGTTCATAGCCATGCGCCTGAAAGTTTCGCGTATGTCATGAGCTGCCAGCAAGGGATCGGGGTTGCCGTTAGGGCCTTGCGGGTTTACATAGATCAATCCCATCTGCACCGCAGCCAGGGGATTTTCGAGTTTCCGGTCACCGGAATAACGTTTGTCGTCAAGCCATTCTTTTTCCGAACCCCAATAGACGTCTTCCATTGTTTCCCAGATATCTTCACGTCCGCCGGCGAAACCAAAGGTTTTGAAACCCATTGATTCCAATGCAACATTACCGGCCAGGATCAACAGATCGGCCCATGAAATTTTTCTACCATACTTCTGTTTTACAGGCCATATCAATCGCCTTGCTTTGTCAAGATTTGTATTGTCAGGCCAGCTGTTTAGCGGTGCAAAACGCTGCGAGCCGGTCCTGCCCCCCCCGCGGCCATCATGGATACGATACGTACCTGCACTGTGCCAGGCCATCCGAATGAATAATGGCCCGTAATGGCCGAAATCAGCCGGCCACCATTCTTTGGAATCTGTCATGATGTCTTTCAGGTCTTTTTTGACAGCCTCCAGATCAAGTTTCTTGAACTCTTCCGCATAGTTGAAGTCGTCACCCATCGGATCAGATAATGAAGAGTGTTGACGCAGAATCCTCATATTTAATTGATTGGGCCACCAATCGCGGATGCTTTTTGCACCACTGGTTTTTTTCGATGTGCTTCCGGTTACCGGGCATTCAGCTTCGGAACCGGTTGATTTGGTTTCTTTTTTCTTCTTTTCCATAGTTATATTGATTTATATCTTCTAGTGCAAATGTATCAAATTAAAATATTGATACCATTTAAATATTCATAGAATTTATCTATGTATTCATTTATTAACTCTATCGGCCTGTTATATCTTAATATCAAGGCAATATGACACTTAGAGCGTTGCCTTTGCTGTTAACACCAAGTGATTTTCCAACACATAGGCATCAAAACCCATTATAATAAGTACCGATTGGTCCTGACACTTGTATTAGCCGAAGAGCCTTTACTTTAGGACCAGGTACCCCCAAGCACTTATTTCAAACGGTTCATTCTGTTTAATGCTGTAGCTGATATTGTTCATCAGGCAGGTATATGTCCCGTCGAGGGTGATATCTGCAAAGTGTAAAGTTTGCGCTTCGTTGGTAAGGTTAATGAACACAAGGATCTTTTCATCTTCATTTGACCGCATAAATGCAAACACTTTTTGGGCTTTATCAATCATGATTGGATCAAGATCTCCTCCATTGTCGGCATTCCAAAGCAGCTTGTTTTCCTTTTTGATTTGGTTGAGCTTGGTGTAGAAAGAGGTGAAATCATTTGGGTCTGACCAATCGATCTCGTCTTTTTCAAAAAAGGCAAGACGATGATCCAGTCCCGCCTCCTGTCCATTATATATAAGTGGGAATCCCGGTATGGTATAGCTTAGAACAGCAAATGCCCTGGCACCTTCACCCAAACGTTCAAAAACAGTTCCATTCCAGGAATTTTCATCATGGTTGGAGGTGAAATACATGCGATATGCCGACGCTGGGAAGATGGTATCAATTTTTTTGAAATAGCTCCATAGCCGGTCTACATTTTGATCACCTTTCGCAATCTGGTTCATGATATGGTGCTGTTCCCAACCATAGTTGGCATCGAATGCTTTATGCATCAGATCATGCTGTCCTTCGTCTTCGGCCAACATGAATACAGGTTTAATGGCATCAAGTTCGATACGTGCACGCTCCCAGAATGGTGTTGGAACCATTCCGGCTACATCGCAACGATAACCATCTATGTTGGCTTCGGCAACCCAAAATTTAAGTGCATCAATCATGGCATTCTGCATATCATTGTTGGTATAATCAAGTTGCGCCACATCGGTCCAATCATAGGGAGCGATCATTTCTCCATGTTCATCAAGGGCATACCAATCGGGGTGCTCTTCTATCCAGTGGTGATCCCAGGCCGTATGGTTGGCCACCCAATCAAGCAGTACGTAAAATCCCATTTCATGTGCTTTGGCAACCAAATCCTTAAAATCTTCAATAGTCCCAAATTCAGGATTAACCGCCGTATAATCCTTGATGGAATAATAGCTTCCCAAGCTGCCTTTGCGGTTTTTCTCTCCAATGGGATGTATAGGCATAAACCAAAGAATATCCACACCGAGATCTTTTAAACGTGGCAAATGCTCCGAAAAAGCTTTGAATGTCCCTTCGGGGGTATATTGTCGGGTATTAACCTCGTAGATCACAGCATGCTTTGCCCATTCAGGTGTGACAACCTCGGAGAACGGCTTTTCAGTTTCAACAGGCTTTTCATGGGTTTCACATGAGCTCAGCATCACTGAAACGGCCGCAATAAACAATATTACGATCCCTGTAATTAAAAATGACGTCATTGTTTTCATATTATTTAATGTATTGGTTTGTAGGTGATTTATTCTTATCAAAATCTCATATTCAATTAATTTAACCGGATCAACAACTTCACAGGTATTAAAAATTGATAATTATTTGCTGATCATGGCTGAAATAAGGAAAGCGTATTCGCCATTTCCCATCATAGCCTTGCCAATAACCTGTTTTGTTTGGTGCACCACCGGGTGTTAGCTTTTTCAACTCATTGCCATCAGCTACAACTGATTTTACGTCATGATCAAGACCGTAGAATATCCATTCCACTAAACGCGACTCAGGCATGCCCGCATAACCGTTTCCGCTGCGTGAGGTACTGAGCTTAATTTGATCCGATAGCAGTTCACCCTCAAAAGCGAGCAATTCATAATCTCCCTTTTCAAAGGCGCCAAAGGTCCATCCATCATCTTCATACATAATTCCTTGCAAAACACCAGGATCAGTAGGCAGATAAGTATGCAGGAACAATCGCCTTGAGCTGTAGTAATCAGTAGAGTTCACAGCTTCAACATGCGGAATGATGCTTCCAGCACGCGCAAAAACCGGTATGGTCTCATATTGAATGTGGTATTTCAGTTCAACCCCGCCCTCTATGGCATCACCGGTAAAATAGTCATACCATAAGCCCTCAGGAAGGGGTATATCAATATGAGTTTGACCCGCATTTACCACAGGTGAAACCAACAAGTCCCTGCCAAAATAGTAGGATTGGTCGTAGCTGGAAAAGCGTTCTTCATCATGATAAAAGAATAGTGGCTTGGTCAAAGGCAGTCCGGTTTGAGCATTCTCCCAGCTCATCGTATAGATGTATGGTATCAATTCATGACGCAACTTCATAAAATGACGCACAATTCGTTTCGTTGTATCATTGAAAAAGATGGGCTCGGATGGAATGCCAGATCCGTGCGGCCTCAAGATGGGCGTAAAAACTGCAAATTGCAGCCACCGGGTATAGAGCTCTTCATCTTTTTCACCCATGGCAAACCCGCCGGCATCAGCATGGATAAAGGGAAGGCCACTCAGGCTCATATGCAACATGGCGGGCAATTGTGCCTGCAACCCACCCCAACTGCGCGCCACATCACCTGTCCAGGGATAGACCGCAAAACGCTGTGATCCGGCAAAACCACTTCTGTTCAGGTTAAACAACCGCACCTCAGGATAATACTTGCGATAATTGTCCCAAAGCATTTTGTGCCAGTAATGCCCATAAATATTATGCACTTCATCGGCTGTACCGTTTACATGTATCATATCCGAAGGATGACTTTCCGGCTCTCCCAGGTCGCCCCACCAACCGGCAACCCCATTTTCAATCTGAGGCACATATTGCTCCCACCACCACTGCCCGGCTTCGGGCTTGAAGATATCGATCAGGCCCGCATCGCCAAAGTAGAACTCACGATTTACATAAGCATTACCCATGCTGTCGGTGGCCAGTAAGCCTTTATCAGCGGTGATGCTGAAATTCTCCAGGCTGTCAATTATATAGGGTTCAGTGATCAATATGGTTTTGACCCCTTTTTCCCTGAAATCCTTAATCATGCCAACTGGATCGGGCCAGTTTGGCCAAAACCAGTCAAGACGACCCATATGTCCCATGATGTTGTCGCCAAACCAGTAAAAATCAATGATGATGGCATCAATCGGAAAATCTTCTTCAATCATTTGATTTACAATAGTGGTGGTTTCTTCCTGGGTTTTGTATGCCATCCGCGATTGGAGGTTTCCCAAGGCCCAACGTGGTGTCATGGGCTGAAAACCGGTAAGCCTGGAGTAATCTTTTAATAAGCCTTCATAGTCGTCTGCAGCAATGAAATAATATTTCATCTCACCGCCGATTGTTCCAAATTCAAGAATATCCATTTGTTGATGACCCAGATCGAGATAACCGCGCTGGGGATTATCGAGCAAAAGCAGGTATTTGTTTGATGACAACACAACAGGCATAACAAAGTTCAGGTCCTTAGCCCCTAACTCATATCCATAATGAGGTCTGTTGTATAGTCCGAGGAGCTCACCCCTAAGATCCATACCGGTAGCCCGCTCACCAGTTCCATACAGCCGTTCACCTTCGGAAAGATGGAAGCGGAAACCCCTGTTTTTATCACGTTTAAAAAAACCACATTCTTCACTAAGGAGCAAATTATTATGACGGAGAAAATGAATGCGCAACACCTCTTTTTCTATTTGAATTTCCAAATCGGCCAGATGTATTCTTAGCTCGGCAGGCAGATCCAAAAGTTGCATTTCGAGGCCCTGCGGTTGCAAAATCACCGCATGTGATGAATCAAATGTGACAAATCCATTGGGATGAAAAGCCACCTCAACCATGTTCTTATCAAAAATTCTGATTGTTAGCTCACCCTGATCGGTAACCACCAGCAGAACATCTTTACTCAGCATCCGGTGCGCAAGATATTGTTTGTCGCTAATAAGCATTTCACCCGGCCCTTCTTCAGCGGGTTCGTAGCCATTTACGGGAATAAGAAAATCTTCGTTATCAGCTGTTTTGGCGACCAGGGTCCCGTTTTCATTCCGGAAAACGAAAGCCAGTTGCTGAACCACTGTTGTTTCAGGTATATTGAAGAAGGTACGCGGGTGGATCACAAAACGATACAAATCGTTGTCCAGTGATTCTATTTTAGTGCGCGCATCATGCTTGCCCCATATACCCACCACCATTTTCCAGTCGTGTGTTCCGGTACTGCCTGCAGTGATAAGACCTGCATGAAAATACACGGCCTCATCATAACCTAATAGGGCTTTGTTTCCTTCAGCCGCATTGAATGTGAAAACAAGCGTATCCTCTGTTGTTGGATTTTCGGGTAATACGGTTAAAACCTGCGCCCTAAGTTGATTCCACCCTAATGTGAAAATCATCAAACAACCAAAGGCCGGCATAAAGTATTCTGAAAGTTTCATTTGCAATGTTCTCCCCATAAAGAAAGTGTTTGAGGCTTAATAAACCATTATGAAAGTTTTGTTGGACGATAACTCTTTGCCCATTATTCTGAACCGACTTACCTCCTCAGTTCAATTATCCTGGCTGACATTGGTGGCAAGCCGATTTCGCTAAGGTTGTCAAAATAGGTACGATGCAACACATCTGTTCCTGTACGATATTCCTCAAGATTTTCAACAAAACGTCTCGTTTTCAGTGTTTTATTTTCATCATTATTGTTCAGGACCACCATGATGGATTCGTCTTCATTGTACCTGAAATAAACATAAATTCCATCTTCAGGGATATAATGTTTTAATTGACCGCTGTGGATCACTTCTTTCCCTTTTCGCCAGTTTATCAATGAGCTCAGGAAGTTCCATGCATCATTTTGATCAGGCGATCGACCCTCAGGTGTGAAGGCATCACTGCTATCGTCAGGCCAGCCACCCGGAAAGTCCTCACGAATTAACCCATGTCCCTCATGCTCCAGACCGGTCATTAAAATCTCAGTGCCATAATAAATTTGAGGAATGCCCCTTGTGGTCATCAGGAAGGCCATGGCCATTTTAAATTTTCTCAGATCCTCTCCCAGCCTGGTAAAAATCCGGTCAGCATCGTGGTTATCAGCGAATACCACCATATTGTAAGGATCACTATAGAGATAGTCCAGGCTTAGGGATTCATACAGCCTGGACACTCCTGTGCTCCAGCCGTTTGCTTCGATAAAAGCATCACCAATGGCATATTTGAGCGGAAAATCAAATACGATATCCAGATGGGACCGATAGCCATCGGGGTTTCTCTTATTGTCCTGCCAGTAGGCCACCTGTGGCGCCACATTAAGCCAGGCTTCGCCAACCACGGAGAAATTGGGATACTCCTGATGGATTCTTCTCATCCAGTCAGCCATAAAATCTTTGTAAGAGTAAGGGTAGGTATCCATGCGTATGCCACTCAGGCCTGCATATTCAATCCACCAGATGCTGTTCTGAATAAGATAAGTGGCTACATAAGGATTGTCCTGGTTAAAATCTGCCATGCTTGTATCGAACCACCCTTTGAGCATCAGTTCTTTGTCAGCTTCAGAAGCATAGGGGTCGGTGATGGTTCCACCGCGATAATTTGATCGTGTGAATTCTGGCCATTGATGTATCCAGTTTTCCATTGGGAGGTCATTCATCCACCAGTGCCCGGTTCCAAAGTGGTTGAATACCATGTCCATGATCATCTTTATGTCACGTTCATTCAGCTTTTTATTGATGGACTGGTAGATCTCATTGGTGCCAATGCGCGGGTCCACTTTATAAAAGTCAGTGATGGCATACCCATGATATGAGTAAGCCGGCATATTGTTTTCCAATACAGGATTAAGCCACAAAGCTGTAATCCCAAGCGATGCAAAATAGTCCATCTTATCACCTACGCCCGCAAGGTCGCCTCCATGACGTCCATCAGGATTGCTTCTGTTCACTCTTTCTAGCATGCCTCTAACATGATCGTTGTCCGGATCACCGTTGGCAAACCGATCGGGCATCAACAGGTAAATCACGTCTGCATTATCGAAACCCTTACGTTGTGCCGACCCCTTCTCCCGTTCAAGCAATTCATAGGTGGATTGGTAAACGGTTCGCTTGCCCTCCACAAAGCTGATGGTAAATTTACCGGCTTTAACCTCCGGGCTAATATCCAGGTTGAGGAACATATAGTTTTTATTGGCCACCGTTATGGTTTCTTTCAACTGAACTCCTGGATGGTTCAGTTCTGCAGTTGTAAATCCCACATCAGGGGCATGTACCATCAGCTGCAAGTCGGGATTGGCCATCCCGGCCCACCACATTGGTGG
>CALAZZ010000083.1 GCA_937926515.1 uncultured Bacteroidales bacterium | reverse complement strand
AGAACATTGACCTTAAACCTGTATTTATACTTTTTCATGTCATTCAGTTTTATTGCTCGTGATAAATCTATCCTCAAGAGTAATATGCCCTTTTAGTTCCTTCGGAGCATAGCAAACCCAACCTGATCTGTTCATTCTGTCACATAGACCTTTGTTAAAAAGCCTGTCATATGCGTGTCTGATTTTTCTATATGGGAGATAAAGTCCCCGACGTGATAATTCACGCCTAATGTGCCAAGTTGGCACAAAGCGGTATTTTGACTTAGTAGTATCAGTATATGCATGGTATGTAGTGTTTTCAACTACATCATAAATCACACTCATCAATTTTTCATCCTCTATTTCTGATAACTTTATATTCATCATAGATTGCGGGTATGTTCTATGGTCTTCAAAGTATGAAGCGTGACATATGTTTTCGAATTTTGATATATCATCAACCTTTTCAAAGTGGTCATATCCTTTTGTCATGTAGCCATCCTTACATCTTACCGTCATGTAGATGTCGTAACATTCCATTACTTGCATTGCACTTTTTCTTTGCATCAAGCCATAACCTTTCTCCTTTGACAATGTGAAAAAATCACCCTGTTTTACGTCTTCTTTTTTCATGATTATTCGTTTTTATTTAGTTCAACTTCCACCCTATTCTAACCTAAAACGGCAATTCATTCTCATCTGCTATAACCCCTTTCACGGTTGCCCCCGCTTCCACAAACATTACCGACTGTTTCCCGCCTCCGCAATCCTGAGCCTCCCAGCCATTATAGTCAGCCCACGCCCGAACCCACTTCAGAAACTCAACCGCCCGCGGGTAGTCACGCATACCCGTGTCCTCGCGGAACGATTCCATGCTGGTTACCCTTTTATACGTATGTCCCAGCCGAAGGTTATCTTTTGCCCATGCCGGAAACAACTCATTTGTTGCCCTGACAAGTTTTTTAAACTTCAAATTCACATATTCGGCTTTTACCAGCCCATGCCGCAAGAAGAACCGGATACACTCGATCATAAAGTTATCAAACTTATTCCACTCGATAGAATCCCACCCGTTAAAAAATGGCCTGCCAAATTCATCAATGGGCTGGTGTGACTCGTTGTAATGCGGGTGCAATTCCAATTCAAATTTCCGGCGGTTATGGCTAACACTGTCCCCCTTGATTACGTTGTTGGTTGTTATTGCCATCTTCGGGGAGTCCTCGAAGCTGATAAACATCTCATCCCTGTTTTTCTTTTCAACCGGTATCCCTTGCGTGGTTATACTGAACAGCTTTTCCATGTCGAAGTTTTTAGGGATGTCGTCAATGAAAATGATTTGCGTGTCCAAACTAACCCGCTGCCACGGAAAAGACTTGCCAGTAGTGAAGTTCTTGCCGTCGAAAATTTCCATTTTGCGGATATGTCCACACATCTGAATACTTAGGCTCTTGCCACTTCCGCCAGTTGGCCCGTCACTTAGAACCTCGTCAATCAGAACAACCACCGGCACACGACTAACATCTTTATAACCGTGCATAAGGTAGCCTAAAGCACTGAAATAGGCTTGCGTTCGTTTTGGGTCCTTATTATTCACATTCAGGATAAACCGCGACGCGTCACAATCGTAATCGGTTACGCTAAAGTCCCGATCAAGTTTCTGGGACTTCCATATATGGCCCTCCAACTGGTTGTATTCCATTGTGGTCAAACCTTCCGCTTGAATCTTAACGGCGCAATTGCGAAAGAAAACATAACTTGTATCAGGTGAATCGCGCAGCCAAGAAATTTTGGCGCAATCCAAAAGGTTCAAATATTCCTTTTTAAATTTCGAGTGTCCGGCAATCAGGTTATACGCCTGAGTTTCTCCCCACTCTTCCAATTTCACCAGTACAAAATCCTTTATGTGGTGAATGCTTACCTGCTCGACCGTGTTATTTTCAATGTGAACAAAGATGTAATCGTTTACCGTAGTGTCGTACCTAAAATAATGGTAATCCTGCAAAAACCGCTTCATGGCGTGGTAGTCAATTACCAACTCCCCTTTTTTCGACCGATACCAGAAAACTATCTTTTTGCGGCCATCTTGCGCGGGCAACTCCTCATCTGGTTCCATCAGGCTGTCATCCCTGTTTATCTGCTCCCCGCCTGAAATAACCATTGTCTTCGTGGGTACGGGATGATGAAAATAAGCCTGTTTAATACACTTTCTAATCTCTTCCTGAGTGAACCTATCGGCTGAGTCTTGCTGCACATTACGGCTTATATAATCGAAAATAAGCGGCTCCCCTTCACCTTGCGAAATGTAATCGGCAACCGCCGACGCGAAAATAAAACTCCCCTGGTTACGGTTCCCTTTATTCAGGTTATAGTTTGCCTCGAACCACCCCACAAGCTTTGAAAATACCGTATCTGTTTCCGTCAGTGGCCTGCCTTGTCGTTCTGCCGGCTCCGGTTGTGGCTCTGCCATACCCGAAAACAATTCAGCCGCCGGATTGATATAAATATCAGGATCATAAGACTCGAAACATACCCGATTCCAACCCTTAACATTCAGGTCGAAAAATTTACAGGCCTTAAAATATTCCGCAATCGCCCCAAACCGCCGGTTATGTTCGTCGTTAGTCTGGCACGCCGGAACTTTGAAAAGTACTTTCAGCCCATTGCCCGACGGTGACAGGAAGAGCGCGTAGGTATGCGGGTCGGCTTTCAACTTGCCACGCCACGCCGTCAAATTGCGCTGATCCATATTATCAAAGTCCAAACACATCAGGCCGGAATGTGCTATCATAGCATCATTAAGCCTCTGGGAAAACTTGCCG
This sequence comes from uncultured Bacteroidales bacterium, assembly GCA_937926515.1. Classification (GTDB taxonomy): domain Bacteria; phylum Bacteroidota; class Bacteroidia; order Bacteroidales; family F082; genus CALAZZ01. The sequence continues at coordinate 238 of CALAZZ010000083.1, read as the reverse complement.
GAAAAGCAAATCCAAAGTAATTGTTTTTTCAACCGGTCCCGCTTGCCTTTGTCGGACTCGTTGCGTATCTTCTGAATAAGTGCTTTATTGTCGCCCCGTTTGATTCGCCGCAGTATCTCACCCACCGGATAGTATTCCGGCAATTCGTGAGACGACATAGTTTTAAATACCGTGATCGTTTGGTCAGTCATGATGTGTTAAGATAATCAGGTTCATCCCTTCCGCTATTGTCTTTTCG
>CALAZZ010000082.1 GCA_937926515.1 uncultured Bacteroidales bacterium | reverse complement strand
GGGTGTCCCAGGCAAATCCTATTGTCCTTTTGTTTTGGCAAAAGGACCAAAACCATCCGCGCAAATTAATGCCGGCGCGCTCTTGAAAAGCACAACTAAACCTGGCAAAAAGTGGTTTCGGCCTAAGGGCCTCAACCAAACGTCCTTTGGGCCGTTTTTGCCGGTTTAGTAAGCGCTTTTCAATTCACTGCCCCACCGCCCTCAAATTTGAGCGGGCCAGCGCAGCAGTCAATTCATGATGGTGTGTTAATAACCTCCATATCTGAAATGCTTGAAGAAATACTACCATTATGTTTGAAGCAGCGGGCAGGCCATGCCCCAATACGGCTGACGGACAAGCCCCTCGCCAACACCGCATTTGCTGTGGCTAACGCGCCAGGTGAAAGACCGTTCTGTTATAGAAACAAGAGTCTATCCATTGAACCATTCAGATTAATTACGAATCGCTTCAAACTCATCTTAAATGTAAGGGATTTGCGAGTCCCTAAAAGGAGTGAGCAGCACTCCTTTTCGGGGCGAAGCAACCCTGTGGATTAACTTTTTGCAGATTAATAGGATTCCCTTTAATCCGAAAGGGTTCATTTATTGTCCTTTTGTTTTGGCAAAAGGACGACCTGCCGGCTGGCGGAGTACAGGCAAATCTATCTTGCCCTGGGATAAACCCACAATCCAAATTGAAAATGAAACTTCTCGGCATTTAAATCAAATTGCATCGATCAATAATTCTTTATGGAGAAAAAAGTGGGTGCCCAATCCGGAAAACAGGAAGGAGTTGATTTGTGGTTTGTTTAGCGAAAAAAAAGAGGCTGTCTCAAAAAGGCAGCCTCTTTTTACTTTATTAAATACTTGATTATTAACTGTTTATTGTTGATAACTTTTCTTTAAAAATCTGATTATCAATTCTATAGAATTTCATACATTTACAGTATGAAAAGCAGAAAACCTACCTTTAAACCTTACCACCAACAGCAGTTGATGGCGCTGCCGCCAAGCCTGGACGATCTTATTCCGGCCCATCACCCTGTACGTATAGTGAGCCATATTGTAGACAGGATCGACATAAAGCCGCTGATGAAGAAGTACAAGGCATGTGGCTGTTCAAGTTACCACCCGCGCATGATGCTCAAGGTATTGGTATACGGCTACCTGAACAACCTTTACTCCTCGCGCAAGCTTGAGGCCGCCACACGTGAAAACATCCATTTTATGTGGCTGGCCTCGATGGTCCACCCCGATCATAACACCATCAACCGTTTCAGGGGTGAACGGCTCAAAGATGTGATCAAAACCATTTTCAGCCAGGTGGTACTGTTGATGGTGGAGAGTGGCCATGTTGACCTGCAGCAGGTTTACACCGATGGCACCAAGATAGAATCGGTAGCCAACCGATACACTTTTGTATGGGGCAAGGCAATCAAACGCAGCAAAGAACGCATAGCCCAACAACTGGAAGAGCTCTGGAATTACACTCAGGAAGTTGCCTCCCAGGAGCTGCAAGATACCTCCCCTGTTGATTTTACAGAAGTTGATTCCCAGCAGGTAAAAGATACCATTGAAAAGATTGACCAAGCCTTAAAAGGCAAGCCTGTTGCTCCCAAGGTTAAACAAAAGCTCAATTATGCCAGGAAGAAGTGGCCTGATAAGCTTGATGAATACGAGTCAAAAGAAGCAATTTTAGATGGGCGAAACAGCTATTCAAAGACAGACCCGGACGCTACCTTCATGCGAATGAAAGAAGACCATATGCTCAATGGCCAGCTCAAGCCAGCCTACAACACCCAGATCAGTACCCATGACCAGTTTATCGTCCATTACAGTATCCATCAGAACCTTGCAGACACCATGACGTTAAAGCCCCATCTGGAATCCTTTCAGCAAGCATACGGGTGGATGCCCGGGGAACTGATTGCTGATGCCGGATATGGCTCAGAGCAGAACTATGAGTTAATGGACCACTATAATATTGAGGCTTACGTTAAAGACAATTATTTTGACCAAAGCCAAAAAAGCAAGGTGCCGCCCAAGAGGGCTTTCCATGTTGACTACCTTTACTACAACAAGGACAAGAACTGCTACTACTGCCCAATGGGCCAGGTGATGCATTATATAGGAGATGTAAAGGAGAAAACGCGGGTTGGATATATAAGAGAACTATCACGCTATCAGGCCGCAAATTGTTCAGGTTGCCCTTTAAGGGGTGCCTGCCACAAATCAAAAGGGAACAGGATTGTTGAAGTGAGTCACAAACTCTTGATGCTGCGCACAAAAGCAAGGGAAAACCTACTGAGCGAAAAGGGAATTGCACACAGAAAAAAACGACCGGTTGATGTTGAGCCAGTCTTTGGGATGATAAAACACAATAGAGGGTTTAAAAGATTTCTAACCAGAGGGTTAGAGAAAGTATCCGTAGAATTTGGTTTGTTGGCGATTGCTCATAATCTTCTAAAATTGTGCACTTTAGCAAATTTAAGTCCGTTTTCGCTCAAAAACATGTATTACATCCTGTTGAGGCTAATAGAAAGACTGCTCCATAGCACGCACTATTCAACATCACAGCAGCTTTTTATTCCTGTATCCTACAAAAACGATTAAAATGAAAAAGAGGCTACCTCGGTTTTTGAGACAGCCTCTTCAAAGGTATCGTATGGATAGGTTTTTTTAAGCATCGGTTTTTTCACCGGTTG
>CALAZZ010000081.1 GCA_937926515.1 uncultured Bacteroidales bacterium | reverse complement strand
GTAATGATCTGTATAATAAGGTGTTACCCCCCCCCCTCAATCAATCACGACTTTGTATTTCAGACACAATATTTTTATGCAGGGCTGAATTCTGAACCCCATTTTGGCCGTAGAGCCTTAAGACAATATGTCCACTATTGCACAACAAAATATATTTTTTGGCTGGGGAAGAATCGGTTCGTCCGAACAACCGTCATCCTTGTCAGCGCAGGACGCGGGGGGTAGCAGCCGTTTAGGGGACAATGAACGGGAATCAGTAATCACCAAAACATTTAACCGAATTATTTATTTAAACTTATCACAATGAAACCGATAACCAAAATTGTAAAAAAATGCAAACTTACTGCTTTAGCCCTGATGGTTTTATTCATAGCAAAGGATGGGCAGGCGCAACTCGAATCATATTTGCAACAAATAGATAACAATACGAATTATTACACCATAAGAAGCCAAATGTACAAATACCTGGATAGTTTGAAGAACGTGATGGATTCAGCAACTTTCTATTCAGGAGCAGGTGAATATAAGAATTTCATGAAGTTTGATAAACATTGGGCACCACGACTATACCCTGATGGCAAATTTCACTCCTATTTTGAAAAGGAGGCGAATTTTTATAATAATACATCAAGAAACTACGACTATTATACAGAAGAAACATGGAAAGAGATAGGGCCAATAAGGGATGCCCCCGGTACATTAAATGGTAATAAAGGAATTGGTCCCATGGAGTTTATTTGCATTTTCGATAATGGTACACCTCAATCTACGCAGCATTTGCTAGCAGGCTCATTGCCGGGGGGGCTTTACTATTCTGATAATGGTGGGGAAAATTGGGTTAGTGGAGGCACTGAAAAATGGGATAGGTCTGGTGTTGGAAGTGCTGTTTTTCACCCAACTGATGAAAATACCTGGTACGCATCCTCAAGTGGTAACGGAAAAAGAGGCCGTAGTAGTTGGATAGGAATGGTTGGTGGAATTTACCGTACCTACAATAAGGGCCTCAATTGGGAGTAAATTGCCGATCAGGCCAGTTTATCAATAGGTTATTATTCTGTTATCTATAAAATAGCAATTGACCCTGATGATGCAAACATTCTTTATGCAGTTACCAATAAAGGTATTTTAAAGACATCTAACTTGAATGAAACCGAAGCTGAAGATGTTGAATGGGAAAACATTCTGCAAGGAAGATTTTTTGACCTGGAAATTAAACCGGGGAACAGCAATGTTTTGTATGTAACAGGCACCTTAGGTGATAAAGATGATCCTGTAGACTGGAAAATTTTCATCTCCAGTGATAAAGGCCAAAATTGGGACACATTGGATAACCAACCTAATGCAAACCTCACAAATGGCTTCGATGTAACTAAACAAGCCATTACCATTGAAGTATCAAATGGAAAACCAAACTATCTTTATTGCCATATCAAGGACAATGGCTATTGCGGTATTTACTATTATGACTTTGCTGGAGAAAATACTTGGCATGTCATTGGCAACTATTCGGAAACATTTAACTTCGGTGATGGGCATGGTTTTGGTGTGGATCAGGTAAATGGTGAAAATGTGATTGTATCATTTAACATATACATGAATCAATATCAGTTGAATAGTACCACGCCAACACCTCTTAATCCTGTTCATCACGATGTTGAAGATGTTGTATTTCACCCTTATGTGTTGAATAAGGTATACATTGCTACCCACGGTGGTATTGAGGAAAATTGGCCTGAAAACATAAACTATGATTTTAAACCTTTATATGATGGCCTCGGTGTTGGGCAAGTTGAAGAAATGTCCATCTCTTTTACCAATCCCGGTTATATTATCGCCGGTTTTGACCATGACGGAACAAAGCTTACGGATGGTGATTATGTGCCTGACTGGACAACCGATTGGAAAGTTGTATATTGGTACGATGGCATGCAACCACTAATTGACCACAAAGACCCAAATAATATGTGGGCTTCTTGGCAAAATGGTGGTTGGAGATTAAGTTTAAATGCTTTCGAAACAAACAGCCTACTCCCAAATCCTTCAACACCTGGGACATTTTGGAATTCTTACGGCATCTTACATAAAGATAACCCATCAGTTTTTTACCGCAACAACTATGACCTGCAAACACAATACGAAGAAGTTTACAGAAGCACTGACAGGGGATTAGCTACAGGTGAAAATGACTATATCTCCAACTTTGGCAACTTACTCAATGCGGACACAGCAGTAATACTTGTCCGAGGATTTGCTAATTCGTACACCAATCCTAACAAACTATTGGCTCGCGTTATTCTGAGGGATAGTGCTGATTCCGATTCACATTATTTGATTCAAAATACTGCCGCACTGGCCCCGCCACAGCAAGCTATTAATGCTTGGGAAATATTAACCATACCTGATGCACGTGGGATAGCTGATGTAGCGTACCACCCAGATAACGATAATATGGTCTACCTACTATATTCTTCTTCGACAAATGTATATGCAAATTATGCCCAAAACCAGGTCTATCTAATTGATTACACAAACCCTTCATCTCCAATCACCACAGATATTACCAAAAGCAATTTCCCCAACGGAAAAGCTGGAAAACTGGCCATTCAATCTGGTGCTTTAGGGGAGATTTTTACTGCAACTGATTTTGGGGTGTATTATACCAACAACGAGTTAACCGAATGGCAACGAGTGGGTTCTGAATTGCCAAATGCCTCCATTACCGGACTAGAGATAAACCTCATAAACAATACCTTGCGTGCGGGAACCTACGGGCGAGGGGTGTGGGAAATGCCGCTACCTTGCGACAGCGTCCATACAACCGACATCATTATAAATACAAATACCACCTGGAACGCCCCAACAAAGCTCGACCGCAACCTAAGGATAGCACCGGGGGCAACCCTTATAATAGGACCAAATGCCTATGTTTCCATGCCCTACAACGCTAATATAAAAATTGAACAAGGGGCGCATCTTATCGTTGATGGCGGTATCATTACCAATGCCTGCGGCCCCCAATGGGGTGGTATCCAAGTCTGGGGCAATTCAAGTGAGTCACAATTTGCCTTGCCCGGTGAACTGAACCCTCAAGGCAAACTTACCCTTAAAAACGGAGCGTTAATCGAAAACGCCTTTAATGCCGTTACGCTTTGGAAACCTAACGACTGGAACAGCATGGGCGGCATTGTGCAAGCCACCAACACCACATTCCGTAACAACAAACGCTCAGTCGAATTTCTGTCATACCAGAAT
>CALAZZ010000080.1 GCA_937926515.1 uncultured Bacteroidales bacterium | reverse complement strand
ACCCCAAACACCGCCCCTTGTTCCCCTCGCTTCGCCCTGATCATCTTTCAGATCAATGACCTCAATTGTGAACCTGTGTTTGAGGCTGATATTGAATAGAGCGATATTGTGAATGAAACATTGTTTGAACTTATTCTTCCAGAAGAAAATCAATAATATTCCTGCGAATAATACCTTCCCTGTTTTGTGGCCAGAATTCATCCAGTGATAAAACCAGTTTTGGGAAATTATCGCTGATCTGCATCAGGTTGCCAAATTCCCGCTCAATGGTTTTTTCATCATTCATGAGATATGCTACCTGTATATAGATTTTCTCTTCCTGCTTTTCGGCAACGAAGTCAATTTCCAGGGCGCTGGATTGTCCCACATAAACGGTGTATCCGCGCCTTATCAATTCAAGAAAAACAAGGTTTTCGAGTATGCCAGAAATATCAGAATCTGAATATCCGGCAATGCCAAACCTAAGTCCCGGATCTGCCGGATAGTATTTTTCGGAATACTCCAGTAAACGCTTTCCTTTGATGTCGTAACGTCTTACCTTATGCATCATAAAAGCCTGTGTGAGGAAATGCAGGTAATTCTGTACCGTTTCGACCGAGATCTTTAAACGCTGAGATTTAAGATAATCCGCAATGCTTTTTGCAGAGGTAATGTTTCCGCAGTTGGTTAGAACAAACCGGGTTATTCGTTCGAGTTGTTCTACATCACGAATCTTATTGCGGGTAACAACATCCTTCAGCAGCACAGTGTTGTATATTGCGTTCAGATATGGAAACACAGCAGCATCATCGAACGGAAGGTTATGAAGGCCCGGCAAACCACCATATCTCACATAATGCCTGAATGAATCGCGTATAGTCTCATCCGGAAACTGCTGATTTCTGTAAGTCCTGAACTCAATGAAGGAAAATGGTTGCATAACGATCTCTATATATCTGCCGGCAAGCAAGGTGGTGAGTTCCGTTGAAAGCATCCTTGCGTTCGAGCCGGTGATGGTAATGTCGTAAATTCCCTCTGCGAAAAACGAATTTACAGCCTTCTCCCACTGATCAATTTCTTGTACCTCATCAATCAGCAGGTATTTTATTCCGCCTTTTCCCGAACCTTCCCGGTTGATGTAGTTCCATAAATCCCGGTAATCCTTAATAAAATCAAATTCCAGCAACTCTTTATTTATCTGGATAATGCTTCCCTCATCAACCCCCGTTTGTATAAGGTGCTCCCTGTATTGGCCTAGCAAAGTGCTTTTTCCAGCCCTTCGCATACCTGCAATCACTTTTATGAAAGGTTTGCCGGAATAGGTTTTTAGTTTTTCGAGGTAGCGTGATCTTTTTATCATGTTCAGTTATAATTGAAGATTTTTGCAAATCTAATACAATGTTCAGTTATAACCAAACTTATTAATGATTTTTATATATTTTTCATCACAGCAAAACATATTCGACTACTTCATACCGGCACCCCAAACACCACCCTGGTACCCTTTGCTTTGCCCAGTTCGTCCTTCAGATCAACGATATCCATGGTGATCTTGTGTTTGAGTTTGCGGTTGAGGATTGCGATGCGTTCGCGCGTGATGGCGGTGGCCATGCTTTTGTGGTATTTATCGCGCTGCCATAAAAATTCTTGACCTTATTGCACCTGATGCCAATATTATTCTATCACCGGTCGGTTATCTTGCTGGGAATAACCCGCTTTTGATTTGTATATTGGGGCCGACTGAAGTTTATTCCATTGGCTACGAAATATTTACCAAGAATCAACGTGCTCCATTCAGCTATGGTTCACTGATGGTGATCTCTCCAAAACTGAGTGACTTCGGACAATAATACTGATCGGTCATCCATTCGTTATAGGCTGGCACAAGGTAACTGTTCACGGTGATTTTCTCGGTTGTGGAGCTATTGGGCGAACCAAACTCAACTGTCATGCAATTGCTTCCCGGACTTGACGTTGAGCTGCCACTCTTGCTTGCTTTAACACTTAATTTGTACTGTTTGTCCTTTTCTACCTGAAAGGCTCCTGTTACCCTGGTATCAGAATGATCTGCTACCTGTACATGTATGGTGACCTCACCTGACTCTTTCAAGACTTTAAAGCTTCGATGGAAATAATAAGCTGAAAGCACCCCACCTGAATAGCTGTAGGTGGTGGTTGTGCCACCTGTGATCCACTCAACCACAGGACCTTGTACAGGTCCGATATCGTCTTCTTTTTCTTTGCAAGTGTTGAATAATGTTAGCAAAAGCACAACAGTACAAAGCCATACCAATGTTTTCATGGTTTTGCGTATTGATAGTTTGCGTGTTTAACCTAAAACATTGTGGCACTAAAGGCAATGCCAAAAATCCTTGATGAAATTTCTGCCTGGTTGCCTTTACTATCTTTTTTATCCTTGAGCATGGCAGCTTCAAAGAACAGGCTGGCACCCAGCCCCCACTTCTTGCCAACCCACCACTCCTTGCCGGCACATATAAAAATACCCGGTCCCATTTCGCTTGAGCCACTTGAATTGCTGTATTCAAAAGTGGCCCTGGCCAACATCACACTACCTGAAATGTAAACATCAGCAGGCATAAAATAGTAGGATACCCCAGCACCAAATCCAACGGTACTCAGTGATGCTTCATTCATGGTGATGGTTGATCCTTTCCAGCTCACTTCAGGATTGGACATGCCCAAGCCACCCAGATCGGCAAATAATGCAAGGTTGTTGGAAATCTCCTTCCCAATCTGGAAGTGAAACAGGGCGGAGGTGGCCTTGAACTCCATTTCGTTTCCCTGCATGTCAAAGGCGATGCTTCC
>CALAZZ010000079.1 GCA_937926515.1 uncultured Bacteroidales bacterium | reverse complement strand
CTCATATCCGCCGGCTGGCGATATCTTGTTAATAAGATGCGTCTGCCCTGCACAGGCATCTCTTACCAATTGCCTTCGACTTAAATAAAGATTATCTTTGCAGAACGGAATAATTTTAATGATGGAAACAAGAGAAATTATTAGAGCAATTAAAAACCTTCCCATAAGTAAGAGAATACTTATAGTTGAAAGAACCTTAAAAACAATTAGGGAAAGTGAAACAAGGAAAAGGATGGTAGATGCAGCTGATGTTCTTCTTGAAGATTACAAGAACGACAAAGAATTGGTTGCTTTTACTCAACTTGACCATGAAGGATTCTATGAAACAAAGTGAAATTTGGTTAATAAATCTCGATCCTGCAATTGGAGCAGAAATTAAGAAAACAAGACCTGCAATTGTTGTAAATGATAATGCTCTTGGTAAACTTCCCTTAAAAATCATTGTCCCACTGACAGATTGGAAAGATAAGTATGAAATAGCACCTTGGATGGTTTATATAAAACCTGATACTATTAACAACTTATCAAAAGACTCAGCTGCTGATTGTTTCCAGATTAGGTCAATAGCTGTTGAACGATTCATTAGAAAAATTGGAAGAATTTCCTCAAGCAATCTTGAAGGAATCAAAGACGCCTTATCCAAAGTTTTAACAATAGAAAATTATTAATTGAATATTCCGACTCCTGCTGACCCCCAGCTGATGTGGATTTGCCAGCCCCGCTACCGCACGAATCCTTTCGCCTCTCGCTGGCGGACGTAGGTTCGAATCCTGCCCCCGCTACTACAAAAAGGCTGGGATTATTTCCCGGCCTTTTTTGTCTAATTGCATAACTTGATATAGTATTGGTTGGACTAAGGCAATGATCAGAAAAACTTTAAAATAAATAATTCCAGAACGTTTTGTGAAATTATATTAAGCAGATCTTTGGTAGGGCCTGGAAGATGACATGGATAAAATCAGGGATCATGGATCGTGTTATTCCCCGGCATATAGTTTAGTAACCGGGTCAGAAGCTCCAATTACATAACCCCTGAACATCCCATGTGTGTTGAACGGCATAGCAATGTTTCCATGGTGATCCAATGCAATGATCCCGCCATCGGCTTTAAGAGCGACCAGTTTGTCCATAACTACTGATTCTGCCGCCAGGTGCAGTGATTCGCCAAGGTATTTCATTCGTGCAGATATGTCGTAGGCAACTGCATTTCTGATAAAAAATTCACCATGCCCTGTGGCTGATACAGCACAGGATGTGTTATCAGCATAGGTTCCGGCACCAATGACAGGTGAATCTCCCAAACGGCCCTCTCTTTTGAAATGCATTCCACCAGTAGAAGTACCGGCTGCAAGATTACCGAATTTATCTAATGCAACAGCTCCTACAGTGCCATGTTTCGAGCTTAGTGGATTTTCCGACTCATGTTTGGATTTAAGTGTGCGTCTATATTGATTCCAGCGTTGAGAATCAAAAAAATATGATTGATCAACGGTATCAAGACCTGATCTCACTGCAAACCGTCTTGCTCCCTCCCCCACCATGAAAACATGCTTACCATCAGTCATTACACTATAAGCTGCCATGATAGGATTTTTGATATTCTTCAATGAGCCAACTGCTCCGGCTGATAGATCACGACCCGACATAATGGAGGCATCATGCTCGATTATACCAGACTCATTATACACACTTCCCTTTCCGGCATTAAAAAGGGGGGAATCTTCCAAGATAACAATAGCAGCAACAACGGCATCAGCAGCGGAACCACCTGCGGCAAGCATCCCGGCCCCTACATCCAAGGCTTCCTTTAAGACGGCCCGATAACTTGAGTCCTGGCTGCTTGTTAACCCATCTTCTGTGATTGTGCCTGCGCCACCATGTATGACAAGCACAAAGTCGGGTTTTACTTTTGTTTTCGGCTGGCATGAAAATAAAAGTATAAATGAAAAAAAGGTCATCGCAAAAGGCATAACCATAAAAAGCGGTAGGCTGTAAACTCTCATAACGGATGTTTATTTAGAACAGATTCTTATACATTGTGGTAAAGTCATATATGCCTAATAAATGGCCTGATGTAATCATGATCACAATGATGATCACCCATTTCACAAAACCCGAACCTCTTTTAACAGCCATATTGGATGCGATATAAGCACCCAGGATGTTTCCGATGGCATGTGTGAGGCCAAAAGCCCAGTCCACTTGTCCGTTTTTTATAAATACGACCAGTGCAAAAGGAGTATAAAGCAATACAACCCAGACCTTCAAGGCATTGGCTTTCACAAGGTCAAATCCGGCTACCAATACCAAAGCGGCCAACAAGAAATAGCCTACACCAACCTGAATAAAACCACCATAAAGGCCAATCAGAAAGAAAAAGAACAGTTGAATCCAACCCGGTTTGCGTTCAGCCTTTTCGGCATTACCCATCCATACGGAAGGCTTGAATACAATAAAAAATATCATCATCAGCAAAACAATTGCTATTGCTTTTTCAAAAGTATGCCGATCGATATCTGCGGCTATTTGTGCGCCAATCACAGAGCCGACAACAGCGGGGATTCCCAGCCATGCTCCCCTTTTAAAATTCAGTACTTTTTTCCGACCAAAATTAAAACTGGAAGTAAGTGTTTGTGCCATCACCCCTATGCGGTTGGTGCCGTTGGCTATATCTGCAGGAAGACCCAAAAACAAGAAGAGGGAAAGAGAAATGATGGAACCGCCACCGGCCAGGGTATTGATAAATCCGGTTAAGATGCCGGAGAGGATAAGTACAGTTGCTTCAAACCAGGTCATGGAAATGGATCGTAGTCGGCAAATTTAATAAAAGAAATATGATGTCCATTTCATCCTTTATTGAAATATCAGACAGGATGTGTTTTGATCTCAGAATTGGAATGATTGGGGTTTCTTACCAAAAACCTTAATGATCAAAAACAATATCACGATTGCCAATGGAAACAGAAACCAACCCGGAACCCCATAAGCAGCAGGAACGGTCCCAAACAAAATAGCCACCCCTCCTACCGTGAGTGCATAGGGTAGTTGTGTGCGTACATGCTCAATATGATTGCAGTTGCTGGCCAGTGAACTTAATATGGTTGTATCCGAAATAGGAGAACAATGATCACCTAAAACTGATCCTGCCAGAACACAACTTACCACATTGTAAAATATACTCATCGATGCTCCATGCTCCATGCCATAGCTCGTAGTTAGCAACCATGAGGCAGGAAGAATAAGCGGATAAAGTATGGCCATTGTGCCCCATGATGAGCCGGTTGAAAAGGCAACAAGTGCCGCCAGCACAAAGGTCATGGCTGGTAGCAGGTAAGCTGAAAATGAAAGGTCGAGCAGCAAGCCCGATAAAAAATCAGCGGTATGCATATGATCGGTAACCATGGCAATGGACCAGGCTAAAGTGAGGATTAGAATGGCCGTAAGCATCATCCTGAATCCGTCAACAAGGCTGTCAACGGTATCTTTCAAACTTAGCAATCGTTGCGAAAGCGTTAGTGCCACAGCTGCTACCATGGCGCAAAGCGATGACCACAATAAAGCTGCATATGAATCAGAATTGCCTATAGTTGCAGACAATTTTGAAGTGAAACCCATTGTGTCATCTGACCATACTGCAGCATCCCATCCCGTGTAAAGCAAACCTGCAATGGTACCTAAAATTATAATGAGAACGGGTATGATGGCATTGAATGCACGGGCTTTCTTATGCGTCACTTTCATTTCCAGTTCCGTGGCTTTTGCATCCTGACCCGATTGCAAGGTGGTTTCATCCAGGACCTCTCCTGTATGCTTTGCCCTTGCCTCTGCCCTGAGCATAGGCCCGAATTCAACACCTCGCCAAACGAGGAGTGGAATGAACAGGAGCGCAAGCAAAGGATAATAACTATAAGCCAGGGAATTGAAAAAAACCTGGTAGGCAGACTTGTCCAATCCTATTGTACTCAATCCATCCTGTATGTAGCTCAGCTCTGCACCTATCCAGGTGGTAACAAATGCAGTGGCAGCAACAGGAGCAGCCGTTGAGTCGACAATATAGGCAAGCTTCTCACGTGATACCTTGAGCCTGTCGGTAACCGGACGCATGGTATTGCCCACCACAAGGGTGTTGGCATAATCATCAAAAAAAATGATGATGCCCAATGCCCAGGTCACCAATTGTCCTGAGCGGGAATTATTGGCATATTTTGATAATCGGTTTACAACGCCCTTCATTCCCCCGTTTCGGGTGATCAGATGCACCATGCCCCCGATGACCATGGAAAAAATAATGATTGAAAGATGGCCGGAATCAAGCAAGGACTGCATGACGTAGGTATCAATAATTGCAAGCAGTCCCTTAAAAACTGCAACAAAAAAAGATGCGCCTTTATAATAATAAATGATGGTTGTGCCCACCAACAAACCGGTGAAAAGTGCCGAGAAGACCTCTTTAAGCAGGAGCGCCATCATAATGGCAATCAGTGGAGGAAGTACCGACATCCACAATGGTATGGGCCTCACTTGATCTGTCCAGCTAAAATCATCTATTGCAATTGTCAGGGATTGCGATTCAGGAAAATCAAACAGAAATACAGCTTCGTTTTGGGTAAAGGCAACTGATCTTTGCATGCCGTTAAGCCAGATCGTCTTTTCAACACCTTCGAATTGTCCAAAAAGTGAATCGGATTTAATACTCAGTATAACTTCCTGGTTCACATCGCGAACAATGACGTCAGGTATGATTACGGTTAGGTCGTTTGGCCCAATTCGCTGCCCAAAACTGCTGAGGGAAACAAATAGAATTAACAGTGTAATACTGGTCAAGCGGCGCATCATAAGCAATAGAAGCGAAAAAGATGCGTAAAGGTAAATGCTTTATCGGGAAAAAGAAATAATTTCTGCAAAAGTGATGAGTGCCTCATCCGGTAACTGAATCAAAGCAGATCATTAGCAAGATTTGCCAATTCTGATCGTTCGCCTTTTTCGAGCCGCACATGTGCATACAATCCATGATGTTTGATTTTATCAATCAGGTATGACAACCCATTGGAATGGGCATCCAGGTAAGGTGTATCAATCTGAAATATATCACCCGTGAAAATGATCTTTGTATTTTCACCTGCACGTGTAATGATGGTTTTTATTTCATGTGGGGTTAGGTTCTGAGCTTCATCAACAATAAAAAATACATTTGAGATGCTTCGGCCGCGTATGTATGCCAGGGGTGTGATAATAAGCTTTTCTTTCTCAATTGCTTCCGTGATGCGTTTGTATTCCTTATCCTCCTCACCATACTGATTTTGTATGAATTTCATATTATCCCACAGAGGTTCCATATAGGGATTTAGCTTTGACTTGATATCACCGGGCAAATATCCAATATCTTTATTACTGAGTGGCACAATCGGCCTTGCCAGATAAACCTGTTTAAAATCGCGACGTTGTTCCCAGGCACCGGCCAATGCCAACAGCGTTTTTCCTGTTCCGGCGATACCTTGAAGAGTTACCAGCTTCACCTCAGGATTTAATATGGCATGCAGGGCAAACACCTGCTCGGCATTTCGTGGCATAATGCGCGAAACCGGATGTTTTTCAATTCTTTCGATGCGATCGGTAACCGGATTGTAAAATCCCAGTGCCGAGCTTTTCGGGCTTTTCAGGATATAGTAATGATTTGGAATACTACTATTGAGGCCAATATCTTCGAGGCTGCAGAAACCCTCCTGATAAAGCTTGTCTATGACTTCCGGGTCAATATCATCTAGTGCAGATTTACCGGTATAAAGTGATTCGAGGTCTTTGACCTTGCCTGTTTCAAAATCCTCTGACTGCAGGCTTAATGATTTGGCTTTTACACGCAGGTTGATATCCTTGGTTACCAGGATAACTTTCTGGTCAGGATTATCCTCACTGAGCTTGAGTGCGGCATTGATGATGCGATGGTCGGGTTTGTCAGCACCAAATATTTTTCGGGCATCTGTTTTGCTGTTATCATTCATCAATACCTTAAACCTGCCTTTTTCGGGACCATTCAGCCGGCGCCAGTTTTTCATGGTATACTTACCCGAAATCCGATCCATAAAACGGACAAATTCCCGGGCTTCATAGTTGATGTTGTCATTGCCTTTCTTGAAAGTATCCAGCTCTTCAAGTACAGTAATCGGTATGGCTACATCATTGTCATCAAAATTGTTGATCGCATTGTGATTATAAAGGATCACAGAGGTATCAAGCACAAATATTTTCTTGGATTTGGATTTGGCAACAGGCATAATCAACAGCACTTAACTAAACTGCCGTAAAGTTAATATCCCTTTTGGGGGAAAACCTACCACAACTGTACCTTAGTTATCAACATTATCATGTTCACTTGTCCGAACAAGCTGAAATCGTGCCTGTTGACAGATCGTAATTGCTCATGAAATCGTCTTCTGAGTTTTTAAGCTTAAATCTTATACAAATTCAAAAATGAGCTTAGCTACCAGAAATAGACAATGGAAATATTAAGGTTATGGTGGTAAACATCATGTAGCCCTTTCTGATACCAAACGCGCAGTCCGATCCGATCAAAACTGTACTGATAGCGAATTCTCTGTACAATAGGCTGGTCACGTTCATTGCGGTATCCAAAATAGCCTGTGGTTTCGGCACTGAGCAGATGATTGCCTTTGTTCCACGACAGGCCAATGCCAGCAAGTATTGCATCGTTTTGCCGATTGTCAGGGTATGAAATCTGCCAGATATAAATTCCTCCTGACCAGAAAAGCCGAATGCTTTGGTCAAGGGCCTCATTCTCCCACAGGTTTTTTCCAAAACTAAGATCAAAATAGTGACCGGGGGCATCGGTGTATCGCGCATCGCTAAGTTTGCTGCCTGATGTGGTTCTGAAACCGGCACGGAGGACCATATCAGGCCATTTGCGGTCTTTGATCAGGGTAAGTGTTGTGGTGACGCTCAGGTCGCCAACCGCCCAGCCTTCCACATGTTCGCTTCTGGCAATGCGTTCATCACGAAGCAAGGTGTCTGTTTTATAATATTCCAAAAAAATGTGGTTCACTTCAAAGGATGCAAGGCCTTGAGCTATGGAGTAGAATACATTTCCAAAGCTACTTAGTGTGATCTCACCAAGGGAATGAAAACTTGAAAAACCGATCTCCGACCTATTCCGCTCCGGGATGCGGCCGTCAAGCATTTGTGGCACAGGCAAGGCATTTGGACCCATATAGCCCGGAGATATTCGCATCATTCTTGACCAATGCATATGCCCGTCCCAATTATGCTTTTCATTCCACCATGCGTATTCTTGCTGGGCGAAAGCCTTTGTTGTAAAACCCATTAATACAAATAGTGATGTAAAGAAGCAAACCTTAATACATTTATTTGATATACAGGTATTTGTATAAATAATGAACATCATTAATATTTATCGGATCAACAAACACGAAAGTACAGATAAATCGCTAAAGAATCCAAGACTGTGACTCGGAAGGGCATCAAACAACTCAAATAGAATATGGAGTGAATGCCAAACAAATATTAAAAGTAAAAGGGGTTCAGCTTGCTTGCAACCTTTTAAGCACATGGCATCGTCTGCAATATATATCAGCAATTAATGTTATATTTGTGTAACAAACCAAAAACTAAATCATGCTAGAATTCAAGGGCCACCTGCATTCAAAACTACCACAAACAGGAACATCCATTTTTGCCGTCATGTCAAAACTAGCTGTCGAAAACAAAGCAGTGAATTTATCACAAGGTTTTCCTGATTTTACAATTGATCAGAAGTTAATTGCACGGGTGAATCATTATATGAAAAAAGGCTTTAACCAATATGCTCCAATGCCCGGCGTGCCTGAGTTAAGGCAGGCAATTGCACACAAGGTTCGGTCTGCCTATGGTATAGAATACGATTGGCAGGACGAAATTAATATTACTGCGGGGGCAACACAAGCTTTGAATACGGCCATCACAGCATTTGTAAAAGATAATGATGAAGTCATCATTTTCGAACCTGCCTACGACAGTTATGCCCCTTCGGTGAAAGCATGCGGTGGCCTGGTCAAACATGTCAGCCTGAAAGCACCTGATTTTAGAATCGACTGGGATGAAGTGGCCAGATACATCTGCAACCGCACACGCATGATAATCATCAATAGCCCCCACAATCCAACAGGGACCTTGATCGATGGGTATGACCTGCAGCGGCTTGATAATCTGACCCGCGACAGCGACATCATTGTATTGAGTGATGAAGTTTACGAACATCTCATCTTTGAAGGCAAAAAGCATTACAGCGCTTGTGAATTACCGGATCTGTTGTCAAGAAGCCTGATTGTTGGCTCCTTTGGGAAGACCTTTCATGCAACCGGCTGGAAAACAGGATTTGTGTTGGCACCCGCCAATCTAATGGCAGAATACCGCAAACTACATCAATTCGTGGTTTTCGCAAGCAATACTCCCATACAATATGCCATCGCTGACTTTTTAGCTGATCCGGCAAATTATGAAAACCTGGGCGCTTTTTACCAGCAAAAACGTGATTATTTTGCTGACAAGCTAACGCAATCTCGTTTTGGTGTAGTGCCATGCTACGGCACCTATTTTCAGCTTCTTGACTATAGTCAAATCAGTGATATGCCTGAAATGGAATTTGCAGCATGGTTGGTGAAGGAACATCAGATAGCTGCTGTTCCAGTTGCCTCGTTCTATCATAATAATTTAAATCAACAATTGCTTCGGTTTTGTTTTGCCAAAACGGAGCAAACCCTGGATAAAGCAAGTGAAATACTATGCAGGATCTAAATATCGTTTTCATTCAGACCAGTCTTTTCTGGGAGGACCCGGCTGCAAACAGGGTCCATTTCGACAGGCTTATCGACCGGATCCAATCGCAACCAGATTTGATCATATTGCCCGAAACCTTCAATACCGGATTTCCGGTTGATCCCAATAAATGGGCAGAAAAACCTGGCGGCGAAAGTTTTCAGTGGTTGCAAAACAAGGCAGCCAATACCGGTGCTGTCATTTGTGCCAGCATGCTCATGGAAAGCGGCGAACAGTTTCATAACAGCCTGATCTGGATGCGGCCTGATGGAAGTCATCGCAATTACAATAAACGACACGTATTTCGAATGGGAGGTGAGCATGAAAGGATCAATCCTGGTGATTCTCATCTTCTAACAAGGCTTAAAGGATGGAAGATCAGACCAATGGTCTGTTACGATCTGCGCTTCCCTGTGTGGTGTAAAAATACTTATGAAAATGGCAATTTTGAGTACGACCTGGCTTTATTCGTAGCAAATTGGCCGGCAGCACGAGCGCTCCCATGGAAGCAATTGCTTATTGCCCGTGCAATTGAAAACCAAGCCTATATAATTGGTGTCAATAGAATTGGTAAAGATGGCCTGGGTATTGAGTATGCTGGTGATTCATGCCTGATTGATGCCAAAGGACAAATCATTGCCAGTGCAAAATCAAATACCGAAGCTATCATTGAGGCAAGCATAAGCCATACAGAACTCAGCTCTTTTCGGGCAAAATTCAACGTAGGAATGGATTGGGACCAGTTTAGTATTAAGTATTAATACGTTTCTGATCTATCTGTTTGATATAGATCATGTTATTGAGTCGATCCATTCATACTACATTCCTTTATTTCATTTGTAACCAATCCTAAAAAGATATAATTTAGCCCCCTCGAAGTTTAACTCATATTAGTAATGAACATTATTATAGCCGGTGATGGCGAAGTTGGTTTGCACCTGGCACACGCATTGTCTAACAACAACCACAATATCACCATTGTTGATCCACATGAGGACCTTCTTAAAATGGTTGAATCCAATACTGACCTGATGACCATAACAGGTGATTCTACATCATTGGAGGTGCTCAAAAGGGCTCATGTCAAGAATGCAGACCTGGTCATATCGGTCTTGCATGAAGAGCAGATTAACTTGATGACCGCAATACTGGCAAAAAAACTTGGCGCACGACAGGTGATAGCAAGGGTAAACACCATGGAGACCCTCAGCCCGAAAAATCAATTGATCTATACTGAATTGGGTATTGACGCACTTATCTCTCCGGAAGATATAGCTGCCCACGAAATTATCAGCCTGCTCAAACAGACTGCTGCTACCGAAGTATTTGACTTTTCGGAGGGGAAACTTTCGATGATATTGATTAAGCTGGAAGAGAGTGCACCAGTGGTTTATAAAACCTTGAATGAAATCGCTCTAAATTATGAACAGCTCGACTTCAGGGCTGTAGCCATACATCGTGAGCGTGAGACTTTTATACCCAAAGGGGATGATATGTTTTTACCCAACGACCTGGTTTATGTCATCACAAAACCAGAAGCAATAACCCAGCTGCTGTCACTAGGTGGAAAAATGACATTTGAAATACACAATCTCATGATTGTTGGCGGAGGAAGGGTTGGTCGGCTTACAGCAAAAAATCTTGATAAAGAGTTAAATATCAAACTGATTGACATTGACAAGGATCGATGCATTGCCTTAACCGACTATCTTGATAACACACTTGTTATTAATGGAGATGCAAGAAACATTCAATTGCTTGAAGACGAAGACATCAGGCGCATGGATGCTTTTGTTGCCTTGACTGATAGCACTGAAACGAATATACTCACATGTCTGCATGCAAAAAAATTAGGTGTTAAGCGAACGATCGCATTGGTTGAAAACATCGATTACATTGATCTTTCTCAAAATATTGGTATTGATACCATCATTAACAAAAAGCTGATTGCTGCCGGATATATGGTCCGATTTACCATGGGAGCCGATGTGACTTCCATAAAATGCCTTAGTGGCATAGATGCAGATGTGCTCGAAATGGTCGCACGCAAAAGATCAACCGTTACCAAGCGGCCAATAGGAAAGCTGGGTTTCCCCGCAGGTGCAATCATTGGCGGAATTGTAAGAGATAATACGAGTATTATTGCAAGTGCAGATATGCAAATCAATGAAGATGATAAAGTGGTGGTCTTTGCCCTCCCACATGCTATGAATAAAGTCGAGAAGTTTTTCCGTTAACTACTTAATTCCAATATTTGCATCATGAAGAGTTTCATGAGGAGTATCAATACGGGATTGATCATACGCATTATAGGATTCCTACTGATCATAGAAGGCTTGTTCATGTTGACAGCTTTACCATTCACCTATATATTTTGTGAATCTGATTGCATCAGCATTCCGTTATCTGCTCTCATCACCATTGTTATCGGAACGATTGCCTGGCTTTCTAACCGTAAGTCCAGTAAATTGGTAGGCAAAAGAGAAGGTTATATTATTGTAACTTTTTCTTGGTTGATCATCTCTTTGTTCGGTTCGTTGCCCTTTATTATCAGTGGAGAAGTTCCACGTTTTGTGGATGCATTTTTTGAAACCATGTCAGGATTTACAACCACAGGAGCTACCATTCTAGAAGACATTGAAACCTTACCAAAAGACCTGTTATACTGGAGAAGTCTGACACATTGGCTTGGCGGTATGGGTGTTATTGTGCTTTCAGTTGCCATTTTACCTCTACTGGGAATCGGAGGAATGCAGCTTTTTATGGCAGAAATGTCGGGCATCACATATGACAAGCTTCATCCGCGAATTACTGCCACAGCCAAGCGACTTTGGGGTATTTATGTAATCCTCACAGGAATGTTAACCGGAGCACTCTATTTAGGCGAGATGGATTTTTTTGATGCAATAAACCATGCATTCAGCACCATGGCAACAGGTGGTTTTTCAACCCGAAATGCCAGCATAGCAGCCTTCGGACCTACAACACATTACCTGATCACTTTGTTTATGATATTGGCAGGTACAAATTTTACCCTACACTATTTTGCCATGCATGGCCAACTGAAGAAAGTAGCCCGAAACGAGGAATTTAAGTCTTATCTGGTGATCATTGTGGTGTTATCTTTCATCATTGCTGCCGGACTTATTATTAACAAGCATTATTCATTGGAACAATCTTTCAGGGAATCATTGTTTACGGTGGTGTCAATACTCACTACCACGGGATTTGTCACTGGAAATTATTTAGCCTGGCCAGGTGTATTGTGGATGTTGCTCTTTATAGTCATGTTTGTGGGGGGGTGCGCAGGATCCACCGGTGGTGGCATGAAAGTGATCCGTCAGGTGATGCTTATCAAAAATTCCTGGTTGGAATTGCGTCGTGCCATACACCCCAATGCAATTTTACCACTTAAATACAATGGAAAGAGTGTGACCGATGACATCATTTATAAAGTAATGGCCTTTTTCCTGATGTATATTTTAATTTTTGGCCTTTCCACCATTATCATTTCGTTTATGGGCTATGATTTTGAAACCTCGATAGGCGCATCCATAGCAAGTTTGGGTAATATTGGCCCAGGAATTGGATCAGTTGGACCGGTCGATAATTATGCTTTCTTTTCGGATATCACAAAGTGGTTTCTCTCTTTCCTCATGCTAATAGGTCGCTTGGAGCTGTTTACTGTTCTCATACTGTTTTCTCCTTATTTTTGGCGAAAATGATACATGCCCTGCATGATTTTGTAATTTTGACACCCTACGTGCACAATGGATAAACTCTCAGTAGCCATCATCACCCTTAATGAGGAACGAAACATAGGCCGTTGCCTGGAGTCTGTTCAGGCTGTAGCAGATGAAATTGTTGTAGTTGATTCTTTCTCAACTGACGATACGTCTGAAATATGTGAAAGCTATGGAGTCAATTTCAGCACCCATCCATTCGAAGGACATATTGAACAAAAGAACTATGCCCTTTCATTATGTGCACACAAACACGTGCTTGCATTGGATGCTGATGAAGCGCTTTCAGCTGAACTTAAGGAATCCATCCTGAATGAAAAGCAGTCAGGCTTCAAAAATGCATACAGCATGAACCGGCTCACCCGTTATTGTGGCAGGTGGATACGTCACGGCGGTTGGTATCCTGATAAAAAAATCAGGCTTGTAAATAAGGAGCAAGCCAGTTGGGGAGGGACCAATCCACACGACAAACTCCTTACGCACAGAACCATCAAACCAATTCATTTAGAAGGAGATCTGCTGCATTATTCCATCAATACCATTGATGAACACATCAAGGTGGTACATAATTTTGCCAGGCTGGGCGCTCATGCACTACATAAAAAAGGAGAAAAAGCACCAGTCCTGATGGAATACCTGTCCCCAGTCTATAAATTTATTCAAAGTTACTTTTTCCAACTCGGTCTGGTTGAAGGAAAACATGGCTGGCATATCGCAAAGTATTCAGCCAAATCTAAGTATTTGAAATATAAATTATTGCGAGAGCTCAATCAGCAAGCCAAAACCTCCTGATTGCTTCTGTACTGTAACCAAAAGTTCCATAATTATTAGTCCTACTTAAGCTCCATGGTGTAGGTCTCCATATTTTGTGAAATATTAATATCATACCATTCATTATCAAAGAATTAAAGGGTTAAGAGAATGAACTGTTAAAGCAATTTGAAAAGCTGCAGTCGGGGGTTGTTGTTTTCAGCGATTGTGGTACATTTGCCACAAGGTCCTTTAATTATAGAAATTAAATTTCAATACGTGAACATATTGCATGTATCAACAGCTCTTTCATGGCGTGGGGGTGAGCAACAGTTGGCCAACCTCATCAAGGCAAATAAAAATTCATGCAATAATATCGTGTTTTGTGCCCGTGGTTCAGTAATGCAATCTCATTGTGAGCACCATAAAATCCTGCATCATACTTTCAGGAAACGTTTTCCCGGCCTATACCTGGCAGCATCAAGTATAAAAAAACAGTGTAAACGCCATCGTATTTCATTGATCCATTGCCACGACAGCCATGCCCACACTATTGCGTTTTTATCAGCACTTTTTTTCGGAAATAAGAGCCCCATCATTGTACACCGCCGTGTTGATTTCCCAATAGGTAAATCCTGGTTGTCAAGGCATAAATACAATTATAAAACCATAGCAGGGTATATTTGTGTGTCCGAAGCCATTAGAAAAATCCTGATCAAAGATCTCAAGCACAAAGAAAAAGCAATCACGATCTACAGCGGTATCGACTTCAGTCGATTTGACAATTACCTAAACAACCGCAGTCAGCTCAAAAATGAACTGGGTCTTGCCGGCGATGCCATCCTTATTGGTAACACCGCAGCATTAGCACCACATAAGGATTATGACACTTTCATCAGGACAGCCCACAGGCTATTGCTGCGGCATCCTGATTGGCATTTTGTGATCATGGGTGATGGGCCTTTGCGCAGGCAGGTTGAAAACCGGATTGCATCACTCAATCTAAAAAAAAGTATAATTTTGACCGGCTTCAGGAATGACCTGCCAGCACTACTGCCAGGTTTGGATATATTTTTAATGACTTCTAAAACCGAAGGTCTGGGCACAAGTTTGTTGGATGCTTTTTATCTGGGAATACCTGTAGTAGCAACCAAAGCAGGGGGTATCAGCGAACTTGTTGACGACGAAACAACAGGTTTGCTGGCTGAAGTTGGGGATGATAGGACACTAGCTCGACAAGTGGAACGACTCATTATGAGCGACAAATTACGTAAACTTGTTTGTGCCAATGCCCGTAAGAAGGTCATTCATTTTTCACACACTCAAACAGCTAATCGTACAATACAATATTATCAGGACCTTTTGACAAAGTATAAGATAAACCAATAATCCAGTCTATGGCTAAAAACACTAAACCTGCTGAATGGCTTGTTCTTGTGAATCCAAATGCTGGTCTGCGGGCCGGCGAAAAAGACTGGCCTGAGATAAATCATCTGCTCACCCATTATGGGTTTAACTTTGATGTGGTTTTCACTGAAAAACCTTTTCATGGCATCGAACTCAGCCGGTTCATGATTCAGGAAAAAGGCTATCGTAAGATCATAGCTGTGGGTGGTGATGGGACGCTAAATGAGGTGGTGAATGGAATTTTTCAACAAAAAAGATACAAGGAAACCGAAATCATCTTGGGGATGATTACAGTTGGAACAGGAAATGATTGGGCCCGCATGTATTCATTTCCAAAGAATTACAAGAAGGCTGTTAAAATTTTACGCAAAGAAAGAACTTTTTTACAAGATGTCGGCAAAGTAAAATATCGTTATGACTCCTCGGAAGGATACCGCTATTTTGTAAATATGGCGGGTATGGGTTATGATGCACTTGTTGCAAAAAAAACCAACCTCATGAAGGCCAAAGGCCGAGGCGGTACATTTGTATACCTCTTTAATTTGCTAACCGGATTATTTCAGTATGAAGACACCCAACTCAATATCATTGTTGACGGAAAACAAGTTTTTGATGGCAGGGTGTTCAGCATGAGTATTGGCATCTGCAAATACAACGGAGGAGGCATGATGCAACTCCCCAACGCCATACCGGATGATGGATTGCTTGATATGACCCTGATTCGGAAAACAACGAAATTCAGAATCGTCTCGAACATCAAAAATCTGTATGACGGTTCATTCATACATATGCCAGAAGTTGAAACATATAGTGGTAAGCGTATTTCCATTACTTCAACACCGCGTCACTCTATTTACCTTGAAACCGATGGCGAATCACTTGGCACTTCACCACTTGACTTTGAGGTTGTTCCGAAAGCAATTAAATTGATCGTGCGTAAAAAAGCACTTAAGGAATTTGGTGGTCTTTAGCATAAATGGCCAAGCCCGGATACAGGTCCAGACCAATCAGTTCGTTACAACACCAGCAGAAACACTATTTTTGCAGCAAAACAAAGCTAAATGAATACCGCAAAAGGCCTCATGCTCTTCATACGTTGGTTGCTGAAAGCAGTGGGATACCTGTTGTTGATCTTTTTTGCCGTTCTACTGATATTTTATCTCACAGCACCTGTCTACCAATTTAGTGAACCGCAGCCCTTTGCAGGTTCTTTTCTGTATAATCCCTATCAGGATATGGACCCGGAAAACTGGCGCAAATACAATTTCCAGGTGCAATCGCGTGCATGGGGCGGCATCACCGATGGGCGTGATAATACCAATGAGATGATTGACAGTATTTACCACTTGCTGGGATATGATTATGTGGCCACCTCCGACTATCAGAGAATCAATTACCATGGCAAGGAATCTGAGCGATTTATACCTACCTATGAACACGGGTATGGCATACGTAAAACACACCAGGTATGTATAGGTGCTGAAAAAGTATTGTGGACCGACTATCCTTTTTATCAAAACTTAAGTCATAAGCAAGGCATAATTGATAAACTAAACGAACACTGTGACCTGGTGGCACTTGCACATCCCCTTCTACGTAGCGGATACCAGCTGGAGGACATGAAATACCTTAGTGACTACCCGCTCATGGAGGTGCTTACCAATATGCGGGTTTCGACCGGACATTGGGATATGGCCCTTTCGCATGGCCATCTGGTGTATATGCTTGCAAATGATGACGCTCATGATGTGACTAACAGCAACGAGGTGGGCCGGCGCTTTACCATGATCAACGCACCGGATATGAAACGTGAAACCATTGTGGATATGCTCGGAAGAGGAAAAGCCTATGGCATGGATTTTTTTCGTGTTGATGATGAACCAATGCATCTGAAAATAGAAAGATCAAAACACATCCCGACACTCATTAAAGCCACCCTATCTACTGACACTTTGAAAGTTAGGGTAAGTGAAGAAGCTGTGGCTTTCAGGTTTATCGGACAAGGCGGTAAACTGGTTCATGAAGCCTCAGGTGGCAGAAATGCATTTTACCAGATCAAGCCTGTGGATACCTATATAAGGACTGAGATTGAGTTTGCCGATGGTTCAATCATGTATCTGAATCCCATTACCAGGCATCCTGCAGCTGAACCTGTCCGGCAAAGGATAGCCAGTGTTGACCAAACAAAAACAGCCTTGTACAGAGGTGTTTACGTTATTATTATTGTTCTGTTACTGCGCTTTATCTATAAATGGCAACTGAGGAAATCAACAAGATCAGAAATCAAATAAACGTCAATGCGAACAGAGCCAGACTATAAAAAAGCGCTGCTCATACTGATAGGCATCAGTACACTCATCAGGGCATTCCTGGCAGCCTGGCTTGAACTGGGCAACGATGAGGTATATTACTGGACTTATGCTTTATATCCAGACTGGAGTCATTACGACCATCCGCCTATGGTGGGATGGATCATTCAAGTATTAAGCTTAAACCTGAAATTCAATTCTGAATTTTTTATCCGATTATCTTCAGTGGTTTTTATGGGCATAAATACCTATATCATTTACCTATCAGGCAAGCTCGTAAGTGATACCAAAACAGGGTTTGTTGCTGCCCTGCTTTATAATGCATCAGTATATGCTTTTGTGCTCACCGGTGTTTTCATTCTGCCCGACACCCCACAGAACCTCTTCTGGATGCTTTCCGTTTACCTCATGCTAAGATTTGTTTCTGCAAGTGCGGGCGAAAGCAGGAAACGGAATTTGATTATTTTGCTGGGTGTCACCATTGGGCTATCTATGCTTTCAAAATACACAGGTGTTTTTCTATGGATCGGATTTGGGCTTTATGTATTAAGTTTCGACAGATCATGGTTAAAAAAACCAGTGCTTTACTTTTCAGTATTAATTTCAGCTGTATTCATTCTGCCTGTGGTCATCTGGAACTACCAAAATGAATTTGTGAGTTTTTCCTATCATGGAAGCAGGGTAAGCATTTTTGAAGCAGGCCTGCGACCTGACTTCTTTTTCAGAGAACTCTTCGGTCAGATTTTTTATAATAATCCTATCAATGTAGCCTTGATCATTATGGCCATTGTTGCTGCATTCAAAGGTCGTTCATCCAACTATTTAACCACTCAACGATTGATATTGCTGATGTCTCTACCGCTGATCATGCTATTTCTTGTTTTCGCTCTTTTCAGAGCCACCTTACCCCACTGGACCGGTCCCGCCTATAACAGCTTACTGATCCTGGCAGCTGCTCACATTACATCCGGTAAGTACTTCCGGGCTAATACAATAATAGGTGTACCCAAAGTGGTCAAGGCAGCCATTCTGCTCTTAGCTCTATTTCTTCTGTTGGGAAGTTTGCAGATTAAATTCGGATTCATCCCCATGCAGGATAACAATCCTTATCATCGGCTTGGACGCCATGATATTACACTTGATATGTATGGCTTTCGCCCACTTCTACCTGCTTTTCAAGAAATTAGAAAAATCAAAATAAGCAAGGGTGAAATGAGCGAGTCCGATGCCATGGTCAATGAAAACTGGTTTGAAGCCTCTAAATATGACTATTACCTTGCCCGGCCGCTTCAACTCCGGTTGCTTGGACTTGGCAGGTTCGACCGGATCAATAAATACAATTGGATTAATGATGCCCGGGGAGGTTTCTCTTTAGGAGAAAATTACTGGTACCTCACTGATAGTCGAAACTATAAACATCCCGAAGAGGTTTATACAGGCTTATTCTCCGAAATCATAGCATCAGATACCATTACGATCATGCGGATGAATAAACCGGCTAAGCGTGTTTTTGTATTTATGCTGAAGGACTTAAAAGAGGATCCGGAAACTTTCTTCAATCGGGCTTTCTGATTATGCTGCTTGATTTATTAAAAATATACTCAGGATTACATTTATAGATAAGCATTTCATTGACTTAATAATAAAATGTGAGGGTATTATTTGGATAAACAGAAATAATCTATACCTTTGCACTCCCAAAATTGATTCAAGATGAAACGTACATTTCAACCATCGAACAGAAAGCGTAAAAACAAGCACGGTTTCAGAGAAAGGATGTCAACAGCCAATGGAAGAAGGGTTTTAAAGCTAAGACGTGCTAAAGGAAGGAAAAAGTTAACCGTCTCTGACGAGCAATAGTCAGGAAAGATTGCTTGTATTCAATAAAGATATCAGAAGGTGATGACTACATTGCCTTCTTTTTTTGTTTATGCCCGTTCTGTTTGGCATACAACTGCAGCCTTTCATCACTATCACCAAATTTAACAGCCATAAATCGAGCGGCTCATCACTAAGGTTATCATCAAAAAAATGTAATTTCGCATCAAGTGTAATTCTAACAACAGGCTGGTTTTTCATGGAAACGCTGCTTCTCATCATTTTCTGGATCATTCTAATCTTTTACCTTTTCAAGCTGGCAATCAGGTATGTGCTGCCTTGGTTTGTTAAACGTTATATCCGCAATATGCAGCGCAACATGCATGACTACAATCAAAAAACACAGCAGCAACAAGGCGGCATGAAGGTCAGGCAATCACAAAAGGATGAGCCCAAAATTGATCCTGACGTTGGAGAATACGTTGATTTTGAGGAAATAAAAGACAATAATAAAACCGAATAATATGGAGTTGAAATCCATCAATTGGAAGGGAATGCTTCCTTATCTGACAGCCATCATGCTGTTCATTGTGGTCACCTATGTTTATTTCAATCCATTGCTCGAAGGCAAACGATTGAACATGCATGACATTAAAATGCATAAAGGAATGTCGAAAGAGATCATGGATTTCAGGGAACAGACCGGGGAAGAACCGCTTTGGACCAACTCCATGTTTGGCGGTATGCCAGCCTGGCAAATTTCAGTAGTTTATACCGGCAACTTGATCAGACATGTGAAAAAAGTAATTACCTTATGGTTGCCATTCCCTGCCAATGCAGTGTTCATGTATTTTATCGGGTTTTTCATCCTTCTGCTTGTCTTGGGCGTTAACCCATGGTTAAGCATAGCAGGGGCATTGGCATATGGTTTCTCCTCCTATTTTTTTATTATACTGGGTGCAGGGCATACTTCCAAAGCCTACGCCATCAGTTATATGGCCCCTGTTCTTGCCGGCATCATCATGGCCTACAACGGAAAAGTTATCAAAGGAGGTTTGTTGGCAGCAGTGGCATTGGCGCTTCAACTGGAAGCAGGCCACCTTCAGATCACTTACTACCTATTGCTAATCATCGTTGTTTTGGGCTTGTTTCAACTGTTTGACGCTTTAAAAAACAAGCAATTACCTCTGTTTACAAAGGCTACCGGTGTCCTGATTGCTGCAGCTGCACTTGCTACACTCACCCACGGCACCAACCTTTACGGCACCTATGAATACGGAAAAGAAAGCATGAGGGGCAGGCCCGTATTGGAACACAATACAGATGATCAAACGCGTGGACTCGATCGCAGCTATATTACTCATTGGAGTTACGGCATAGGCGAAACTTGGTCGTTACTTATACCGAATGCAAAAGGTGGTGGATCGGCACTCATTGGGAACAATCACCCAGCACTTGATCACGCTGACCGGAATTTCAGACCGAGTATTGCCCAGTCAAATGCTTATTGGGGTGATCAGCCGGGTACTTCAGGGCCGGTATATGCAGGAGCCATTGTGATGTTTCTGTTTGTTTTGGGGCTGTTCGTTGTAAAGGGAAAATACAAATGGATACTGCTAGTCGCTACAGTTTTGTCTATTTTATTGAGCTGGGGTAAGAATTTTATGCCATTTACGGATTTCTTCCTTGATTATATACCTGGTTATGATAAGTTCAGGGCAGTTTCCATGACGTTGGTCATAGCCGATCTGACCATTCCTTTATTAGGTTTCATGGGCTTATATGCCATATTCAAAAATCCAGATCTTATCACAAAAAACAAAAAGTACTTCTACCTTGCCTATGGCCTAACCGGTGGGTTGGCTCTGCTATTTTATATGTTTCCCAATTTGTTTTTTAATTTCCTGAGCAGTATGGAGCAAGAACAGTTTACGCAACTTAAGGCTTCAAATCCTGCTGACAGGGCTCAGTATGACCTATTCATATCACAACTTGAACTTGTAAGAGCAGCCATTTTCAAAGCAGATGCCTTACGCTCTTTCATTTACATTACTTTGGCTGCAGGTTTGGTCTATGCATTTGTTATAAATAAGTTAAAACAAAACTACCTAACTATTGCCCTTTTCGTGCTAATTCTTGCAGACATGGCAACCATTGCCCGCCGTTACGTCAATGAGTCTGATTTTATACCAAAAAGAAGGGTTGAAACACCATTTCAGGCCAGCAAGGCTAACCAGGATATTTTACGTGAAACCAAAACAGGAGATCGTGTTCTTGACATATCTACAAGCACGTTCAATGATGCTACAACCTCCTATTTTCATCATTCCATCGGGGGATATCATGGTGCCAAGCTGCAGCGCTATCAGGATATCATTGACCATCACCTCCAGGCTGAGATCGGTTCTTTGACGGAAACCTTACGTAACAACCCCAACTTAAATGCCATCAACAACCATATGGCACAGCTTCAGGTACTCAATATGCTCAATACAAGATTTATCATATACCATCCCGAAGCAGAACCATTGCGAAACAGGCATGGCTTGGGGAATGCCTGGTTTGTTGAGCACATACACCACGTGGATCACCCGAACGATGAAATTGATGCATTGGCCAAGGTTGATTTACGCAATACTGCTGTGATTCATAATGATTTTGAGAAACTGCTGGTTGGATTTAGCCCAGGGATGGACACCAATGCATTTATTGACATGATTGATTATGCTCCCAACCATCTGACCTACCAAGCCAGCCTCCAGGAGCCCGGGTTAGCGGTTTTTTCACAAATCTGGTACACTAAAGGCTGGAATGCCTATTTAAATGGTGAGCCAATACCCATTTTGCGTGCAAACTATATTTTACGTGCACTGCAACTCCCTAAAGGAGAGCACATCATTGAGATGAAATTTGAACCTCGCGTCTGGTCCGTTGGTCAAAAAATTAGCCTCGCCAGTTCATTAATTCTGATACTTCTAAGCTTAGGATTTATAGGCAGCTGGCTTATCAAACCTTCAAAGACAAAGAACAGTTGAAAAAGGTTCTTATCATAACCTATTACTGGCCTCCCTCAGGAGGTGCAGGAGTGCAGCGCTGGCTTAAATTTACAAAATATTTGCGTGATTTTGACTGGGAGCCTGTTATTTACACGCCTGAAAATCCTGAATCACCTGCAAATGACCCTTCATTGGTTTATGAAATTCCACAAGGAATCTTAACGCTTAAAACCAAAGTGTGGGAACCTTATTACCTATATAAATTTTTCACCGGACGCAAGAAGGGAGAGCGCATCCAAACAGCCTTTCTGACTGAAAAGAAAAAAGCCGGCATAGCAGATCGAATCAGCATTTGGATCAGGGGAAACTTCTTCATTCCTGATGCGCGTGTATTCTGGATCAAGCCATCCATTAAATTTCTAAATCGGTGGTTAAAAAATAATAAGATTGACCTGATTGTTTCAACCGGTCCTCCACACAGCATGCACCTGATAGCACGCACACTAAAGCAGGATACGGGCATACCCTGGCTGGCTGATTTCAGGGATCCATGGACAAATATTGACTTTTATAACGACCTCCTCTTAACCAAATTTGCTGACCAAAAACACCACAGATTGGAGAAGGAAGTGCTGCGGCGGGCTGATGCCATTACATTGATCAGCAGTGGTATGGAAAAACAATTCAAAAGCATTGTTGACCGAAAATTTCATATAATCACCAATGGGTTTGATGAATCGGATTTTAAAGAAGTCACTGAAATCGACTACCAGGGCAAGTTTATCTTATCTCATATAGGATCACTAGTTAAAACACGTAATGTCATTAACTTATGGAAAGCTCTCCACGAACTTTCGGAAGAAATAAGCGGATTTTCAAATGATTTGGAAATAAGGTTCATCGGGACAGTTGACCTGAGTGTTAGAAATTCGATTACAGCCAATAATTTGGATAACTATGTGGTTTATGAAAAATATCTGCCGCACCACGAGCTCTTACAGGCATACAACCGTTCCGTTGTGTTGTTGTTGTTGATCAATCAAACCCCCAATGCTGAACTCATATTGACAGGAAAAGTTTTTGAGTATCTGGCAGCTAAAAGGCCGATTCTGTGCATTGGTCCGGCAAAGGGAGATGCCTCAGAAATAATCAGGGAAACGCATTCAGGACATATGTTTGGATTTGAAGAGAAAGACAGTTTAAAAAGCCAAATTCAAAAACTGTATATCGACTTCAAAGCAAGGAATATAGGACTTGATTCCAGGGGTATAAAAGTATATTCACGGCGGCATTTGACAGGGAAAATCGTTGATGTGATGAATGAAATCACCACTTAACATGAAATGACCCATTCTACGAGCAAAGATCGGCATCAATTAACTAACATATTTGATACAAAATCAGAAACATCATAATCCACATTAAAAACCTTATGCAACTCAGCCAGGATTGGATATCTCACTTGTGTCTCTTCGATTCTTAATAATTTAGTAGCAAAAACATTCACCGCAATCCTGCCTTCCAGCACCACCTTTTGTGAAATATCAGCGGTAAAAAAACCCTTACCGATCAAAAGTCCCAGGGTGCGGTTGCGACTTAGATCATTGAGTGCTGTAAGGGTAAAATCACCGAAACCACAATAATTAAACATGGTTTGCTCCAGTCCGCCAAAATGGATTAGCAATTGACGCATTTCGTTCATGGCACGCGTAAGCACAAGTGAACGCAAATTAGGTGAATCAAAATTGGCATCCACTATGCCTATGGCAATCGCATAGATGTTTTTTAGTATGCTTGCCAGCTCCACGCCCTTCAGGTCTGTACTGTGGTCAATATAGATGCAGGTTCCGGCGAATAGCTCATCAAACAATTGGAAATGTTTTTCGTTTTTTGATCCCAGCGTAAATGCAGTGGGTTGATTATTGATCAGCTCGCGGGCAAAACTGGGGCCCTTTAATGTTACAACAGGGTTTTCGCACACCGCCTCTAAGCAATCGGTAATCAGTCGGTTTTGACTGCAAAAGCCTTTGGCAAGGTTGACCAGGATAGCATCAGAGCGAAACACATCCTTATATTTTTCAACAACATCCAAAACGGCAACCGAAGGTATGGCCAGAAACAAAATATCTGCCTGTGCCATCACCCCATCATTTGCAGTAGCTTTGATTGCAGAATTGAGTTTGATCTTTGGAAAATATTTACTATTAATTCCTTTTGTGCTTATGTCGGCTATTACATCAAGTTCTTTGGACCAAAGACTGACCTCATTTGATGGTCTGCCTGCCAGCTCATGAGCCATGGCAGTTCCGATAGCTCCGGCACCGATGATGCATATTTTTTTAGGTGAGATCATTTATGCTTATTTTTGAACCGCATTTATGCGATGACAAATGTAGCCAAATCAATCGAAACACGATAATCACCATTTAACCATAAGGCTTTGGGCATTATTCAAAAGCAAACCATAAAAGGGACGGTCATTTCATACATGGGCGTTTTGTTGGGATTTGTTACCACAGGACTGCTCCTGCCAAATTGGTTTAGCCTGGAGGAAAATGGTGTGATCAAACTGCTTGTTGCCAACACGGCAATATTTGCCCAGCTGGCTAATCTGGGATTTGCAAGTATAACCACAAGAATGTTCACCTATTTCCGCGATAGGAATTCGGCCCATCATGGGTTTTTGCTTATTGGTATCGGCGTATCAGTTGTAGGATTTTTGATTGCTTTAATTGTTTTTTACCTGCTCAAAGACTGGCTATTGCTGGGCCGGGATGAGGCTGGGAACCAGATGCTCAGTCAATACATTGATTTGGCTGTACCCATGATACTGGCTGTTACCTTCTTTCATCTTTTTGATAACTATTACAAGGTTTTGTACAATGCAGTAAAAGGTACGCTTTATAAAGAAGTTTACCAACGCTTTTTTATTCTTACAGCCATTGTGCTTTTCTTTTTTGATGTAGTAGATTTCAATGGATTTATTTGGCTCTATATCATTGCCTATTGTTTGCCAACCTTAATGCTGATGTTCAGCCTTATTCTGGATGGTGAATTTGCCGTGAAATCCGATCCAGCCTTTCTGACTAAGGATATGACCAGGAGCCTCTATAGTGTTGGTTTTTTTGGTATTATGGTGGGATTCAGTAATATCGCCATCCTGAATATTGACAGCATCATGGTAAACCACTACCTGGGATTGAGCGAGACCGGCATTTATGGAATCACATTCTTTTTCGGCACACTTGTTATCATCCCGTCACGCATGGTGAAAAAAATAACCTCGGCCCTGCTTGCAGATGCCTGGAAAGACAACAATCTAAAACTGGTGCAGGAGATCTACACAAAAACAAGCATCAATCAATTCATCATCGGGGCACTCATCCTGATTGGCATTTGGGGAAATATTGATAATGTGTTTCATATCCTGCCTGAGGAATTTAAGGCCGGACGCTATGTGATCCTCCTTATTGGGTTGTCAAACCTCATTGAGATGGGCGCCGGGGTTAGCGGAACCATCATCTCCGTATCACCTCATTATCGCTATATGAGTCACTTTATGATCATATTGCTCATCCTTATAGTGCTTTCAAACATGCTGTTTATACCTCTGTTTGGTTTAAACGGAGCTGCCTTTGCTTCAGTATTTTCCTATACCATTTTTATTTTATTGAGGTTCTTCTTTTTGAAGAAAAAGTATAATATGCAACCATTCAATATCAAACATATCAAGGTTATGGTGATTGCTTTGGTCACCTTTGGACTGCAGCTGTTGATACCCGCATTGCAACATTTTGTGCTGGATATTGCTGTGCGAAGCCTTGCGATAACTGTAGTTTACGGATTGCTGTGTATACAATTTAAGGCATCGGATGAGTTAATGGCCAATGTAGCCTATCTTAAAAAAACCTATCTTAAAAAATGAAACAAAAAAGGTTGTTGCTGATCTATCAGAATTATGCCACTTTTGTTCGGGAGGATGACCGGATACTTTCGTCCCATTTCAAGGTGTCAAGATATCGCCATCGATCATCCAAAAACCCATTCCGTTTCATTTTGGAAATGGCTAAACTCAAATTATATTGTTTATTCAACATTTACCGATTTGATATTATTTACATTTGGTTTGCCGATTATCATAGCTTCATCCCCTCACTCTTTGGAAAGATAGCTGGCAAAAAAGTAGTGATTGTTGTGGGCGGATATGATGCTGTAAGCGTCCCATCTATCAATTTTGGTGTGTTTCTTAAAAAAAATTTCAGGGCTTTCTGTGCCAGGAGATCATACAAATTGGCTGATCTGATACTTCCTGTTGATGAAAGCCTGGTTGAGGGGCTCAATACCTATGCCGATCCAAGTGGAAATGGATACCCAATAGGCATCAGGCATTTTGTGAAGCGCCTCAAAGGCAATATTCAGGTAGTACCAACAGGATATGATGATCAGAAGTGGCGTAGGCATAAAAATATAGATCGAAAAAAGGCTGTTATCACCATAGGTGGTGCCCCCACCACACAGACGTTTAGGCGAAAGGGCCTTGATCTGTACCTTGATACCGCAGCCATTATGCCTGATATTTCTTTTTACTTGGTTGGATTACAAGGCAAAATGGAAGAAATGGCCAAAACCAGATCTACACCAAATGTGCATTTTATGGGCTATCTGCCCAATGATGAACTACCGGCTATACTTAGCAGTTGCAAGGTCTTTGCCCAGTTCTCGATGAGTGAGGGTTTGCCCAATACGCTATGCGAAGCCATGCTTTGTGAATGCATACCAGTCGGATCTGATGTGAATGGCATCCCAAAAGGTATTGGCGATTGTGGATTCATCCTGGATGAGAAAAACGCAGAAAAAGCCAAAGCACTAATTTTTAGAGCCCTTGATGCTGACGATGAGTTAGGCCGAAAAGCAAGAAAACATATTCGGGAACATTTTCATCAGACATATCGTTCAAGCAAGCTGATTCAACTTATTGATTCACTTAAACCATAATACTGATCAGATATTAACTATTTGTATTATATCCATTGTTATCTTGGAAAAACTAAACTTACATATTACCGGGATTCCTTGCCTCATTGAGGTTCAAAATACACCGGGATCAGATCAATTGCTTGATGAGCTGAAACTATATCCCTTAACTGACCAAGAACCAGAAGTTGTTTTCAGCTATCTCACTTATGATGAATTCATCAGGCTGCATGAAGCAAACGAAGGTGCATACCTGGTTTATACATTTAAAAACTCGAAGGTGGCCCTTTCAACTGAGAAGAAACCAGCTCAAGCTTTCTTCTGCATTGTTCCACATAAAAATTTACTTTTTAAGCTTATGCAGAAGCTTACAAGCAACCAATATACCATCCGGGAGGAATATGTTGGACAGATTTTTCACGAAAATGTGATCATCCCTCTGCTTAGCAGGATGGACGATATTTTGTTGATCCACGGTGCTGCATTCAATCTTAATGAAAAAACCATACTAATAGGCGGCCGTGGAGGTGTAGGAAAAACTTCCATTGCCTTAAGGGCATGTTTTCATAAGTCAGGTTCATTCATTACAGACGATATGGCCATAATCCGTGCACATTGCATTTATCCAAACCTTAACCTTCCAAAAATATATCAATACAATCTGGTGGGCGAACCACAGCTACAAAAACGGCTTATGGGATCATTCAGCATATTGCGAAAGATTCACTGGCTACTCTATTCACCTCTCTTTAGAAAACCTCCTCGAATACGTGTAAGACCTGATAGGATATTTGATGTAGGCAAAGCATCAAAAATAGACATCTATTTTATCATTGAACGAACCAATCAAATCAATCTGTTTGAATATCAGAAGTTGAATAGTACCGAAGCTGCCGGTATTTCAGCTGTAATCATGCAGGAAGAGCTGGGTCAATTTAAGCTTGAAGATCATTTCTCTGAAAGGTATGTGACACAGTTCAAAGCTCAACTCTCCAAAACTGAAATCTACCTGGTGAAAGTGAGTGATACCATGTCTCACCAGAAATACCTGAACCATATGGAATCGCTAATACTACGGTTGACAAAAACTAAAGATTAAGCCCTCATCATCGGGAATCTTTTTTCCTGGCTTGCTTTATACTCGCATTCAACTCAAATCCAATTAGTAAGATCAATGCATTGAAGTAAATCCAAAGCAAAAAGATCAATAGGGTTCCAATAGAGCCGTACAAAGCATTGTATCGTGAAAAATTCTGAATGTAAAAGTTAAAACCCAGAGTACCCACGATGAGCAATACAGTTGCCAATATGGAACCCGGGCTAAAGAAACGATACTCACTGCGCTCAGCCGGAGCAAGGTAATAAAGCAAAGAGACACTTAGAAATGTCAGGAGCAACACAATGATCCACTTCATCACAAGCAACATAATCACGGTAAACTCACCTTTGATCCATTCATGTTCAAGCATCCAGTAAATGGCAGTACCTCCCATGGTGATCAAACCGATTGCGATAATAACAAAAAGGGAGAGTAAAACCATGATAAACATAGCGGAAAGGCGCTGCTGCCACCAGGTTTTGGTTTCGATGGCATGCCAGGTTTTGTTGAAACCATCCATGATCGCACTTACACCGTTAGTACTGAAAAAGAACGTAAGTACAAAACTTAAGGATAGCAAGCCCGTATTCTGTCTCTTTACAATATCAAAAATGGTACTCTCAACCATTTCATAAGTGTCAGGGGGGATCACATCCTCAAACAGATCAAGCAAGGTATCTTGAAAGGCAGTTATGGGAATATATGGAATAAGCGTAAACAGGAAGATGATGAAGGGAAAAATTGCAAGAAAAAAATTAAATGAAACAGAAGATGCACGTGTGGTGAGTGAACCTTCAAACAACCCTTTAAAGAAAAAAGAAAGCACATCGTAAAGTGGCATCCTCCCAAACCCGGGGAGTATGATTAAGCGCAACAGTTCAATTGTTTTATTGCGCAATGTCACATACCACCGTAATGTCTTTCGCTTGAATCTGTTCAAAGTGAATTTTATTAAGTAACAGCCCTCAGGCTCATATCAACACTCATGATCTGATGGGTCAGTGCACCTACTGAGATAAAATCAACACCTGTC
This sequence comes from uncultured Bacteroidales bacterium, assembly GCA_937926515.1. GTDB lineage: Bacteria > Bacteroidota > Bacteroidia > Bacteroidales > F082 > CALAZZ01. The sequence continues at coordinate 10,899 of CALAZZ010000079.1, read as the reverse complement.
TCAGCAAACTCCCGAAGACGGTCCCTGGTGATACCGCCGGAAGCTTCGGTTTCATAACGCCCATCGATCAACTCAACTGCTTTCTTTAAATCGGAGGGGGTAAAGTTGTCCAGCATGATACGGTTTATATGACCAGTTTCAATTACCTCCTTAAGCTCATCAAAATTACGCACTTCGATTTCGATCTGAAGTCTTTTACCGGTTTGCTTCAGATAGTCATTTGCTGATTGTATGGCTTGGCAAATACCTCCGGCAAAATCAATATGGTTGTTCTTGATCAGTATCATATCAAACAATCCAAACCTGTGGTTGTATCCACCACCCAACCGAACGGCCAACTTTTCAAATGGCCTCATATTGGGAGTCGTTTTTCGGGTATCAAGCAATCGTGTTTTAAGCCCTGCAAGCAAGCTGACCATCTGATTCGTTTGGGTTGCAATGCCGCTCATACGTTGCAGATAATTCAATGCAAGCCGTTCAGCACTTAATATCGACACCACAGGCCCGTCCACTTCAAAGACAATGTCACCTCTAAACACCCGTGAACCATCATCAATAAAAGTGCGGAAACCAATGGAAGGGTCAACCGTTTGAAAAACCAATTTGGCGATTTGAATCCCCGCCACTACACCTTCCTCCTTCACCAACAAATGGGCCTTACCTTTCATGCTTTCAGGTATGGTAGCCAAAGATGTGTGGTCACCATCACCCAAATCTTCCCCAACAGCCAGCTTGATCAGCTCTATTATAGCAGGTAAATCATTGCTCATGCTCCGTGATATTCAAATGATGTATCAGTAAGTCGTTCTTTTGATGCTTCATAATGAGATAGATCCTGAACCTCATTTTTCGTGTATCAAACCTTCCAATCAGAAATTGGCTTCCATCACGATTATTCCCCTGATGATCCACGGCAAATTTTTCGGGAGTGTTGCCGGCAAAAAAGTCACGCATGATCATCTGTGCCTGGCTCTTGCTATAACTACCGCTTTTACCGGGAAGTTCCATAACGAGGGTAGTCCCAAAATAAGCTGAAAGTTTTCGCGAATCTCCCTCTTTAAATGCTTCAGTGATGCCAGTTACCACATCAGAAGCATCCTGCGCCGATGCAGGTCTTGAAATCAGCAAAACTATAAAAATCAAAACGGTGTGTTGTTTCATTTTCAGGTTTGTAGGGAAATGTCTGTTTCTGTTTCTTACAATACAACAGTTCATGGCAAAAATAAGAAAAAGCCGGAAGACCCTGTTGGTAAATAAAGCAAAACCAGGCAACTTGCTCCTACCTGCTTCAACTTATTTGTTTGAATTACAGCTTACTAATTATTAAACTCCTTCCTCTTTTTCTATGCTTTCAAATACCAAAACTATGCCGTAATTCTAAAGTTTGGCCTCTAAATCTGAGATTTTTATAATTTTGAAACAGATTCGGACTTTAAAAGGACAGTTGATCAAAATATCAAATAAATGGACATTATTGTAACAGGTGCAAGCAGGGGAATTGGACATGAGCTGGTTAATCTATTAGCCGAACACGATGGCAACAGGGTTTTGGCTTGTGCGCGCGACGGTGAAAAACTTAATTTGTTGAAACGAGGGTCTCATGAAGGTTCAGAAGTCATCCCGCTACCTGTTGATCTTGCGACAATAACCGGCATCAGAACTGTTGAAAATTCACTAGTTTCCCATAATCTTAAACCCAGCATATTAATCAATAACGCCGGTTTTCTTGTTAACAAACCACTGGCGGAGTTAAACACAGATGATTTTGACCAAATTTTTAACGTGAATGTGAAGGCAGTGTTCATGCTGGTTAAAACTTTACTCCCTTATTTCGAAAAGCCTGCACATATTGTGAACATCGGTAGCATGGGAGGATTCCAGGGAAGTGCCAAATTTTCCGGCTTGTCGCTCTATAGTGCAGCCAAGGGAGCTGTAGCCATTTTGACCGAATGTCTTGCTGAAGAACTTAAAGATACAGGCATTAAAGCAAACTGTCTTGCGCTGGGATCAGCACAAACTGAAATGTTATCAGCTGCATTCCCGGGATATAATGCACCACTGAGTGCAGCAGAAATGGCCGGATTTATTGCTGATTTTGCCTTGAATGGCCATCAATATTTCAATGGCAAGATATTACCCGTTTCACTATCAACACCATAGAGATTAATACATAAGTTTAAAATATTTAAATCACATCGTAATTATTCACCAACAATGAGTTCAATTGAAACTGTTTCACATCCAGGGGTAATCATAGATGTGGATGACCAGTATGTAGCTGTTAGGATATCTTCGGCAGCAGCCTGTGGTTCTTGCAAAGTAAAAGGATCATGTGGCATGGCAGAAATGGAAGACAAAATTGTTGATGTACCCAGACAAGAAGGTGCTGCATATCGAACAGGCGATTTGGTCACCATCTATATGCAGCAATCGCTGGGCAACTATGCTGTATTCCTGGGATATGTACTTCCTTTCATTGTTGTACTCATAGCACTGATCGTGATGCTGCAGCTGGGTTACTCTGAAGGATTTTCAGGCCTGATATCACTCGGGATTTTAATTCCTTATTATTTTATTCTTTTTCTCACCCGAAATAAGTTAAAAAAAACCTTCCGGTTCTATATCAAATGATTGGAGTTACATATCTACTTGTTTTCATATAAGCTTCTTTATATATGTTCTAAATAGTTGATTCTGCGTCAATTTAGAAAGTTTCTAAACTATAGATGTATCTATTTGATTTTATGTGTATTAACTCAATATAAACTCGTTTTAGACTATGGGGGTTAATTGTATATTATTTATTATCAGCTTATTATAACTCACCCTCCTATTCTTCATTTTAGCCTCAAAATTTACCCTAAAATCTTATTTTTGCATTGCTGTTTAATAATTAACAGCAATAGGTTTTAACCAAAAAAATATACAGGCGTGAACGACATCATGATATATTCTTTAGTGACACTTGCCCTTATGGGCGGTGTGCTTTCAATCATATTATACTTTGTAGCTCAAAAATTTAAGGTATTCGAAGACCCACGTATTGATTTGGTTGACGATGTATTGCCCAAAGCCAATTGCGGAGGCTGTGGATATCCGGGTTGCCGCAAGTTTGCCGAAGTCACTGTTGAGGCAGCCGAGAAGGAGCATAGCCTGGAGGGTTTGAATTGTCCTGTAGGAGGTAACGATGTGATGAAGGAAGTAGCGGGAATACTAGGGCTTGAAGTTGAAGAACAGGAACCGCTGATTGCAGTTGTAAGGTGTTTTGGATCAAAGGAAAATTCTCCTGCCAAAATTAAATATGATGGTCCTGCCACCTGTGCTTTTGCCCATAACCTGTTTGCCGGTGAGGGCGGTTGTCCCAATGGTTGCCTCGGACTGGGTGACTGTGTAGCCGCTTGTGACTTTGATGCCATCCACATGAATCCCGAAACCGGACTTCCTGAAGTGAACGATAAATGTGTTGCTTGCGGTGCTTGTGTAAAAGCTTGCCCACGTGGCATTATTGAGCTTCGCAAAAAGGGACCCAAAGGTCGTAGAATATTCGTTAGCTGTATCAATACAGAAAAAGGCGGTCCGGCCAAAAAGAATTGTGAGGTGGCCTGTATAGGGTGTTCCAAATGCTTCAAAGTGTGTGCCTTTGATGCCATTAAAATGGAAAACAACCTCGCTTATATCGATTTTGATAAATGTACCCTTTGCAGAAAATGTGTACCTGAATGCCCCACAAATGCCATTCATGAAATCAACTTCAGGCCACGCAAACCTAAACCGGAGGCTCCTCCAAAACAGGAACCCGAAACAGTTCTGGCTACAGAAAAGTCAAGCACACAATCAGAAACCAAGCCTGCCGGGGAATCTAATCCTGACGAAAGAGCTAAATAATCATGTATCAACGACTAACTAAGATGTAGTATGATATTATTGAAAACATTTACGATGGGTGGCGTTCACCCTGAAGAAAATAAATTTTCGGAGAATGCTGCCATTGAAATGCTTCCCCTGCCTAAACAGGTCATTGTACAGCTTGGCCAAAACCTTGGTGCACCCTCCAAGCCCCTTGTAAAAAGAGGTGACATGGTTAAGGTAGGTCAAATGATCGGAAAAGGGGAATCATTCATCTCAGCCAATCTCCACTCACCTGCATCCGGCAAAGTACTCAAGGTTGATGACGCACCTGATGCCAGCGGATACCGCCGGCCTGCTGTTTATATTGATGTGGACGGTGATGAGTGGGTAGATGATGTTGACCTCTCTCCCGGAATTGAGAGAGCAATCAAACTGAGCAGACAAGAGATCATTGAAAAAATTAAGGAGTGCGGTATTGTCGGCCTGGGCGGAGCCACCTTTCCTACGCATGTCAAACTCATGGTTCCCGATGGTAAAAAAGCTGAATATTTGCTTATTAATGGTGTTGAGTGCGAACCATACCTCACATCGGATCATCGGCTCATGCTCGAAAAAGGTGAGGAAGTGCTCATCGGCACCCAAATACTGATGAAAGCACTTGAGGTTGACAAAGCCATTATCGGAATTGAAAACAATAAGTCTGATGCCATAAACCACCTGAACACCCTCGCTGCTGGCTATGAAGGAATCAGCGTTCAGCCGCTTAAAGTGAAATATCCGCAAGGAGGTGAAAAACAATTGATCAAAGCTGTGCTTAATCGTGAGGTGCCATCAGGCAAACTACCCATCGAGGTGGGCTGTGTGGTAAGCAATGTTGGCACTGCATTTGCCGTTTATGAAGCTGTTCAAAAGAACAAGCCGCTAATCGAAAGAGTGGTTACCATAACCGGAAAAGCTGTTAAGAAACCATCTAATTTCATGGTTCGCATCGGAACACCTATTTCACAACTGGTTGAAGCGGCAGAAGGCCTTCCTGAAAATACCGGAAAGGTGATCAATGGCGGACCTATGATGGGCAAAGCACTTACAAATCTGGATGTTCCAATTGTAAAAGGTTCTTCAGGTATTTTACTGATGAAAAAGGAGGAGAGTCTGCGGCCCACATCTAAAACTTGCATAAGATGTTCCAAATGCACCGTGGTTTGTCCAATGGGACTTGAGCCTTTCCTGCTGTCAAAACTTTCCAAGCTGGCTGAATATGAGCGTGCTGAAAAACAAAAGATCATGGATTGCATCGAGTGTGGATCCTGCCAGTATACCTGCCCGTCGCATTTACCCTTACTGGACTACCTGCGCCTGGGTAAACTTCGTGTCGGTCAAATAATCAGAACCCGTAAATAAGATAATCAGTAACGTATTATGAATATATTTACTATATCAGGCTCACCTCATATTCATGGTGATGAAAATGTGAGAAAAATAATGTACACCGTTGTATATGCGCTTGTACCTGCCATATTGGTGTCGCTTTATTTTTTCGGCCTCGACGCGGTCAGGGTTTTGTTGATATCAGTCCTGGCTTGCTTGTTTTTTGAATGGATCATACAAAAATACCTGATCAAAGGACCGATCACGATCAACGACGGGTCTGCAGTTGTAGCAGGACTGCTTTTGGCATTTAATATTCCATCAAATATACCAGCCTATATCATTATAATAGGGGCGCTGGTTACCATTGGTGTTGGTAAGATGTCGTTTGGCGGGCTGGGTAAGAATATTTTTAATCCTGCACTGGTTGGTCGTGTTTTCATGCTGATTTCTTTTCCGGTTCAAATGACTTCATGGCCCGTCCCAAAACCACTGTTCGGTAGTGACATCATGGCCGATGCCATCACAGGACCCACGGCTTTAGGAATCCTGAAAGAAGGCATTGGAGCAGGGAAAACAATAGATCAGATCATGGCCGATCCCAATATGCCGGACTATATTGATCGACTCACGGGCAATATGGGTGGTTCACTGGGCGAAATGTCAGCCATTGCACTTCTGCTTGGAGGTATATATATGATTATAAGGAAAGTGATCGACTGGCAAGTGCCCTTTACGATCATTGCAACTGTGTTCATCGTAGCAGGTATTTTCCATCTGATTGACCCGCAGCATTATATAGACCCCATGTTTCATTTATTTACAGGAGGCTTAATGTTGGGTGCAATCTACATGGCCACTGATATGGTAAGTTCACCAATGAATATGACAGGGAAACTCATTTATTCTGTTGGCATCGGTTTGATTACCATTGTTATCAGGCTTTGGGGCGCTTATCCGGAAGGCATCTCCTTTGCCATCTTGATCATGAATGCATTTGTTCCACTGCTCAACAATAGCTTTAAACCAAAGCGCTTCGGAGTGGCTGTCGTTAAAAAATAAATCACTGAAAAAAATTACACAATAACCCATGGCCAGCAAAAGAGAATCAAATTTTTTCAATATGGTAAGCACGCTCATCCTAGTAACGGGCATTGCTGCACTTTCGCTTGGTGGTATATACAATATTACCAAAGGACCTATTGAAGAAGCCAAACTTCGTAAACAAGAAGAGGCGATCAAGGCTGTACTTCCGGCATTTGAACGTCTTGAAACAAGAATGATTAGATCAGCCCACGAAGCTGATTCACTACAGTTCAATTTTGCCTTTGATGAGCAGGATCATTTGGTGGGAGTTGCTGTTAATTCCTTTACCAACAAAGGATTCAGTGGTAATATAAAGGTTATGGTTGGATTGCTACCCGATGGGACGATCAACAACACTTCGGTGCTGGAACACAAAGAAACGCCCGGTTTGGGTGATAAGATGCAGCAAAATAAATCGGACTGGAGCCTACAGTTTAACGGCGTCAATCCGGCTGCGTTTGACTTACGGATGACCAAGGATGGCGGACAAATTGATGCCATTACAGCAGCCACCATTTCAGCGAGGGCATTCAGCGATGCCATACAACGCGCATATGATACTTTTGAACTAAACAAAGGAGACTTTTGATATGAACCAGATGCAAAATTTTACTAAAGGCTTTATCAAGGAAAACCCTGTGTTTGTAATGCTGCTTGGACTATGTCCGGCTTTGGGGGTTACCACCTCGGCTTTTAACGGCCTTGGAATGGGGCTGGCCACAACCTTCGTGCTGGTGATGTCAAACCTTGTGGTTTCATTGATAAAAAATTTCATCCCCGACAAAGTACGCATCCCATCCTTTATTGTAATCATTGCTTCATTTGTTACAATCGTTGAGCTGGTCATGCAAGGCTTTCTTCCTGCCCTGTTTGAACAGCTTGGTCTGTTTATCCCCCTTATTGTGGTTAACTGTTTGGTACTTGGACGTGCAGAGGCCTTTGCATCAAAAAAGAGCCTTCCTGTGGCCATTGTGGACGGATTGGGTATGGGCCTTGGATTCGCCTTTGCACTCACCGTATTGGGTGGTGTTCGTGAAATCCTTGGCAGCGGGGCTATTTTCGATATCGATTTAATGCCGGGTGATTTCATGCTGGTATTTGTGCTGGCTCCGGGAGCCTTCATTGGATTGGGCTACCTCGTAGCCATTTCACGAAAACTGAATAAATAACAGCCTAAAATATTGACAAAATGGAATATATCGTAATTATTATTGGTGCTATCCTGGTCAACAACATTGTGTTGGCTCAGTTTTTAGGCATTTGTCCCTTTGTCGGGGTATCCAATAAGATTTCCACCTCAGTGGGTATGGGAGGTGCCGTGCTTTTTGTAATGACCATCGCCACCATCGTAACCTGGTTGATCCAAATGTATGTTTTACGCCCGTTCGGCATTGGTTTTATGCAAACCATAGCTTATATTTTGGTGATAGCTTCGCTGGTTCAAATGGTTGAAATCATCCTGAAGAAAGTTAGCCCTGCACTCTATCAGGCATTAGGTGTTTTTCTGCCTTTGATCACAACCAATTGTGCAGTGCTTGGCGTCGCCATTCTGGCTGTACAAAACGATTTTAACTTACTTGAAAGTGTGGTTTTTGCATTGGCCAATGCAGGTGGTTTTACACTGGCCATGTTATTGTTTGCAGGCATTCGCGAACATCTCGACCTGATGGAAGTTCCCAGCCTGATGCGTGGTGTGCCAATTGCACTGGTAGCTGCAGGTATACTGGCACTTGCATTTATGGGATTTACAGGAATTGTTTAGTGCCCTTAACATTCACAAAATAAAACCTGAGTTGATAAAACCAGGATGTTCGTGCTCATAAAAAAAGTTGTTTCAGGCCCTTTGCTAAATTGATGCCTGAAACAACCCCTTTCAAACTGAATTCAATATTCAAATCACAAGACTTATTCCAAAGGAATTTTTGTTGCGTTATGTTGCAACCAAGTATCAAAATCCTGCAATTTGGGATTTAGTTCCTTCGAAAGGTCCACATTGCGGGCATCAGCAAAATAGTTTTCAAAATCGCGATAAAATTGGAACATGTTGCCAAGGTCTTCAGCACCGGGAAACCCGAATCCCCTGTAAACCTCAGGAGTTACTGCATTGTAATGAACTTCCTCTCCAAGTGCTTTTGCAAATTTATCAGCCATCTCCTTGATGCTTAACTGCTCACCTGCAATTCCAATGGTTTGACCTATCATTTCAGTACCCCTTTTAAAGATCCCATAAGCACATCTGCCAATATCACCGGCAGCTATACCGGCCATTTTTTTATCCCCCATCGGGAAAGTTAGGGCAAGTTTGCCATTTTCACCACGCTTTGGCCCCATGCCAAAATAGATCATGTTTTCCCAATAAAATGCAGCCATCATAAATGTTGCAGGTACACCAAGTTGCACAAAGTGTTGGTCAGCCTCCCCCTTTGCATCAAAATGTGGGACTTTGTATTTTCCCTGTAGTGTTGGCATGCTATTATCATGGAGTGGCACAAATTTTCTGGTGTCTTCCAGGGTGGACCAGATCACATGTTTCAATCCATTTGCTTTAGCCGCCTCGGCCAGTGTGCGGGCTTGACCATACTCTTTCTCCGGAGAAAAATGATCCCAGAAGAAAGTTACAAAATAAGCACCATAAGCACCTCTGAGAGCATCGTTGACAGTTTGAACATTATCAATATCAGCCTGTATCACTTCAGCCCCGGCTGATGCCAGGGCCCTTGCTTTTTCTGATGAAGAATTTCGTGTTATGGCTCTAACTGCATACTCACTGTTTGGATCATTCAGAATAGCTTGTGCAAGTCCGCCGCCTTGTGCTCCTGTGGCACCAAAAACGGCTATAATTTTTTTGTTTGACATCATCAATCTTTTTTTTGAAAATTAAACATTATGTGAAAGCCAAAGATATTGATTCAGTTAAAGAAAACTTACTGCTTCATTCTTTAAAAAATTCAAATTATACTCTTTTAACAAAATAATCAATGATTTAGATGAGTCGTTAATTTTTGTTAAGGTCACATCTCATTGCTACAGGCAAGATGTCAGCCTATCTGAGACATTTTCTTTAGTATTTACTTTTAAAACCCGATAAATATTAATATTTTCGTTATGTAAACTAAATTCATATCGATATGTTTAATGCATTGAATTACAGGCGTATATTATCAGTAATATTTCTGGGATTGAGTATTTTGTTAATTACTCGCTGCAATTTTATTACCGGATCATTTGCTGACGCCATCACAGGTGCAACTAATCCATTAACCCAGGATGGCAACAGCCTTTATCATAAAACCAATTATGTTAATCTTGAATCTGGGATTTTGGAGGTGGGCGGAGAGGTAAAAGATCCCGGGATCATTGATCTTAAAAAGCATTATAAGCGCGAGATCATTATGAAGGAATCTCTTTATGAAAAAGATAGTGTTCAATTTATCGGTGCTTATCGTTACATAGGCTACTCCCTGTTTGATTTACTGAATGAATTCAACCAGCAGAAGAAAAATGCAGAGGATTTTCGACCTGCCATCGACTTGTATATTACCATCGAAAATGATATCGGTGAGTCGCTATCATTCAGTTGGTCTGAAATTTTCCATACCAATATTCCACATCATATCCTGATTGCTACTGAGATGGCTCCCATTCTCCCCTATCGAAAGGAAGTAGAATATCCTATGGGTTCAAACTGGAAAGTAGTAGCAGGCAACGACCTCCTCACCTATCGCAGTCTTGAGAACCCAACACGTATTACCGTTGCATCATTTGATAAGAAAGATTACCCCATCAATCGTGATCTGAGTCCTCTGTACAGCCCACAAATTGATGTTTATGATGAGGATAAGCTGCTGGCAAGCCTACATGAATCAGACATAAGTAAAATGCTTTTTACTTATGAAACCACTTTTTTTGGTATGGGCATGGGGTATCACCCGTCTGACTCATTTAGGGGTCAATTGCTGAACAATCTGTTGGCGAGCACCATTGATATGCATCATCCAACATGGTTAAAGCAAGGCTTGGTTTGTTTTGTTGGGCTTGATGGTTATCGTAGTATTTTCAGCTTTAGTGAACTCTTTAATCGTACAGATCAAGTATTTCCATTACTTGCTATCATACCGGAACCGCATGAAGGCGGATACTTTCGGATGTTTCATCCTGGTGATTTTTTTGCTGACCGCTCCGTGAAATCATTAGCAGAAATGTACTTTTTCATCGAATAGTTTTTTTGCTTAGCCATTGAATTTGGGTTTAAGTTCGCAAAAGCATCTTCCGGTTTCTAATTATACCTGTTTTTCGGGAAAACTTATCCATTAATCTACATATCGATTATTATCAAACGATATACCAGGACCGATGCCTTGTAGTATGTTTACAGCGAAAAATTGCATCCATATCCTGATATTCTTACTTTATTTCGGTATTCAACAACTGAAATGAGTTCACCGCAGTCCCTCAACCTGGTATATGTTTTGCTGCATTACAAGGCGGATGACCATATGGGTAGTCCTTAAAATCCCTATCATTTAAAATCGAAACTAAAAGTAAAAAAGAAGTTTTTAAGGGTATACTATATGGAAAAGATTATAATATTAAAAA
>CALAZZ010000078.1 GCA_937926515.1 uncultured Bacteroidales bacterium | reverse complement strand
GTTTAACTGATATTTAATCTGCATGGCAGAATCGCTATGATGATTTGCGACAATTCGACTGGTGTTGAATGGGATGTCATCGATGTATTCTTCCTCTGCCAGGAAGATAATTTCAGCCTCTGCCATTTTCAGTTTGTGATCAGCAATAACTTGTTGCGGATCAAAAGGGATATCATCAATGTAACTTTCCGGTTTCAGAGTAAAGCCGTCGGCAAATGTCAGGCTGCTCATCGCGATTATCAGGATTGTTGCTATTGTATTTTTTGTTTTCATGGCCTTATATTTTTTGGTGTTCATCATTGTTGTTTGAATATAGAATATCGAAACTCGTGCCATAATTTATAAAAAATTATATATCAATATAATACAACACAATTTAAACAATAAACAATAATGAAAATTTGTATAAGGATCGAACAGTTTTGTACGAAGTCGTACATTAATAAAAGCCTGAAATCACGGATCTTACTCTAAGACCGATCGCAATATTTCGTGTGATTTCAATCCTTTGAATGAGGGTAAGTGAAGTTGATAGTAATCAACAAGTATATTTATAAGTTGCCGCCGGGTATCATTTGAAAAATCCAGGGTTTCTATTTGCTCAAGTGGTAGATTATAAAGCGATAATAAGCAGTTAGTTAAGGGCTGAACCGTATAGTATGGGTGTGATGGTACACTTTGAACAAACATGCCATTCAACAAATCAAAGTAGTCTGTTGTACAATTTTTTTCCGGCTTTGGATAAAAGCCCAAATACCTGCTTAACTCAAAAGTAAAGAAAACTGGAAAATCAGCAATGCTGCCCTGATGTAGATCTAACCATTCCATTGACTTGTGAATAAAACCATATAGATTGATGTTTGACTCTTCTTCCTGTATGGCTTTATTAAGTAATTCGCTAATATACAACACAATGGCGTTTTTACGCATATCAAAAGGAATGCTGAAGTATGCAGTTTCAACCATGATCTCGCTCATGTATTGTATGTCTTTGCCTGGTCTTATCCTGGACTCAAATTCGATTAAGGTCATGGGTTGAAATAACGCAGACTTGTATTTTGAGTTGCGGCTGAAAGCGCCTTTGATAAGATAAGTTTGCAGGCCGAAATCCTTACTGAAGATTTTAACGATTAAACTCGAATCACCGTATTTTACAGCCTTAAAAACAATACCTCGGCAATGTGTTGACATATGCTTTCAGCGCATCAAGAGAATTTTGGTGACCATGGTCTCGAAACCTTCATTATCACTAACAAATACGAGATATACACCTGGTTTTACCTTATTGCCGTTAATTGCATGACCATCCCATATAGCTTGGCCTCCAAGTGCACGTGTTTCATAAACCAAATTACCGCTGACATCAGTGATTTTTACCAGGGCATCTCTCACAAGCCCTTTAACAGCTATTGTTCCGGTATATTCCGGGCGAACGGGATTGGGATAGGCATATACATCATTGTTGGTTTCACCACCCGGAGTGGCTGTACCTTTGAATGAAATGATACCGTTGGCAGTGCCAAAAAAGACTTCCCCATTATCCATGATGGCAATACTGTTCACAGTGTTTGATAACAAGGGACTGTTTGATGTGTTGAAATGAAAAATTTCTTCAAGACCATCTTTCGACATGAGAAATACACCACTTTCGGTCCCAAACCATTTTCTGTTTGCACCGTCAACAGCTATTGATAGAATTTTTTCACTCCCTAATAAATAATCAGCCTGTCCGGTACCATCATTTCGTGGTACCAGAATTTGTTGTGCATCAAAATCCATACCCTGCTGAAACATTCTGTCCGGAGTATAGAAAACCGCCGGTCCGGCATCGGTACCAACCCAAACAGCACCATCATGATCTACAGCCATTGCAAACACTGTATTTCCAGGTATGTTTCCGCTGCCCGGCGAAGAATATAATAAGCGTAACTGGTCATCAGCCGGATTGTCAAAGGTATTATTATCATTAAAAACCATGATCATTCCTTCCGAACGGCGAATGATCCATTTGTTATTGGATTTGTCAACGATCATATTTCCAATGTCGGTTCCGCTGGCAGCTCCTCCCAGGTTAAAAGAACGCCATTGCCCATCCTGGGTAAGCATTGATAATGAGTTCGGAGCTCCTGTATTTGCCACCCATAAATTATTGTAACTGTCAAAATCAAGTCCACTGATATTTACAAGCCCGGGTGAAGCAACCCATCCTTGTAAAGTGCTGTTGTGCTGTGAATAGATGTTGGTAACCTCATTGTCGGTAAACACAAGTATCCCTTCCTGCCAGGTGCCGATATAAGCCCTTTGGTGGTTTAATGGATCAATGGCCACGCTCACCATATCAGATATAGAGTCGAAGGCACTCGCGTTTGATGTATTATGCGATTTCCAAAAACCATCTACATATGAAAAAACACCATCAGTCATATAGGTTTTTCCCCAGTCGTTGCGTCTGCCTCCCGGTGCCACCCATACATTTTCACCTCTTGCTTTTAACTCATAAACATTCGTAGTTGCTGGTCCGTTAGGCAGGATAAACTCGCCAGAAAAGCCATTGTTAAATGTTTTAACCAAACCCCTGCGCCTGTCACCAATCCATACATTGCCCTCCTGGTCCATGACAGCGGCTAAAGGCTCAATACCTCTGTCCTCTGGTGCATATATGGAATGTAAGAGCTCCATATTTTCATTATAAACATACACATTGTAGTTATTCACGATTAGAAACCGGTCATCATGTGCTCGCAGCTGAGGATGAAGCGAGGTATTGGATAAATCGAAATAGTCCCAGCTGCTGCCATCATAAACAAAAAGCGTATCTGTGTTAAACACGTTGCGGGAATAGTTGATATACAGTTTTTCCTTAAAACGCTCGACCTGTGTATAGCGAAGATTCGGATGGATCAAGCCCATATCTTTTGTCCACTGGTTAAAATCAGCCAGATTGGGACTGTTCAGGGGGGCAAAGTAAATGCCGGATTCAGTTGCTGCATAAAACCTATCATCATAAATTGTCAGATCTAAAACGTTTATAAAGCTGCCCTCTGGCCCTATAAGATAAGTGTCATGTATCTCTTCACGCACAAGATCAACAACCACGATTCCAAACCCACATGAAAGGTATGCATAGTCATTAAACAGGAATATGCTATTAATGGTTTTGTTCCCGATAATTTCCTTATTTCTTATATCGCTTATGTTGATAATGGCGTCTTCCTTTACAAGATCTATATTTGTATTGGTATAGGCAACAACTATGGTTTTATGCGCTGCACTATACCGAATGCTGCGAATTCCCACATCATTGAGCCCATTAATTTTGTTTAGAAACCGGATGCTGTTGTCCTGTTTATTGTATATGAAGATTTCCGTTGGTGTGGCTGCAAAAACATCTTGTCCCACCATCTCGGTATCAATTACTCTTTGATATGGCAAATGGGTCCGCCAGTCACCAATTTTTACCGGTTGTCCCCACACACAGGAGAACACCAAGATATTTGAAATGAATAGGGTTGCGTATTTTTTTAAATTCATTTGTGTGGAATTAATGGATCCCGTAAATTATATTTTCCTTGCTTAATTTAACTTTAAAATGTAAAAATTATTGCAGCCATTTATTGACTATCAAGCACAAACTATTGCTGCAGCATTTAAAAGCGCATATGAAAGCCTAAGTTTATGTTGATGAAACTGATTTTTCTCCAATCTGTTCTAACTGATCCGGCGGAAATAAAACCGAATGCAGCTTCTGATAACAACGCTTCACTTCCAAATTGAAGCGAAATGCAATCATTAATGGGATATATTAAATCAAAACCTCCTCCATAAGCAAAACTCCTGTCACGTGCCGAGGTGATCACAAAATAATCCGGTCCCATTAAGAAATATTGCGGCCTGTATATTTGATAGGGTGTTTGTGAAATAAACATACCTGCCAAAACCTTTCCACTTGCCTGTAATTTATTGATCAAAGCTGTGGTGTAGGCAATACCCGCTGACAAGTGAATGATCCGATACGATTCGCTCCTAATATATAGATCGCTCATAAAAGGATCTTCCAAAACTTTAGCCAATCCTAAAGAAGCGACATCTACAGGGTGAAATTGAGCGCCCCCATGAAAACTGGCATAAAAATTACCATAAACCTGATAATCAGCTTCGGCAACAAGCCCAATACCTGTTGTTGTAAAGCATCCGTTTTCTAGGTCCCGGCTGGCATAGTCACCAAAAGGAATACTTAATCCGGGCCTGATACTTAAACTGAGCTTTGACTGTTGTGCCAGCATGTTACTGCTACTGAACAGCAATACGATAATCAAAGTGAATACAGGTTTTTTCACATGGCGAAGTTAAAAAATACATTGAACCATATAGTTTTTGATAGGCAGCAATATACAGTGAAGCTTCGGGTTGGCATATTTGCAATTAATAGTTGGAAAACTCGAAAACAACTGTTACTTCATGTATATTTGAAGTAATTTAATTTTGATGATAAACTTAATGCGTGATATTTTTCTATTGGTACTGCTTCTGGTTAATCAGCGTTTAATTAATGCTCAAACTTATGGCAGTTTTACCTTCGAAGGCCAAAACAGGACCTATATAGGCTATATTCCTGCTTCCTATTCTGATGAAATCCCATCTCCACTTATGTTGGTATTACACGGATTCACACAATCAGCTCAAACAATCATGCAATACAGCAATTTCAACAGCCTGGCTGAAGAACATAATTTTATTGTAGTTTATCCAAATGGTATTGGAAACTCTTGGAATGTCGGGCAGGGTGGAGGGTCATCGGCCAATGATGTAGGCCTTTTAAATGCATTGATTGATACCATTGATTATCATTATAATATAGATCTTCAGCGCATTTATTCCTCTGGATTTAGCAATGGGGGATTCATGTGTTACCGTATCGCATGTGAATTGAGTCATCGCATTGCTGCTATTGGATCAGTAGCTGGCACCATGGCTTCATCTGCTGCGGGGAGCTGTAATCCGGAACGCAGTATTCCTATTATACATATTCATGGAACAGCAGACTTTATTGTTAGTTACAATGGTGGCTTTGGAAATATGTCAGTAAACCAACTTTTAGGGTTTTGGACAGCAAATAATAATTGTCCCTCTTTGCCAGAAGTTGTTGAACTTCCCGACCTTGTTCAGGAAGGTTCAACTGTAGAGAAACACATCTATGCACCTTGTGATGATCAAACAGAGGTTGTACACCTTAAGGTTATCAACGGAGGACATACCTGGCCTGGAGCTGTGGGCAACTCAGGTATAGGTAATACCAATATGGATATCAGTGGCAGCAGTGAAATTTGGAGTTTTGTCAGCCGCTTCACAAATCCTATGGTTACCACCTCAGATACTTTCATGAATAGAGACATAGTAATTTTTCCCAATCCTGTGATATCAAATCGGTTTAGGTTGAATAACCTTAAAGGTGGGACCAGGATAGACATACAGCTATTCTCAATGGATGGAAGACTTATACTTCAACAGCAGCATACAGTTTCAACCAATACACTTGAAGTTGATCTATGCAACCTACAAAGTGGTATCTATGTCTTGTATATCACAAATATGGGCCAGTCAATGAAAACTAAACTTGTTATATTGTAAAAGCCTGCAAGCAAAGCCTGGGTTTATTTATGATATAAACATACACCGTGCTTGATTGAAATCATTAATTTATTTGCGAAATATCATTTTTGTTGTAATTTTGAAATTTAGGGAAGGGTTTGGTGATCTATGATACAGTTGAGTGTCAGTTTTATTCTCCACCCTTCTGCCTTTAACAAGTAAAAACACATGCAATATAAAAGATCTGCACACTGCAAAACCTGCGATACATGCAATCAGAAATCACCCTTGTTCAATATGCTTAACAGCGCTGAACTTGAGGTGTTGAATACAGATCGTTTTGAGGTGGTTTTTAATCCGGGCGAAAATATTATTAAGCAAGGTACTGCAGCTTCGCACCTTGTAAGTCTAACTTCTGGGATTGCCAAGATTTACCTTGAAGGTATGGATCGAAAAAACATCATCCTCGACTTGATCAGACCATGGCGTATTTTTGGAAGCCCCGGAATATTTACTGATATGCGGTACCATTATTCCGTCGCCAGTCTCACCGAAACTTCAGCTTGTTTCATTCCTGTTGAGAATTTTAAGAAAATATTCAGAATGAATCCTGATTTTGCTGAAGGGTTTTTGAAGAGCTGGAGTAACATCACTGCAAAGAACTATGAAAGATTGATCAGCCTTACACAAAAACAAATGCCCGGCCGAATTGCTGATGTATTGCTTTACCTGAGTAATCATGTTTACCACGGTGAACAATTTAATCTGAATATTACCAGACAGGAGATAGGGGAGTTTTCTAATATGACAAAGGAAAGCGCGACTCGTATTTTAAAAGACTTTGAAAATGAAGGAATCATAAAAATTGAGGGCAAATCCATTACCATTCAAAAAAATGAAGTTTTAAAAGATATTGCCTTACGTGGGTAGAACATCCAATAAACGATGCAATACTTTAGGGTTTAATATCAAAGCATAAGATTATGCCAATCTATTTTTGATTATGCATTGGATAATTTTGATTATTGCGGGTTTGTTTGAAGTCGGTTTTGCCACATGTCTTGGTAAAGCCAGGGAGTCCACGGGTAACGAGGCAATTATGTGGATGTTCGGTTTTTTCATCAATCTTTTTATCAGTATGTTTCTTTTATATAAGGCCACGCAGTATTTGCCGATTGGGACCGCTTATGCTGTTTGGACCGGTATTGGCGCTGCAGGTACTGTGCTGGTTGGTATTTTCTATTTTAATGAACCCGCTACATTTTGGCGGATCTTTTTTATTAGTACTTTGATCTTTTCTATCATCGGACTTAAGTTGGTCTCAAATTAAAGGAAAGGTACATATGGTAATTTACCATTGGCCACATACTTTACCTCCACCTCACAGTACTAGTCGACACCATCACAGACCAATAATAGTATATTCAATTTTATTTTGCTCTTGATTTCCAATTATTCTGGTAGCCATGTACTCTTGAATAGAGAGATGCTTCAGACGGTGTTTGACGAAAAGCTCTGTTCCTAACACTCAGATCACCTAGAAGTACAACGAACTTTCTTTAGAAAAAGAACTGTACGCTTCCGCACAAAACTGTACGATTTTCTAACACAAATCAGTGTGGCTTAGTCAATGAAAAACATTCATAACACACTGTTATATA
>CALAZZ010000077.1 GCA_937926515.1 uncultured Bacteroidales bacterium | reverse complement strand
AAAATTTTTAATCAATCAGTGCTTGATAGCGTTTACCCACTTCATCCCAGTTAACCACATCCCAGAATGCTTCCATATAGGCAGTTCTTCTGTTTTGATATTTGAGGTAATAGGCATGCTCCCACACATCAAGTCCCAATATGGGGGTTCCGCGCTCCTCAACCACATCCATAAGTGGATTGTCCTGGTTAGCGGTAGAGGAAACGAACAAATTACCATTGGCATCAACACTTAACCATGCCCATCCGCTGCCAAAACGTGTTGCTCCGGCTTTTTCAAAGTTCTTTTTAAACTCCGCGAAAGAGCCAAAAGTCTGAGTGATGGCATCTGCCAATTTGCCTTGCGGTGCCCCTCCACCATCAGGCGACATGATATTCCAAAAGAGGCTGTGGTTGTAATGCCCTCCGGCATTATTGCGTACACCTGCGGGCAAAGTGCTTATACGAGCCAATATGGCTTCAAGTGACATACCATCAATTTCAGAATCTTTAATGGCATTCACGAAATTATTGAAATAGGCCCTGTGGTGCCTGTCGTAATGGATCTCCATCGTTTGGGCATCTATCGAGCGTTCAAGAGCATCATAGGCGTAGGGGAGAGGTTCAAAAGTATATGTAGTGGCCTCACCACTCTGTTGTGCGCATGACACGATGAACACAAACATTAAAGCCAATGAAGATAATAGTTTAAACAAATGATTTTTCATTGTATGTTGATTGTTTGGTTAATGAATATGCATGCAAAGCTAGAAACTATAAACAAACGATAAGATTGAATAGCAGCTGTTTAACGAAAATTAACTTTTGTTAATGCGTTTCGAGACAAAGATGAATGCTGGGTGTTTTGTAAAAAGCCACTGTCCTGCTTTGTATTATATCAAATAGACTTGCGTGTTTAACCATTTTGAGTACGCTATTCCTCAGGTTCTAAAGGTTGGGTAGGTGCAGCTTCAAGTATGTTTTTCAGCTCGATGAGTCCGGCTTCGAGGTCTGGTGCCAGCATTGATTCCATATTCATGGTTAAAAGAAAAATGTTCATGGGATAAGTAAAACTACCATGCAAACCCCAGATCACATTGGTAACTGAATCATTCAATGCCTTAGTGATCATGTAGGCCTGATCGGTACTTTCAAACGGTACAAAAAAGCGTAATTCATAGTCAATACGCTCACCTTCGGTGATCTTAATGATTTCCTGCTCGCCTTTACCCACGTTTCTATCATCACTTTCCCACGCTGATACAAACCCGACCTCGCCATCTATGCCCCGGTATTCCTTGTGCATATCAGGATCCATGTTAGCCCAAACACTGTAATTATCCTGGTTCTTAAGATATTTGACGTAGTTAAAAACTTCCGGCAATGGCCTGTTGACTTGAATTTGTCGTTCAGCTGAATACTCCTTTTCAACAAATAATGCAATGACCAGCATTAATATAACAATGCCAAGGATCACAATGAAAATTTTCCTAACAGTTTTCATAATCAATATTTTATATTTGAAGATCTGCTTCGTCCATGCCAAAGGTAAAAAACTGCAAATAAACCCACGAAATATTAATGAATTATTTTTACGAGATTCTATTGGGATGTTCAATATGCATTATTTTTTTCATTGTGAAAATAATCACAATAAAATTAAAAACATGGCTAAATTATTGTTAATTTTGCCGTTTGTCATTTAATTTAATGATCACTTAGCACGAAATGATATGAAAAAATTAGCTGTTGTAGCATTTGGTGGGAATGCCTTGCTCCGTGGAGGGCAGAAAGGTACCATTGACGAACAGGAGGCAAATGCATTTGATGCATGCAATAACCTCACTAAGCTTATTGAAAAAAATTACAACCTGGTTGTAACTCATGGTAATGGGCCACAGGTTGGCAATATTTTGTTGGCTAACACAGCAGGGCATAAACTTTATGGTTTGCCGGATATGCCGCTTGATATCAGTGTTGCCTATTCCCAAGGGTTTATTGGGTACGTGATTGAGCAGCAGCTTAGAAATGTGCTGATGGCTAAAGATCTGGATCGCGACATCATTTCAATTATCACACAGGTATTGGTCAATAAGGATGATCCTGCTTTCGAGGATCCGACCAAACCCATTGGTCCATTCTATTCAAAAGAAGAGGCTGATCAGATTCATACCGAAACCGGTTCTGTTTTCAAGGAGGATGCTCGTGGGCGTGGTTGGCGAAAGGTAGTGGCATCACCCACACCATTGGTTATTTTCAACCGTCAAACTATTGAGAAGATTGCCCGTGAAGGTCATATTGTGATCGCGGTAGGAGGGGGAGGCATTCCCTGTTTCTATGTTGAATCTAATAAACTGCAGGGCATTGACGCTGTTATTGATAAAGATCTGGCTTCATCGCTTCTTGCATCACAAATCAGGGCTGATAAACTCTTTATACTAACTGACGTACCTAAGGTTTGTATTAATTTCAATACACCGCAGGAAAAGGCTTTGGATAAAATGACTATTGCAGAAGCAAAGCGTTACCTTGCCGAAGGTCAGTTTGGTGAAGGTAGTATGGCCCCAAAAATAAGAGCTGCAATTAATTTTGTTGAACGCAGTGGGAAAGATACCATCATCACTGAATCAACCCTGCTTGGTGTGGATGATGGTGGCACCCGTATCACCATTGTTTAAAATATTTCAGGTATCGCAACAAAAAGCCGGAACGCTGTCAGCTTTCCTGGTGTTACTTAATCTTTTCGAACGGTTTAGTCCGTGTTCTTCATTTTTACAAAAAAAGCAACTTTTTCCAGTGATGTGATCATGTCATACTCTTCCAGGTACACATCTTTTGGTACATTAACCGGTTTAGGGGTATAATTCAAAATTCCTTTAATGCCGGCATTAACCAGATTATTAGCCACATCCACAGCAAAGTCGGCCGGAACGGTCATAATACCTATTTGGATGTTTTCGCGTGCAATGATCTCGTTCATTTCTTCGGCTGAATAACATGGTACACCTGACATCACATTGCCGATTTTATCAGGGTTGGTATCGAAGCCTGCTACGATGGATAGCTTTGAGCGTTTGCCTGCGAAATAGTTTATCAGCGCGCGCCCAAGGTTACCCATTCCGACAATAGCTACCTTGATACCTTTGTCATCGTCAATGATTTGGCCTATTAACTCAATCAGGTCTTTTACATTGTATCCTTTACGCAAAGTACCGGAATAACCAATGAGCATCAGGTCGCGCCTGACCTGAACTGCGGTTATATGCTGAATTTTGGCAATCTCATGTGAATAAATGTGGGTTTGGCCTTTTTCAAAGCATATGAGCAGAGCCCTGCGATATTGGCTGAGTCGCTCAATGGTTTTGTGTGGGAGGTGTTTCAATGAAACTGGTTTGCTGTCTTTATTCATTGTTAATGTTTAAACAACAAAAATACAGTCTGAAACCATAAAAGCAAAGTTTTTTGTTAAAAAAATAACATTGATCATCAAATTGAATTCAAGTAATGCAATTCAGATAATGAAATCAGGACATTAGCTTCTGGATCCAACTGCTCCATGATTCCATCCCATCACTTGTTTTTGCACTTAGTTCTAAAAACTCGATATGATGATTTATCTGCCGTGCTGTTGATTTAAATTTTTCCATGTCAAAATCAACATAGGGCAAGAGGTCTATTTTGTTAATTACACAAAGATGGGCTGTTTCAAACATGGTCGGGTACTTTGCGGGCTTATCATCTCCTTCGGTAACGCTTGTAATCACTACCCTTTTGGTTTCACCCAGATCAAATAATGATGGACAAACAAGATTGCCAACATTTTCAATAAACAAAACTGATTTGGGTTTTAGGTCCAGCTGCTTTACAGCCTTGTTTACCATTAGGGCATCCAGGTGGCATCCTGTCCCGGTATTTATCTGAATGGCCGGAGCACCAGCGGATTCGATGCGGTTTGCATCATTCATGGTTTGTTGGTCACCTTCAATAACAGCACATTCATAGGATTCTCCCTTGTCCATGATGGTACGTTCCAGCAGACTTGTTTTTCCAGAACCCGGTGAGCTTACCAGATTCAGCACCACGACATTTAGTGCTTCAAAATAACCTCGGTTACGTTCAGCCGTAAGATCATTTTTTGACAAAATATTTCGCTGTAATTCAATGGTGTGGACACTGCTTCCGTCCTGATGATGGTGGTGATCGTCATGATGGTGATCATGATGGTGGCTATGGCTGTGAGGGTGCGAATGAACATGATCGCCATGCTGGTGAGCGTGGCTGTGCATATGGTCATCCTGTCCTGGTTTTCTATAGGTGATATGATCGTCTTCACCGCATCCGCAAGTTCCGCACATATTATCTTAATTTTTAATAATTTGTTAGTTCTGATTGCTCAATATCCATTGATTTGATGTTGAGTTCCTTGCCCCTGACAAGAAAATTATTTGTGCTGTTACACACAGGACATGGCTTGAAATAGTCATTGGTCTCAAACTCATGGCAGCAATCCTGGCAAACTGCTTGCCCATCAATATAATTGAACTTGACTTCCGCATTTTCAAGTATGCTGTTTTTTACAGCTTCGGTCATTGCAAGCTCAAGGGCTTCAGGTAATACGCCGGCGAGTTTTCCTATTTCAAGCTCAATCTTTAGCACACTATCAGCATTCGCATTTGTTGCTTCTGTAGTTGCAATCTCAACTATATTTATGGCAATAGAAAGTTCATGCATTGGCTAAGATAATGTCTGCTTGCAAAGATAACTATAATCAGCGAATGAATTTTATCCCTTTCATAAAAGATGATTCCCTATTTAGAATGGTTTCAAATTACGGAATAATTTGAAATCTATGAGTTGTTGTTGTATTTTTATGCACAGATGTGCCTATATATATTTGATCTAATATCAAAACCAATAATATAAAAGTACTAGATTAAGAGGACTAATTATGGAAAAAAGAGTTTCTTTAAATGTAAAATGTCCATTATGTGGCAAATCGCTAATGGATAATGATAAGTTTATTAATGGCAAACCTGCTGTTAAGTTAAATATTACTACGGAAGAAAATCGGGGAGTGGTATGGCTTTGCTCTTTTTACGATTGCCACGATAAAGAGCTGAGTATTGAAGTGCCTGAAGGTGAAATAGTGAGTTTCTATTGCCCACATTGTAACCAAGAGTTGAATATGGATCACCAATGCGAAATATGTGAGGCACCAATGGTATCACTGGTGATAAAGGCTGGAGGGATCGTAACAGTATGTTCGCGCAATGGATGTACCAATCATCATGTGATATTCAAAGATATTAGCTCAGAGCTGTCAAAGTTTTATTCCGAATATGGATTTTAGTTCCGGTTACCAATTAATTTTCAATCTGATTGTCAACAAATTCGTGGAAGCTGCTCTCCTGCCAGCATATCAACAATCCGCGTTCCGCCAATTTGGGTATGTAACCACACTCTACCCGGATGATCTGCAACAATTTCACCGATAACTGCTGAATTTTTTCCAAGTTTAAACTCTTGTAAAGAGTTGATCACCGCTTCAGCACTTTCAGCACCGACCACCATAACCACTTTTCCTTCATTTGCAACATAAAGGGGATCAAAACCGAGCAATTCACACATCCCCTTTACGCTGTCCCTTACCGGTATATTGCTTTCATCCAGTTCGATACCAACATTATCCTTATCCGCAATTTCAGCCAGTACAGTTGCCAGTCCTCCCCGGGTGGCATCCCGCATGAAGTGTATGTCAGGTATTGTTTCCAGTATTTTTTTGATCATATGATTCAGTGAAGCACAATCAGTTTGCAAATCTGCATGAATTTGCAATTGGTTACGGGCGCTCATTACAGCCATGCCATGATCACCGATATGGCCATTAATAATGATCTTATCACCGGCTTTAAGCTTCATGCCTTCAGCAATTCCTTCTGCACCGGATATAAGTGTGCCTATTCCACTTGTATTGATAAAGAGCTTGTCACACTTTCCCCTGTCAACCACTTTGGTGTCGCCTGTCACGATTTTTACTCCGGCAGCTTTTGCTTCTTCTGCCATGCTGATCACAATCTTTTCAAGTGTATTGAATGGGAGGCCTTCCTCAATGATAAAGGAAGCACTTAGATATCTGGGTTCAGCACCGGCCACAGCCAGATCGTTAACTGTGCCAGCCACAGCCAGTTTGCCAATGTCACCACCGGAAAAAAACAAAGGGTCAACAACGAAGGAATCAGTTGTGAAAGCCAATTTTTCTTCAGCAAAGGTAAGAATGGCAGAATCACCTTGTTTATTCAGTTCGCTGTTATCGAAGTGCCTGATAAAAATCTGTGTGATCAGCTCATGTGACAAGCGGCCGCCACTACCATGCCCCAGCAATATTTGTTTTTTATTAAACATGCTCTTACCCTTCTGTGTTAAAGCGAAAATATGCAGCACAGGCACCCTCATTAGATACCATACAAGCACCAACCGGCTCAGATGGTGTACATACTGTGCCAAATAATTTGCAGGATGAAGGCTTTGCCAGTCCCTTAAGCACTTCGCCACAGATGCAGCCTTTATCCTCACGGGTAGGCTCGATTTCTGCATTTAGCATTTTCTCAGCATCAAATTCCTGATATTTCTCCTTGATCTCTAACCCACTTGCGGGAAGAATTCCCAGACCTCGCCACCAGTCATCGCGCAAACAGAACACCTCATCAAGCATATCGAGGGCTTTGGTGTTGCCTTCTGGTTTAACTGCCCGACTATATTGGATCTCAACGGCAGGTTTATGGGTTTCACACTGCCTGACAAGCATATAAATTGACTGCATCAGATCCAATGGCTCAAAACCACTGATCACAACACCAAGCCCATATTTTTTTGGTATAAAATCGTAAATATGTGATCCGGTTATGCAACTCACATGACCTGGGCCAATGTAGCCGTCAATGGTAACCCCTTCATCAATCAGTGCAGCCATGGGTGGAGGCATGATCTTGTGGGCGCTAAACACAAAAAAATTGAATAAACCTGCCATTTGTGCCTTTATAATTCCGGCAGCTGTGGCTGGTGAGGTAGTTTCAAACCCAATACCCAGGAAAACAATTTTTTTACTTCTATTTTGCTTTGCGATCATTAAAGCATCCAGTATGGAGTATACGATACGGATATCTGCTCCATTGGCTTTCTCACGATCCAGACTGGTGCTGGAGCCAGGCACCCGAATCAGGTCACCGTAAGTGGCGATAATCACATCTGGCATTCGGCTGTAAGCAACAGCCCGGTCAATGTAGGAACGGCTGGTGACACAAACTGGGCATCCGGGACCTGAAACCAATTCAATGGTGTCTGGAAGCAAGGATGGTATGCCAAACCGCTGGATAGCCATGGTGTGGCCACCGCATACTTCCATTAAACGAACTGGTTTTGTGGAAGTCTTGCTGAGAAGATCAGCCAAGGCCATTACCTTTGTCTTGTCGCGGTATTCGTCTATATATTTCATTATCTGATTCCTTAAACAATCCGCTCGCCAAGGTTTTGCTCCTCTTCGTCAAGCATCTCGTTGAATGTAGAAAACTCATCAAAAAGCTTAATTGTTTCCTCTGCTTCTTCCTGGCTGATCTTCTGAATGGCAAATCCGGTGTGAATTAATACATAATCACCTACTTTTATATCATTAGGATCCAGCATATGCAGGCTGGCATTATAGCTGGCACCACCAACGGAGCAAAGTGCCATCTCATCTTCAATTGAATCTATACGGGCCGGAATGCTTAAACACATAATTGTAATATGTTATAAAGTACATCTGCAAAGATATTGAAAATGCTACTACCGGAATATGTCGATGAGGCTACAGACACTGAATTAGTAATATGATTCCTGAATTTAATTTGTCAACTATATTTTTTCTATTTTTACCATTTCATCAAAAATTGAAATTCACACGATGATTATGAAAACAAGAATGAATATGATCAAACATTTACTCCTAACCTTAGTTTTAAGTGGTTTATATCTTACGAATCCCTTATATTCAGCCTGGTTCGACCGATTGCCATATACAGTAACCCAGGTTGACGGTTCAGTAATTCAGTGCTATGTAACAGGGGATGAATATTTTAACTGGTTGCACGATGAGAACGGGTTCACCATTATCGTAGGTGAAGACGGTTTTTATTATTATGCAGTTCAGGAGGGTGACTTGGTAGTACCCGGAATACATAGGGTTAACAGCGTTAATCCTTCCCAGGCTGGTTTGTCACCATGGGCTCAAATATCAAGAGCGGAATACCTGAGAATCAGGGATAAATTCTGGGAAGGTGCTGACAGGTCTGTCAGGGCCCCACATACCGGAACAATCAATAATCTGGTTGTTTATATTCGTTTCAGTGATCAATCTGAATTTACTGTTCCACGCAGTTTTTATGATGCCCGGTTTAATGAACCTGATGGTATTTCGCTAAAGAACTATTTCTATGAAGTGTCATATGAACAATTGATGATCGAAAGTCATCATTTTCCCATTACAGACCTATCAACAAATTTATCCTATCAGGATGAGCACCCTCGCAGTTATTATGAGCCTTATCATGCAGTGAACAATCCTAATGGTTACCAGGGCGATACACAACGCAGATTGCGTGAACATACTTTGTTGATGAATGCAATTAATTATATTGAAGATGAAGTGCCTGTGGATCTGGAAATTGATGGAGACGGAGATGGGGACGTGGATAATGTGTGTTTTATCATCCGTGGAAATTCAGGCGCCTGGGCTGATCTGTTGTGGGCCCATCGATGGGTATTGTATTCGTTCGATGTAACAATTCATGGTAAAAGGGTTTATGACTATACATTCCAGCCTGAGAGTCAAAATAATACACAGACATTGTGTCATGAGATGTTTCACGTTTTGGGTGCGCCCGACTTGTATCACTATACCTCTAATGGTATTGCACCTGCCGGACCCTGGGACATCATGGAAGGCGGGTTTGGGCATATGGGCGCTTTTATGAAGTATAAGTATGCCAATCAACAATGGATTTCAGAAATACCCGAAATAACGGTGGCTGGAACTTACACTTTAAATCCCCTCACTTCTCCCGAAAACAATGCTTATAAAATAGCCTCACCAAATTCATCATCTCAGTATTTTATTGTTGAGTACCGGCTCCGGGAGGGCTTGTACGAATCTACACTACCCGGTGATGGACTCCTTGTTTACCGTATTGATCCAAATGCCGGTAATGGCAATGCAGGTGGCCCGCCTGATGAAGTCTATATATACAGGCCTAACGGCACAACAACAAACAATGGAAGTGTAAACCTGGCTAATTTTTCACTCAATGTGAACCGAACTGAAATCAATGATAACACCAACCCTAGTAGTTTCCTTCAAAATGGAAGCCCCGGCGGGTTGAACATCTTTAATATTTCCACAGCAGATGAGACCATTTCTTTTGACATTCTACTGGGCACAGAGGTTGAAGTTGCTTTTGAGGCTGATGCTACGACCATTTTACCTGGTAGTTTTGTTCAATTTGCTGACCAAACCACAAACCTTCCTGATACATGGGAATGGAGTTTCCCGGGAGGGGATCCGGATACTTCGAACGAACAAAATCCGGTAGTAGAATATAACGAGATTGGAATTTATTCAGTTTCACTCTTTGCCAGTAATAACCAAAGTGTTGATTTTTTGGAAAAGGACAATTATATCATTGTTGGAACACCTGAAATTCAATATTCACCTGCGGAATTTGATCTAACTATGGAAACCAACACATCCGAAGCACACCATATTCAAATTCACAATAGTGGAGATACATGGCTGCGTTATCACATTGATTTTATGCTGGATGAGGAAAGTACGAGCATAAACAACCTTGCAGGATCAATACTGGATATTTATGACGATATTCCTGCAAACTGCAGTGGAATTACCTGGGCAGAAGGTCAATTGTATATGATAACATTTGATGGGCAGTTACATATTTATGATACTTTGCAGGCATCAGTCATAAATACCTATTCAATACATCCCAATGCGATGAGCATGGTATATGATGGTGAGGTGTTGTGGATAGGAAAGGATGATGGCGTGGTGCATGCTTATGAACTGGATGGCAATGCAACCGGGCAGATCATCGAGTTACCCTCAGCAGATATGTATACACTCGCCTGGGATGGAGAATATATCATTGCAAACAAGGCTAGCCAGATAAATCCTTTGTTTTATCGTTTTGACCGTGATGGTAACGAGATAGGCACCTATTTTGGAAGCATTGATGGAAACCGTTCAACACAACTGGTATGGGTGCCTGCTCATAAAAATTGTCAATTGTGGAGCGTAAATAATAACAAAATATTACGACTGTACGAAGATGGTAATGCATTTGAGGTGTTGGCTGAATTTCCGGCACCATCTTCATTAAGCTACGGACTGGCGCATGATGGTACTGATCTGTGGTATGCCACTCCAATGAGAAAACTTTATCGTATTGCTGATGGATTGGAAGAATGGTTTTTTATCAATTGGAAAAATACACTGGTTGAATCAAATGCCACAATAGATATTCCAGCAATGTTCAACTCCAAAGGATTACCAGAAGGGATCTATGAAGCTTTGGTTTCAATAGAGACAAATGATTATGAGTTGCCATTTATTGAAATTCCTGTAAGTCTGAACGTGACAATTCCAACCTCAATTCAGGAGATTCAAGCTGCAGTAGTTAATGTTGGAGTCGAAAACAACATGATCAAGATTGATAGCCCTGAAGGTCATATTGAAATGGTCGAAGTTTTTGACTTGACGGGCAAGTTGATATTATCAAAACACAAATTGAGCTCAAATCCGGCTTATATTGGTGGATTACAGAATAATGGTATCTATTTGGTCCGTGTGACCACACCTGATCAGGTTGTTGTAAGAAAAGTTATTCTATTATAACATTATGATATATAGAATTCTAAGGGAAAGTTTGACAGTATTTTACATCATATTAACCTGATGTTTTGTTATCGGTGTAATACTTCACCAGTTTGAACCGGTTTCTTCTTAGTAAGCAGAATGAATCAAATAGAGTGATACCTCTTGGTATGCTTTAGGAGTTA
Organism: uncultured Bacteroidales bacterium; assembly: GCA_937926515.1. Lineage (GTDB taxonomy): Bacteria > Bacteroidota > Bacteroidia > Bacteroidales > F082 > CALAZZ01. The sequence continues at coordinate 6,504 of CALAZZ010000077.1, read as the reverse complement.
ATTGAAATGCTTGATTTCGACCTTCATTTTAAAGGTGGCCTAAATCATACATAATATAAGAAGGCATATTAAGTTATTTTCTGCTTGGGTAAGGGATAAAATCTGTTTCGCCGGGAATGGGATCAAATTGCTGTTTTATCCATTGATCTTTGGCTTGTTGAATCAAGGTTAAATCAGAAGAAACAAAATTCCAGTCGATATGCTTTTTTTCGGAGAATGACTCACCGCCAAGCACATACACAATTGTGTTAGACTTGATCGTAAAGTCACACAGTGCGCCTTCTGCAGCTACGAGCAGTTGACCTGACCCAAATTGTTTCCCTTCTGTTTCCACACCTCCATGAAGTACATACAAGCCTGATTCCCCGTAAAGGTGATTGCCGAGACTAATTGTTTGAGCTTTTTTGCTTTTGATTTCTATCAGAAAAAGTTTGCTGTAAACCGGTACTTTAGCCTGAAGGCCAAAAGCTTCACCAGCAATCAGTTTCATATCTACACCCTGGTGCTTCCACATCGGAAGGCTGCCTGCTTCAATGTGAAAAAATTCAGGCTCCATCTGTTCAAGTTCTTTTGGAAGTGCAACCCAAATTTGCAAACCATGCATCCACTTTTGTTTTGTGCGCAGATGATCCGGTGTTCGTTCTGAATGAACAATTCCCTTGCCTGCCGTCATCCAGTTTACAGCACCAGGTTTAATCTCAACTTCATTGCCAATCGAATCGCGGTGCATGATGGTTCCGTCCAACAGGTATGTTAGCGTTGAAAGTCCGATGTGTGGGTGAGGAGGCACATCAAAGTTTTCATGTTCATACAATTGCAACGGACCCATATGGTCGAGGTAGATGAAGGGTCCGACCATACGTTTCTGCCTGAATGGCAACAGGCGGCCAACCATGAATTTTCCGATGGAAGCTGCTCTTTCTTCAATAACCAGGTTTATGTTTGACATATTTAGTGGTTCAGAATTTGAGATGAACGGGTATTATTTTCTTTCAATTTTCACTGATGTCATGGTAATGGATCCACCCACAGCTTTGTCATTGAAAAGGCTAACCTCATCTTTGTTGTCCTTCATCGCCATCACATACAGCAAAGGCAAATAATGTTCAGGTGTGGGTATGGCAAGTTGGAAAGGCTTGCCATGTGACTGATGGTTGATAAGCGATCGGTGGTCATCATTCATAATAAATTCCTTCATCTTAGTGCTTGCCTCAAATGCCCAGTCAAAGCCATAATCTAGCTCATTTAATTTATTCCAGGCCACCATGCGCAGGTTGTGCACCATATTGCCACTACCGATAATGAGCACGCCTTTTGACCGAAGCGCATCCAGCTCGAGTGCAAGGTCATAGTGAAACTGAGGCCCCTTGCGGTAGTCAATGCTCATCTGTACCACCGGTACATCGGCATTTGGGTATAGGTGTTTGATCACACTCCATGCACCGTGATCGAGGCCCCATTTGTCGTCCATTTCCACCTCAGTGCTGCTGATGATTCTGTTGGCTTCCATGGCCAGTTCGGGACTGCCTGGCGCAGGATACTGCACTTCGTATAGCGCTCTGGGAAAGCCACCAAAATCATGAATGGTTCGGGGCATATTCATAGCCGTAACAAAAGTTCCTTCTGTTTCCCAGTGTGCAGATATGCAAAGGATTGCAACAGGTTTGGGAAGGCTTTTGGCTACATTTCGGAAACCTTCAACAAACTCATTCTCTTCAATTGCATTCATTGGGCTTCCGTGACCAAGAAACAGTACCGGCATCTTAGATGTATTGGGAAAGGTTTGTACCATTGATCCAAATGCTTTTAACTTCATGCCGGCCATTACGAGTGGTGTTAAGGATATTAGTTTTATAAAATCAATTCTTTTCATTACGAAATCGGAAACATCATGGTTTTTTATTATTCATCAATCTGTTGTGTGGTTTGTTTGGGAGGTGAATTAAACAAAAAAGCCTTGATTTTCCACTCACCCGCGAGATTCTTTTCCCAGTGCACCAACACCCTTGCGTTGTAATTCCATTCTGTCGAGTCGTTTGATAGCCAATCAACACTAAACTCGGCAAACTCAACAGCTGTACGACTCTCTGCTGATACATATTTACTACTGTGAGTATAGTGGCTTGAAATATTATTTTCAAATAAAAACCTGTAAAAGCCTTCAATCGCTACAGGGCCTTTATTTATCACATAATCAGAAGGAACGTTTATGCCGTCATCGGCATAAAAAGCTGCACAAGCCGCTGCATCCTGATTGTGCCAGTATTCAATGAACATATCCCAGTTATTTCTTATTTGCGCTTCTACATTTTTATCTAGTTCAGGTGCAGCATCACAGCCAAATAAAACTGCAGTGATCATAATTACCCATGATTTGATGGTTAGTAGTTTTTTCATTATTGATGCTTTTTAATTAATAATTTATTAAAACCTTATTCTTATTTTAAGCTGATTGGTTTGTATATAATTGTTGTACTGTTTCGACAAATATATTAAGCATGTGAAAATGATAATATGAAATGAAGAAATTAACAGTTTTTTAAGACAATGGCCTGATCGAATCAATTAGCTGATGGGAATCTTTATTATTTAATATCGAGAAACCTATTTTGATCAATTGTTTGATCTATTGCGCAATACATACTGGTACCAAACCATTTTTTTCTTCTTCCCGCAATGAAATCATAAACCGCATCCCGCCACGATAATGGTACAATCCTGAATATGGAAAAAAACCTGAAAAATCCACCCATCAGTATAGCAATTCTGATAACCGCATCAGACTTCGTGAATACCTCGCCGTCCTGAATTAGTAAAATACTGTCGGGTAATGCCTTTTCATTGAAGTATTGCCTGGCAATCTTTTCACCAATTTCAGAGCCTAAAGCAGCAAAACTCAGGACAGGTTTTCTTTCAAAACGAAGGATAAAGCGAACTGATCTGTTGCACAGACTGCATTCGCCATCGAATAATAGCAGCGGAGTTGTCATTAGTAATCGGTATGCAATGTCGCTTGCAGGCAAGTATAAGAAATTAATGCCTTATCCTAATCATCAAGACGAATGAATTTGTCCTCTTCAGTAGTAAATATCATCCTTCGATAGGGATCATATCGATACCAGAAATTGCTTCTTCGGTCAGGGCTCACCTGCTTTGATAAGTGATTGTTCAGGAGATAATCATAGGTGTAGGCGGCATAAAGTCTACCCATATAGGCCGTGAATTCTAAAAATGATGACATGGTGATGGTGTCGTGTATAATCCGATAGCTAACTTCGCCTGTGAAAAAGTTTTGCGCAAAATAGCCGGTAAACTCATCATAAATATAGTTTGATGCGAACAATATCTCTGGTTTGATATCATCTACCTCGTTTACCTTACTTAGCTCAAACCATGTATTGAATATCAGTCCGTTGATAATATAATCGAAAGTGTAAAGGGTGCCATTTATAGCTTCAGAGTCTTGGAATGGATAATCAAATTCTTCCAGTTCCATCTGGGCAAGGTTAACGATCCATGCGTTGGTATCAACAGCTACAAAGGACTCAATTTCATTCTGCAAAAAAACATTCAAGCCATATCTTTTCAGCTCATTGGTGAAGTTATCGAAGAATAGATCGAGCAGTTCATTATCATCATCAATATGTTTTAATACCAATGTATTAGCCATCAATATTGAATCAGCTTCCCTTTCGGTTACATTGTTATTGAGGGTTTCTGAGCCCTTGTCAGCCATCTTGAAAATATAGTCGGTTTTAAGTGCAAGAATGGAGATATTTTCAGCATTATTGTTGAATTGTCTGGCCATTTTGCGCTCAATACTGCATGATGTAAAGAGGGTTAAAACAATTAAGATAAGAATCGTTGAGAGGCGATACATATACCATCTGATTAATTCAACCGTAATTTGCAATTCACGGCGATGCAAAAATAAGTGAAAAATATGAGGATCACTTAGGCTTGTTGAATCATAAGTTCAGCAAATTTTTTACCGTAAGTTTCAGCACGTTGTAAATCATCATCTCCCGGTGTGAATTTTACAAACACGTCTGTTTCGGTATAGTTCAGCTTTAGGTTTTCCAGATTTGTACGTATCATCTTCATGCCTTCACCGCTCCATCCGTAAGAACCAAATCCACCTGCCAGCTTTCCACGATCGCGCAAGGGATTGATTACGGCAAACACCCGGTAAATCGGAAGCAGAATATTCTGATTAATCGTTGGGCAGCCTACAATTATCCCGGATGCCATTGCAATTTGACTGTCAATATCACCCAATGGGGTATGTTCAATATCCATTGGAAATGCCTCGGCACCTTCAACCTGGTTAATGCCTTTGGCAATGGCCTGTGCGAGCTTGCCGGTTTTTTGATAGGCAGAAACATAAGGAATGTAAACCCTTGCATTCTGTTTTCTTGTCAACTCTTCTTCCGCATAGGCTTTTGACAGCTCCACATACCTTTTCCAGCTTGATCTCAATATCGGCCCATGGCCTGTACAAATCACATCAATATCAATTTCTCCAATCTTCTCAATTGCTTTGAGCATGAATTTACTGAAAGGCCTCAATATCACATCAAAATAATATTTGAAGGCATCGTCCCAGTTATCTACCAGGTCGTCAAACATGCGATCGTCAGCATAATGTGCGCCAAAGGAGTCGCAAGTGAACAGAATTTTATCTTCGGGCAGATACGTATACATGCTGTCGGGCCAATGCAGGTTGGGCGCACCTATAAAACGTAAGGTTTTGTTGCCCAGGCTGATTTCGTGTCCATCTTTAACCTGTATGCTTTCAAAAGGTCGATTAAGCAGGTCATTCAGATATCTGATTGCGTTGCCGGTGCCAACAATTTTGGCTTTGGGCGCAATATCGAGCAGCTTGCCAACACATCCTGAATGGTCAGGTTCTGTGTGGTTCATGATGATGTACTCAATATCAGCCGGATCAACCAATTCTCTTAGTTTGGCTTCGTATTCAGGCCAGAACTTTTCCTTAACCGTTTCGACCACCGCTTTTTTATCAGCATTGATAAAATAGGCATTGTAAGTGGTGCCGTATTTTGTTTCCATCACCACATCAAAGGTGACAATGTCGTAATCAAGCACGCCTATCCATTGCACATCGGGCTTTACTTCCAAAATATGAGGTTTCTTCATGATTATATATTTTCCGGAAATGAATATCTTCTTAAAAGAGCAAAAATAGATGAAAAGGAATTTTGAATCATTCTAAATTGTTGGGAACATGATTAGAATAGTACTTGATTAGCCGGAGAGGAGGGTGTGCGTATTATCAATTAGATGTCAAACCTTTGCTGCCAGCTTGTTTCATAGCTTGGTATAGTCCAATAAAAGGAGTGAATTCCTGTATGCAGTGCCAAACTATGACAATGATCCCTATTTTAATGCACATCAATCCCTTTCAACATGAAAATGAGATGGCGGAGGGTTTGTAATATTTCGCCCATATATTCCTTAACAGCCCGTACACTTCCCGGAAGCACATATAGAAAAGTTTCATCCACAAGGCCAGCTACACCTCTGCTGAGCAGGGCGTTTGGTTTTTTGGCTCCATATTTTAAACGGATATTTTCCATGATACCCGGGATTTCTTTTGTTAGAATTTCCCTGGCCACTTCCGGCGTAAAATCACGTGGGCCGACTCCGGTGCCCCCTGTGGTGAAGATCATGTCGTAATTGCAATGCTCTTTGAGCAAAATGCGCAATTGATCAGGGTCATCCGGGATCAACTTATAAGTGATGCTGTGCTGCCAATTGTTTTCATTAAAAAAGGTGTCGAGATGGCTGATGATTTCGGGGCCGCTAAGGTCTGCATATTCGCCGAGCGAGGCCCTGTCGGACAGCGTAATTACCAATGTCTTGAATACTTTTGGGTGATAGCTTATGATATCGCCTGCTCTTACGGTGCCGTTTTTCAGAACCCTGGCAAAAATGCCCTCCTTTGGCATCACACAATTACCAACTTCTTTAAAGATTGCACAGCTTGTACCATGGCATTTTTTTCCGATCTGTGTGATTTCCAGTTCTACTTCACCAATGGTCAAACGGTCGAGCGGGGCAGTTTCGAACAGGACGATTCCTGAGGTGGTAATATTCTCAGCAAATTCTCCAAAATCAATCTGGCGTCCGGCCTCCTTACTGAATTTTTGCACACTTTCAATTCCCAACAGGCTAACCTGCCGGTGCCATCTTCCGGCATGTGCATCATGCTCAACCCCTTGATCATTACAATGTATCACAGGAACAGCCTTTTTAACTGTTCCTTTATGTTCGGATATATTTACTGAAAGCACCTTTATGGTATCGGAAATTTGTATTTTTTTCATTATGCTTTAATAGGTTTCAGGCTTTTAGCATAGTGCATAATTTGTATTGTATGGTTGACAAAATTACTATTTTTATACCTTTATCCATTATTAGGCACAAGTGTCGTGTCAATGCTACTGTGTCGGTTAAGTCGCAGAGGTTTTTTCTCAGATA
>CALAZZ010000076.1 GCA_937926515.1 uncultured Bacteroidales bacterium | reverse complement strand
TCATCAATTTGTTCTTCTTCGATATGGATCAAGTAATCCTCCACCTCACCGTTAGCCACAAGGCCATCATAGCTGATCGCAGCTGTGGTAGTGCGGAAGCGGAAGCGTGCATAAGTCTGTCCCGGCACAGCAGCAGCCGGAACCGGTATAACAAGTATATTTAAACCTGCTGCCAGGGGTTGAACCATCAGGATATGTTCTCCAGCATCTGACCAATTGCCATTCTGATTCCAGTCGAACCACGCATCCAGGAACCCATCCACTGAGGCTTCCACCTCAATTGTAGCATTCTGTCCTGGTATCATTGGTGATGTGAATGTGACTCCATCCTCATCATCCAGGTTATTGATATCATCGCCATCAGCCAGCATGGTAGGTTGACCGTCAGGCTCAGCATCGATTAGTTGACCCAGGTGTATGCCCGGCACAATGATATGACGTGCTCCGTTGTTTACCAGTAATGTAGGATAGCTGTAAATAGTACCCGGGAAGTCTGGTGCGTCGCCAAAGTCAAGTTCATCCTGTGGTTCATCCTCTATCACAGTTATAATAAAAGTACAACTGTTGGTACATCCATTGGCATCAGTATAGGTATATGTAATCACATGTGGACCCAGGCCAGCAACTGCTGGATTGAACACACCGCCAGCAACACCAGGTCCGACATAAGCGCCACCAGCAGGTGCTCCTCCGGCAAGGGCGAAAGCAGGGGTTGAGATGTTTACCGTTTGATTAGGTGGACAGGTAACATTTGGTAATGGAACTACATTGATAATAAATGTACAACTATTCGTACATCCGTTGGGATCAGTATAGGTATAAGTAATATTATGCGCCCCAACACCTGCAGCAGCCGGATTAAACATACCTCCGGCAACCCCTGCACCTACAAAAATTCCTCCTGGCGGATTTGCTCCGAGGGCAAAGGGGGCTGCATCTACGCAAACTGTCATATTAGGCGGACAGTTGACTACTGGTAACGGATCCACTGTAATGGTAAAGGTACAACAAGCCTCACAACCATTGACATCTATATAGCAATAAGTTATAGCATGCACCCCTACACCTGCAACAGCTGGATTAAACATACCTCCGGCAACCCCAGCTCCTATAAACAATCCACCCGGTGGATTTGCTGCAAGGGAAAATGGGGCTGCATCAATACAAACCCTAATATTTGCAGGGCAATTAACGGTTGGTAATGGATGAACTGTAATGGTGAAGCTGCACCAATTCCAACAACCGGTCTGTGGATCCATGTAGTCATAAAAAATGGTATGTGTACCAACGCCCCAGTCTGCAGGATTGAACATTGCAAAAATATTTCCTGCAAAATCAGAATAGGTCCCACCTGCTGGAGAAGCACCGGTAAGCGCAAAAGGTGCTTCATCTATACATACCGATATATCAGGCGGACAATTCACCTGAGGCAATGGGTGAACAGTAATGACAAACGTACAGCATGCCTCACATCCTGTTGCCGGGTCTGTATAACAATATTCAATAGTATGTGTACCAACACCAGCAATGTTTGGATTAAATACGTTACCATTAATACCTGATCCATTGAAATTACCACCAGATGGGCTTCCAGTAAGTGTAACCGGAGCATCATCTACACATATCTCAAAATCATCAGGGCATTGAACTTCAGGCCCGGGGATAACTTCGATGGTAAATTCACAACATGCTGTACAATCCGTAGCAGGATCAGTATAACAATAGGTAATGAGATGAGCACCAATTCCGGCTGTGGAAGGATCAAACTGGTTACCATTTATCCCTTGTCCTGCATAAGTACCTCCCGAAGGCACTCCTGTCAAGGCAACCGGACCATCAGTTTCGCAAAGAACCATATTTTCAGGACAAACAACTTCAGGATTTGGGTGCACAACGATTTCAAATTCGCAACAAGACTCGCAGCCTGTGGCCGGGTCAGTATAGCAATATTCAATTACAAATGTCCCGATACCTGCAGCTGAAGGGTTGAATTGATTACCACTGATACCTGTTCCATTAAAGCTACCTCCTGCAGGCACCCCTACCAAACCGATAGGTCCATCGTCAATACACATGGAGATATTCTCGGGACAGATGATCTCTGGCGATGCCAATACATTAATGATAAACTCACAACAACCTTCACAACCTGTGTCGGGATCGGTATAGCAATATTGAATTGTATGGTTACCTGCACCAGCATCCGAAGGGTTAAATGTGCTGCCGCTCATGCCGGGGCCACTAAATGAACCACCTGCCGGGGAGGCAGCCAAGGTGACAGGCCCATCACTTTCGCACATCTCCATGTCCTCCGGGCATTCCACATCAGGGTTGGGCCACACAGTAATGGCAAAGTCACAGCATGCTTCACATCCATGCTCATCTGTGTAACAATAAGTAATGACATAGCTTGCCGGTCCGGCACCGCTGGGATCAAAGGTAGTTATTGTTTGACCTGTGGCATCAGTAAAGGTTCCACCTCCAGGTGATGCACCAAGGCTCGCAAGGTCAATGATGCCATCATCTTCACATACTTCCATATCATCAGGACAAATTACCTCTGGTGGTGGAACGACTGTAATATAAAATATACACGATCCACGACAACCGGTTAACGGGTCGGTATATTCATACTTGATCTGCCACACTCCTACCCCTTGAGCACCAGGATCAAAAGTGCTGCCACCGATATAGCTTCCACCAGGAGGAACGGCCCCAGTCAACTCGAATGGCGGATCATCAACACAAACTGTCGTATCTGGTGGACAATTGACAGAGATCGTACAGGGGATATACTCCCTGAAGCAAATATGCTGGATCTCAGCATATAACATATAATTTGATCCGCGTATATCGAGTGATAACCACTCAGGGTTATAGTTAAATAAATTTGTTTGGTTATTTAGGATTTCAGAGGGCAATGGCACTTGAATGCCATCAGGTGGTAAAACAGTTTCAAATTGACAAATGAAATCTGATCTTTCAATTATCTCATTCTCAATCGTCGGATCTTGCACGTCAGGTGGCAATGGTGGTCGGGGCATATCGGGCCATCCTGGCCATTGGGGCGTGGACCAGTTAAGGACGATTTCCACATTTGAAGGGGCAGTGGATCCAAGTGGCATGATATGCAAGAAACCACTTACCAGTTTCCTACGATTCATACTTACAGGGTGGTCATAAAACCAAACATTCCACCAGTTGAAATTAGGGTAGTGGTAATACTGCCCGCCATTATATCCAGTACCTTCATAACTAACAGGGATGCCTTCCTGGCTCATAACAACAAATGAAATATCCTCCCGGATTAGTAGAGGTATCAACATAATAAGTGATCCGGATGGTGTTACCAGAGGCATGCCATCAATTCCATAAGGGTCGAATTTATTAGGTATAATTGGTGGTAAATTCCATGGATGTGGAATCGAAGAGGCAAGACATAAGGGATCGAACCCTTCATCAAACGGGCTCAATGTAATCATTTCACCTGTAAGCGTATTTACCATTATAATGTTCACAAAAAAACAAATATTCATGGT
>CALAZZ010000075.1 GCA_937926515.1 uncultured Bacteroidales bacterium | reverse complement strand
TTACTCAATAAGTCATAACTTCCAAACAAATTGAGTAATTTTTTTGTGCAGGTGAGTCGAGTCAGGATCGGTGCGCTCGATCACCTTATTGGCATAATAAAACATGTTTCTTGCTAAGGTGATCGAGCGAAGTCGAGAGCACCGACGATGATCAAGCAGCCCTGCAGGCCGCACCGTGCTCTACAAGAGCACCGCAATTCATCTTAATCACCTCCATCTTCAACAACTTTGTCCGGATAAATTTATCCGGACAAAGTTCTATATATTCATTAACATTCAGTAATACAACACCTTATTCTGCGATTAAATTCACATCCATACCTATAATGAGTTCCCAGGCTTTTTTTCAGGAATCTTCCACTTGATTTAACCTTGATAGTATTGTATATTTGTTTTGGGAATAGATTATTAGCTTTCAAGTTTTCGTATTAACCAAATCAAATTAAAATGAAAAAACAATTGTTTATTAATTGTCTGGCTATTGGTATGGTAGCCTGGCTAGGAACAAACACGCAGGCGCAAACCATTTCCCAAACATTTACAACCACTACAATAGGTTGGGTTGTTCCTGCCAATGTGTATCAAATTTATGTAGAAGCATGGGGTGCAGGTGGTGGTGGAGCCCCTACCGACGGACCCTTTGTTGCCCCGGGTGGTGGCGGTGGTGGAGCTTATGCAAAAAGCCTTATTGCAGTTACGCCAGGCCAGGCGATGGATATTGAAGTAGGCGTGGGCGGCACAGGTGGGCAGCCGACAGCTTCTGATGGTGGCAATTCCTGGGTTATTGACCCTTCAGTATTCCTGGCCGAAGGTGGTAAGGCAGGGGATCATGGTCCGACTTATGGACTCTTATCTTCTCCTGGTCCTGGCGGTGATGGTGGTTCCGGAGGCAGCGCTCTAGCGAGCCTTGGAAATATTGCTGTCTATAGTGGTGGCGATGGAGCGCAGGGTTTTTGGTCACTTGCTGGTGGCTATGGTGGTGGTGGTGGTTCTGTAGCCGGTGATGCTGCTGCTGGAGTGTCTGCCACAGATCGGCTTGGCGCCAATGGCCCATTATCCCCTGATGGAGATGGTGGTGACGGAGCAACTTATGGAAACAACGGCGATCCCGGTATATTCCCGGGTGGCGGTGGCGGTGCCGGGCGTGGGTTCCAGCCTTTAATTCCTCCTGGTCCTGCAGAGACACGCGATGGAGGTGATGGCGCCGATGGCCTGGTGATCATAACCTATACGCCAACAGATCCAATGGCGGTTCCGATCTCAAGCTGGGCATTGTTTATCGGTATAGGACTCATCGCTACATTTATGTTTGTACGTTTCCGCAATATGGCATAGTACTTTCTCGGATTCATAAGTATTCATCCGAAAGGGGTTGTTCCGCAAGGGGCAACCTCTTTTTTGATTTTTGTAGCGCCCTCGGCTGCCACAACAGCTTTCACAGCTGATTCATTAAACATAACTGGTATTTTTTTTTGCCATTTACAATCCGTACCCTACCAGGGGATTTCTCCCTGCAACACTCCGCTTTCGCTGCGTGTTTACGGTCGAAATGACAAGTGGACAGGAAAAAAAAGTGCATAGGGGCGGCGCAAAGCGCCGCCCCTATGCACCCCTAATCCACCCTACACTTGTCATTTCGAACGACCGCAGGTCGTGAGAAACCTCCTGATTGTAGTGCTATTATCCCCCCGGTCACCTCACACAATACTCACATTTCACCGAAACCCAAAGGTGATCGAGCAGCCCAAGCGGGGTGGCCTCGCGCGTGTCGAGAGCACCGACTATACCGAGCAGCCCCACAGGGTGGCCCTGCGCGTGTCGAGAGCACCCCCACATAAAAAAAATTCAAATTATCTTGTGTATTAGTTGTTTTTACCTATATATTTGCTGTCGGAACGGATTTATTATTACCAAGCGATCACTATCAAGCACTGGCTATTAGGATAGTTATTGTTTGATATATACTGTAGCACAACAAGTTAATGCAAAACAGCGAACCAAGGCTTCACCCTCCAGGTACCCTCCAACGGATTGGTAAAGAATCATTTGAAGCAATAATACCGTCAAAACATCAGCTGTCATCATGCCCCAGTTATTCTATTCACATGTCTAATTAGGCTAATTCGCAAAATTCAATAATTTAAGGTTAATTGTATTTTCCATGGAT
>CALAZZ010000074.1 GCA_937926515.1 uncultured Bacteroidales bacterium | reverse complement strand
TAAAAACTATCATTAACCCATGGAATAGTAGGAAACCAGCTAAGTTGAATTTCCTGGTCGGTTTCGAAAACTTCAAGAAATAGCGAAGAGGCAGGTCTGCTATTGCCAATCACTCCAATTGTTTCACTTTGTAGCTGCACATAATAGGTGTATGCCTGTCCATCATCGTTCAGGTTCACACTATTATCAACATACATGGTATCACTTAAGCCCAATCCGGTATGTACAAGCTGACCTTCCCCCATACCTGTGCCGGGTAATCTGAATAAATTATAACGAAAGGGCCCACTAAATTGAAGGGTATCCAGGTCAACGGGTTTGGACCAGGCGGTAAGCACATGGCCTGTTTGTAAGTCCAAACTATCATTACTTACATGGGTCATCACCGGAAGATCCCGTTTTAAGGTGGCACAATGTTCATTACTTGCAACACTTTCAGCCCCATCAGCAAAAACAGCGGTTACCAAATAGCAATAGTCGATACCCGGTGTTAAACCCAGGCTATTATTGTTGTCTACAAAGGTCGTTTCACTTCCTGAGCTGACTTCTGCAATTTGCTGATATCCGGTATATTGAGGAACACCTGTTTCGCAATACCCGGGTTCAAAACCAAAAGCGCCACTTCGCCTGTAAATTTTAAACCCGGTAATGTTTGAACACATATAAGGATCCCAATGTAAACGGATGTCGTTTCCTAATGGCTCAGTGATTAAGTTTTCAACAGGAGGGCCTATTACGGTTATGTCCACAGCCGTATAACTGGTAAGGCTTACAATGGGATGCATGTCGCGTGCTCTGAAAAGTGCAGAGTAGGGCGACCTTCTTACATGGCTGCAGTTTGCATTCCAGTAAAAGGTAGTCATCACGGTATCGTTGCCGCTAGCAGGGTCTGGAACAATAGATGCCGGATTTTGAGCTACTTCAAATGGGCCTCCATTGGCTGTGAGTGTAACAGGGTTCCCATCAGGGTCTATGGCCGTAATATCAAATATCAGAGAGCTGCCGGCCACGATGCAAGTGTCAGTTATTGTGAATATATCGGGAGGATTGTTGTCGCATGCTGCAATTTCAATTTGCATATCACGGGTAACTGAACCTATGAGCACTCCATTGCGCCACTCTTCAATGATAAAAGCTACATTGTATTCACCTTGTAACACCGGGTTTTCCCAAATCAGCTCACCAGTTACCTCATCAATATAAAACTGTTCAGATGCCATAGGGAAAGTGTAACCCGGAATGTCAAGACCAGCAGCGCCTTTGCAGTGGACAAGTCTATAGCTGAGGCTGTCCCCATCTGGATCATAAGCAGCTGCATTGTGAACAAATAATTTTCCGACACAACCCTGATCAACAGGTGGATTCAATAATTGAACAGAATTGTTATTTCCTAAAAAAGGGTTGATAACCAAGGTACTTTCAACATACATGGGTACATTCACCGAGTTGGGGATATTCACAACACCAAAATTTCTGTTTGGATCTTCCACCGATATGGTATAATTGCCAGGAGCAGGAAAAGTATGATTCATCTGATAGATATTCAGTGTGAAGTTATCAGGCAGATCCTGAAAAACAATGCGTGGTATATCATCAAATGTGTTGTCGCCCCAAAAAATGGGTAATGTTGTGCGAACATCATCAGCAGGACTTGGGGTATAGGTATACATGGTTATGGTGACCTCATATGTCAGACCCTCCAACCATTTGTAGGTAATTTCAGCTGCACGTTGATGTGTTGCAAATGCAACTATCTGATAGCATGAAAGTATAATTATTAAAAGTATTTTTTTGGTCATGTTTCATGATTTGTGCAGCGATTCAAAATTACGAATTATACCATAACGACTAAGGAAGCTGATCTTAAAATGATATTCTTTTACCATGCTGATCATTCTGTTTTAATTACCTTTGTAGGCGGCTGAACCCCGTCATCAAAGCATCAAACCATGTTAGAAACCTATACAAATGAGGAACGTCTGGAGATATTGCGCCGTTACCGCAATCTGATCGAGGTTTGGCATACCCGAAAAGCAGTGAAAGACCGCTGGATGGTTCGCAAGGCCTTTAGGCTTGCTGCAGAAGCACATAAGGACATGCGACGCAAAACCGGAGAGCCTTATGTTTATCATCCTTTGGATGTAGCCACAATAGCTGCGGGCGAAATTGGTCTGGGGCGTACTTCAATTATTTGTGCTTTATTACATGATGTGGTCGAGGACACTGAATATAAGCTGAGTGATATTCAACTTATGTTTGGTGAGCAGATTGCTCGCATTATTGATGGTCTGACAAAGTTGGATGTGCTCGAAGAAAGTGAAATTTCGAGTGTTCAGGCTGAGAACTTCAAAAAATTATTGCTCACACTTTCATATGATGTTCGTGTTATTCTGATCAAACTTGCAGACCGATTACATAATATGCGAACACTTGATGCAATGCCGCAGGATAAAAAGTATAAGATTTCATCTGAGACACTGGTACTTTATGCGCCACTTGCGTATAGGCTTGGACTTTATGCAATTAAAAGCGAACTTGAAGATCTGGCATTGAAATATATGCAACCTTCCGTTTATAAGGATATTCGTAAAAAACTTCAGCAGACAAGGGAAACACGAAACAAAAACCTCGAAATATTTCTTCAGCCCATACTGAAATCACTTGATAATGTAGGTCTTAAGTATAGGGTGCTGATAAGTGAAAAGCCGGTTTCTGCCATTTTTGAACGGATGACCAGTAGAGAACTCCCTTTTGAAGAAGTGCATGATACCTTTGTACTGCGTTTTATTATTGATTGCCCCGAAGAAGAGGAAAAAATAGAATGTTGGCGTGTTTATGCCACTATTACAAGTCATTATAAGCCAAATAATGAACGCTTACGCGATTGGATTTCCCTACCCAAAGCAAATGGTTATGAATCATTGCATACAACTGTAATGAGCAAAACCGGAAAGTGGATCGAAATTCAGATCCGTTCTGAAAGGATGGATGAAATTGCTGAAAAGGGATATGCTGCTTATTGGAAGTACAAAGACTCAGAGCATAGTGAAAGCGGCCTGGATGAATGGCTGAGTAGAATACGTGAGTTGTTTACAAGCGAAGAACCCTCGGCCCTGGACTTTGTCGATAGTTTTAAATTGAACTTGTTCTCTGACGAGATATTTGTGTTTACACCTCAAGGTGATATGATTTCACTTCCTGCAGGCTCTACTGCACTTGACTTTGCTTATAATATACACACTCAGTTGGGGAATCAATGTATAGGGGCTAACGTAAACCATAAGCTTGTGCAACTGAACTACAGGTTAAAAACAGGCGACCAGGTTGAGATCATCACTTCAAAAGTACAGAAACCAAAGGAAGAATGGTTTGATTTTTTAGTGACAGCACGTGCCAAATCACGGCTAAAAGAGGGGATCAGAGAGGAACGTAAAAAATATAAGGAAGAAGGACGTATTAAGTTAGAGGAATTATTTAAACAATTAAATATTGAGCCAAGCAAGCTGAATATCATGCACCTGATGGAAGCAGAAGGCATAAGCGGTATAGTGGACTTGTATTACTATGTGGCAATAAACCGGTTAAATCAAAGCATGATCAAGAATGTTTTTCGTGAAAAACCTACCGGCTTTTTCAAACTGTTTGCCAATCCATTTTCAAAAACCAAATCATCAAAAGAAAATAGCCCTAAAAAGGAGGAGGCTAAAAACAAAGATGTTACTCCACCGCTGTTAAAAGAAGCCATGGGCGAATTGAATTACTCTATTTCGGAGTGCTGCAACCCGATTCCCGGTGACGATGTAGTGGCTTTGGCATTTGAAAATGAACCATTGCATATTCACCGCGTCTCGTGCCCAACAGCCGCCAGTCTTATGTCGAAATTCGGTGATAGTATTGTCAAAGCCAAATGGCGACAACAGGAAGGGGTAACTTTTTTAGCAGGCCTGAAAATTACCGGTCTTGATTCAGTTGGCTTTATTCACCGTTTTACCGGAGTGGTATCAAAACAACTTGACTTGAACATCAGGTCACTTGAGCTTAAAAGTAGTGGTGGCGTGGTGGAAGCTGTAATAACGGTGTATGTGCGTAATTCACAAAATCTTAAAGACCTCATTGATAAACTCCGAAAGATTAAAGAAATTAAAAAAGTAACTCGTCTAGATCGGTTGAATCACTAAGCAGATCCGGTAAGAAAACTGTCTGATATTCCTTTTATTTTCATAAAATTATTTTTATTTATACTAATTAAATATTAAAAAAATCTGTATTTTTACGGAATAATTTACACGACCATCGCGGATTTATTATGAAGGAAGTCAAAAATGATACCCACGAAACAGTAAAGAAGATTTTCACAGATTATCTTGAGCAGCGCGGACATCGTAAAACACCTGAACGATACACAATACTTAAGGAGATCTATGCTACTGAAGGCCATTTTGATATAGAAACACTCTACATCAGAATGAAAAATAACAAATACAGGGTAAGCCGGGCTACACTTTATAACACAATCGAGCTGCTCCTCGATTGCAATCTGGTGACCAAACACCAGTTTGGGAACAATTGTGCACAGTTCGAACGCTCCTTCAAATTTCGTCAGCATGACCATTTTGTTTCCATAGAGGATGGCACCGTGCTCGAATTCTGCGATCCGCGTTTGATGGAAATACAGCGCTCAGTAGAAGAGTTACTCAATGTGGAGATCACACACCACTCTCTGATATTCTACGGACGTATCAAAAACAAGGAATTGCCTTCTGAGGAAGCCAATGCCTGACACTATTTTTTTGCTATATCTTAAGCTGTTTGTTGCACCGGTCATGTCAAGGTTTAAATTCTTTAGGTTTTACCGATAACATCCTTAATTTTGCATAGCATCAGGTAAATTAATATTAATAAAGTTGATTTAAACATTGTCATACATGAAAGTTGATGTGCTATTAGGTTTGCAATGGGGTGATGAGGGCAAGGGAAAGATTGTAGATGTTATCACTCCTGACTATGATGTAGTTGCCCGTTTTCAGGGTGGTCCAAATGCTGGTCATACCATACATTTCGATGGTAAGAAATTCATTTTACATACCGTCCCCTCAGGAATTTTCAACTCTGCATGTATAAATCTCATCGGAAATGGAGTGATCATCGATCCTTTTATTTTGAAGAAAGAATTGGATAACCTGGTTGCACACAACATTAATCCTTATGAAAATCTTTTTGTCTCCCGCAAAGCACACCTGATCCTGCCCACACACCGCATACTGGACGCTGCTTATGAAGCCTCCAGAGGAAAGGAAAAAATCGGTTCCACATTAAAAGGGATCGGACCAACCTATACCGATAAAATAAGCCGTCATGGGATGAGGGTGGGTGATCTGTGTATGAATGATTTCAAGGATAGGTATAGAAAACAACGTGATCGCCATTTGCAAATCATTCAGCAATATGGCTTTGATTATCAAAATTATCATATTGATGGGATTGAGTATGAGGACTATGAGACAAAATGGTTTGATGCCATCAGTGCAATAATTGAACTTCAGCATGTTGATAGCGAATATTTTATAAACAGATCGCTGTTGTCAAAAAAAAGGGTTTTGGCTGAAGGAGCACAGGGTAGCTTACTGGATATTGATTTTGGCAGTTATCCATTTGTAACTTCTTCAAATACCACGATTGCAGGGGTTTTTTCCGGTTTGGGAGTGCCACCACAGTCCATTGGAAAGGTGATGGGAATATTTAAGGCGTATTGCACAAGGGTTGGTTCAGGTCCGTTTCCTACTGAGCTATTTGATAATGACGGCGAATTGATGAGAAAGGCCGGACAGGAGTTTGGTTCGACCACAGGAAGACCCAGACGATGTGGATGGCTCGATTTACCTGCTTTGTACTATGCAATCATGCTGAACGGTGTTACAGAGTTGATCATGATGAAAGCTGACGTGCTTGATGAGTTTGCAGACATTAAAGTTGCAGAGGCCTATATGCATGAAGGCCACAAGATAGATCACTTACCTTATGATGCCTGCCATCTGCCACCTATACCTGTTTATAAAACCGTTAAGGGGTGGCAGCAGCCAATTTCAGAGCTAAAGCATAAAAACCACTTGCCTCCAGCATTGGGGAGCTATGTGAACATGATCGAGCAATTTGTAAAAACACCGATATCCATGGTGTCAACAGGTCCGGACCGTAAACAGATCATCAAACTATAACTTTCGGCTGATTTCCTTTTCCTGGTATCCTTCAATGATATCCCCGACTTTTATGTCGTTGAACCCATCAATATTTAAGCCGCACTCATAGCCTGCCGAAACCTCTTTCACATCATCCTTGAATCGCTTAAGAGAACCCAGGCTACCGGTATAAATTACAATTCCGTCCCTGATAAGGCGAATTTTGGTATTACGTGTTACTTTTCCATCAAGTACCATACATCCGGCAATGGTACCCACTTTTGAAATCTTAAATACTTCACGTATTTCAATATTACAGGTAATTACCTCTTCGATGGTTGGTGCAAGCATACCTTCAATTGCAGATTTAATTTCTTCGATTGCCTGATAAATGATCGAATACAATCTGATGTCAATCTCTTCTGTCTCTGCAAGTTTACGTGCCTGCAGACTGGGTCTTACCTGGAAGCCAATCACAATGGCATTTGAGGCAGATGCCAGAAGCACATCAGATTCGGTGATGGCACCCACAGATTTATGAATTACATTAACTTGTATTTCATCTGTTGTGAGTTTCAACAATGAATCAGACAAAGCTTCTACACTACCATCTACATCTCCCTTAACTATGAGATTCAGCTCTTTGAAATCACCAATGGCAATACGGCGCCCGATTTCATCGAGGGTCATATGTTTCTGTGTGCGCAATCCTTGCTCACGTTGCAGCTGTTGTCGTTTGAGTGCAATATTTTTTGCTTCACGTTCATCACTAAGTACGTTAAATCCATCACCTGCCTGTGGTGCTCCGTTGAGGCCGAGCAATAGAAGTGGTGTGGAGGGTCCGGCTTCCTTAATCAATACATTTCGCTCATTAAACATAGCTTTAACCTTACCAAAGGTTGCACCTGCCAAAACGATATCGCCAATATGGAGTGTACCCTCTTGCACTAAGATTTTTGCCACATAACCACGGCCTTTATCCAAAGAGGATTCAATTATGGTGCCTTTCGCTTTTCTACTTGGATTGCCTTTAAGGTCAAGGATTTCAGCTTCCAGTAATACCTTTTCGAGCAACTCATCGATACCGACTCCTGATTTGGCTGATACTTCCTGGCACTGGAATTTTCCTCCCCAATCTTCCACAAGGATATTCATATTAGCCAGTTGCTCTCTTAATTTTTCGGCATTGGCGGTTGGCTTGTCAATTTTGTTAAATGCAAACACTATGGGCACTCCGGCAGCCTGCGCATGATTGATGGCCTCTTTTGTTTGAGGCATCACCTCATCGTCTGCTGCTATCACAATAATGGCTACATCAGTAACTTTTGCACCACGGGCACGCATGGCTGTAAACGCTTCGTGACCTGGTGTGTCAAGGAAAGTAATTTTCCTGCCATCATCCCTGCTAACTTCATATGCACCAATATGCTGGGTTATACCACCTGCCTCACCGGCAACTACATTTGCTTTCCGAATATAGTCGAGAAGTAGTGTCTTACCGTGGTCGACATGGCCCATAACAGTTACTATAGGCGCACGTTCAACCAGGTCTTCTGGTTTACTTTCCTCCTCTGTATCAGCTAATGCCTCTTGAAGATCGTGGCTGACAAAATCAACTTCATAACCAAACTCTTCGGCCACAACTGATAGCATCTCTGCGTCAAGGCGCTGGTTGATGCTCACAAACATACCCAAACTCATGCATGCAGAGATTACCTCATTAACAGGCACATCCATCATTGTAGCCAGCTCATTTGCAGTTACAAACTCTGTGAGCTTGAGTGTTGACTTTTCTTGCTCCTGACGTGCCATTTCTTCCTGCATATTGCTTGAGGCAGCCTCACGCTTATGACGACGGTGTTTTGAAGCCTTGGATTTGCCGGCAGGTGATAGTCGTGCAAGTGTTTCTTTGATTTGCTTTTGAATTTCCTCTTCTGTTAATTCAGTTTTATCATCACGACGGCTATGAGGCTTTCCTTTTTTTAGTGCCTCTCTAGCTGCATGTGGTTTTTCAGTCTTTACGGCATCCTCACCAGGTTTACTTTTGATACGTTTACGTTTCTTTTTCTTTTGTGCTGCGGAAAGCTTTTCTTCTGTTGAGGAGGCTACGGGTTTAGGTTTGGCCTTACGTTCTGCAGGCAGTTCTATTTTATCAAGAATTTTAGGTCCTTCGAGTTTTCTTATCTCAGTTGGGATGAAGTTGATGGCTTTTGTGACTTCCTCAATTGGCTTATCTTCAACAGTCTCTTCCTTCGCTTTTGGGTCAGGTTCAGGAAGTGTTTCTTCAACTTTTTTAGCTTTATCCTCTTTCTTTGTTTTAACTTTCCGATCTTCTGCTTCTTTCTGGCGTTGTGCTTTTGTTTTTCTCTCAGGTTTGGTTTTCTGATTTAGGCTATCCAGATCTATTTTTCCAAGGATCTTCAGATCTTTTTCTTTATTTTCTTCCTCTTTCAAATCCGGTTCGATGGCAGATTCTATTTCTTCGCTGGCCTTTTGGGCTGAGGAAGGTACCTTTTCTGACTTTGCATCCTTATCCGGAGTGTCTGCCTTAACTTTCTCCACTTCTCCGGTTTTCTCCGCTTCGGTTAGTACTTGCTGCTCTTCTTTAGGTGTCTCTTTCTCTTCCCGGGCTTCAGCTTTCTCTACCGGCTTATCTTTGGGCTTTTCTTCGATTTCATCTTTACTTGCTTTGAAGTTACCCGTGATATTTTTTATAATAAGTTCTTCAGCATCGAAATCATCCTCATCCTCTTCTTCTGTGCTCTTCTGAACTACAGTATCAGCGGTAATGGTTTTGCGGTCAGCGTATTCAATGCCAAGCTTTTTTGATTCTTCCTTTACTTGTTTTTCGGCTTGAAACTCCTGTAATAGCAGCGCATACATTTCGGGCGTTAGCTTGGTGTTTGGATTTGGATCAATCTGATGCCCTTTCTTCGACAGAAAATCCACTATGGTTGAAGTGGCAATATTGAATTCCCTGGCTGCCTTACTGAGTCGTGTTGTTGATGTTAAGCCTACGGACATATTCTGTGTATCAGGTTTTTTTGATTATTAAATAGCGGTAAAATTAGCATTTTTATTCGAACTCGGATTTCAGTATCCTGACGACTTCATTTATGGTTTCCACTTCAAGATCGGTGCGTGATTCAAGTTCTTCTACACTCAGTTCCAACACACTTTTTGCAGTGTCACAACCGATGTTACGCAATTGCTCGATGATCCATTCATCTATCTCATCAGTAAACTCTAATAGGTCCACATCTTCAGATTCAGTATCGGTATCACGGTAAACATCTATCTCGTAACCGGTCAGCTTGCCTGCAAGTTTGATGTTGAATCCTCCTTTACCTATGGCTAGGCTAACCTGATCAGGTTTCATAAAAACTTCAGCACGTTTGTTTTCCTCATCAAGCTGGATAGAGGTGATTTTTGCCGGACTTAAGGCCCTGGCTATAAATAGTGTAGGATTATTGGTATAATTGATCACATCAATATTCTCATTTTTCAATTCGCGTACGATTCCATGGATACGTGAGCCTTTCATCCCCACGCAAGCACCAACAGGGTCGATGCGGTCATCATATGATTCTACGGCGATTTTTGCACGCTGTCCTGGCTCACGAACAATGCGTTTTATGGTGATCAGTCCATCATAAACTTCTGGGACTTCGGCTTCGAACATTCGTTGAAGAAAAATTTCCGATGTACGCGATAGAATAATATAGGGGGTGTTGTTTCGCATCTCAACTTTTAGTACCACAGCCCTTAGCGTATCGCCTTTGCGATAAAAGTCTGTCGGGATCTGTTCAGATTTTGGCAGCATTAATTCGATGCCTTCGTCATCCAGCACAAGAATTTCGCGGCGCCATACCTGGTATACTTCTCCTGAAACAATTTCACCCACTTTTTCACGGTACTTTTGGTAAACATTGTCCTTTTCATACTCCAAAATTTTCGAAACCAGATTTTGCCTTATGGTTAAGATTTCACGTCGGCCAAAATCATTGATTTTGACAGGTTCCGACACTTCTTCGCCCACTTCAAAATCAGGTTCGATTTTAATGGCTTCAGACAGTGCGATTTGGGTTGTTGGATCTTCAACATCATCATCTTCAACAATTTCGCGATTATGCCATATTTCAAGATCACCTTTATCAATATTGACAATGATGTCAAAATTATTATCCGAACCGTACTTTTTGATTAGCAAAGACCTGAATACATCTTCAAGAATCCGCATCATCATTTCGCGGTCAATGTTTTTGAATTCCTTGAATTCCGAAAAGCTCTCGACTAGGTTTATGTTATCCATTTTTTTTAATGATGTAATAATTTCACTTCTATTTATCGAAACTGATAATGATCTTTGCTGATTTAATTTGCTTGAAAGCTAAAGTGATCACTTCGCCACGTTCCTGTTTTTTTATTTTTTGATGTTTTTTGGTTTCAAATGTTTCCAAAATCAAATCTTCATCCTTCAAATCGACCAGCCTGGCGGTTATCTTACTTCCATCCTCTAGCTCGATATCTAGTTGGCGGCCTATGTTTTTTCTAATCTGTCGCAATAGTTTTAGCGGCTGATCAAGTCCTGCCGATGAAACACGCAATTCAAAATCATTTTCATCACGATCGAGTTTGCTTTCAATATACCTGCTAACTTCAACACAATGGTCGATGGTGAGTGTTGAATCTGCATCAAGAAATACAAAGATAACATCCTTGTTTTTGATGAGTACGTCTACCACAAATCGATCGGTGCCTTTAAGTACTTCCTCAGCCCATAATGTTATTAGCTTCGCGTTAATCATTGTCTTTAAGTAATGAAAGAGGGGACACATGTCCCCTCACAATTTCTTATCCGTCTGTTTAAAACCGCTGCAAAAGTACAATATTTTGCTTTTTGTCAAGCGGTTGGCAAAAAATAATGAAATGCATTCTCAATTCATTTGCCATTAAAACTTGCTTGCACAGCTTTATAAAAAAACCTGTTACGTTTGTATCAGGTTCCTCTAGTTGTCCGACAAGGATTCGAACCTTGACAGGCAGAACCAAAATCTGCAGTGCTACCATTACACCATCGGACAATTACGTCTGTAAAAACGGACTGCAAAATTAGTTTTTTTTTAGATATGCCCAAATTCATCTGGTATTTTTTAGGTTGGCAAAACTGAGTCAGCGGATATGATGTTAGAAAATGAGAAGGACTATATTCGTGGCAAATGTTACAATAGACTCAGTAATATTTAAAAAACCTTAAATATCAAATATTAAGTTTAAATTTGCCTGAAATACCTAAATTTGCCCTGAAAATCAATAGCCTAAAACATTCAAAAACAATGAGCTTTAGAAATTTAAACAATTACGTTGGCTGGTTTGTATTTGCTATAGCCACCCTGGTTTACTTTTTAACCCTTGAACCAACAACCGGTTGGTGGGACTGTGGTGAGTATATCGCAACCGCTTATAAGATGCAGGTTGGTCATCCACCCGGTGCACCTTTGTATCAGATGATTGGCAGGTTTTTTACTTTTTTTGCTTTTGGTGACCCAAGCAAGGCTGCGTTGATGATCAATGCAATGGCCGGTCTTTCAAGTAGTTTTACCATTTTGTTCCTTTTTTGGACAATGACCATGCTGA
Source organism: uncultured Bacteroidales bacterium (assembly GCA_937926515.1). Classification (GTDB taxonomy): domain Bacteria; phylum Bacteroidota; class Bacteroidia; order Bacteroidales; family F082; genus CALAZZ01. The sequence goes on along the minus strand of CALAZZ010000074.1, from coordinate 3,184 downwards.
TGCGAAAATTTATACGTATTGCTGATGGTGAACAAGCCAGCCCTCAGTCTTATGCTGTTTTAGGTGCTGCTGCGGTTGGAAGTTTGGCCTATACATTCACTGACTCGTTTTGGTTCTCAGCTGTAGAAGGTGAAGTTTATGCCATGTCATCTTTTTTTACGGCAGTTGTTTTCTGGGCTATTTTGAAGTGGGAACGGGTAGCCGATGAACCACATAGCTACAAATGGCTATTGTTGATTGCTTACTTGATCGGGTTATCCATTGGGGTACACCTATTGAATCTGCTTGCAATTCCTGCAATCGTGTATATATTTTACTTCAAGAAATACAAACCGACGGTTAAAGGTTTTATTGCAGCAGGCTTATTATCTGTGGTTATCCTATATCTTATAATGAGTATAATCATCCCGGGTATTGTAGAGACTGTAGGTCGTTTCGAGATCTTTACGGTAAATACATTGGGATTGCCCTTTAATGTCGGGACAATTATCTATTTTGTTGCACTTATTGCCTTGATTGCATATGGATTGAGGTACACGGCAAAAAAGGGCAAAGTGATTTTGAACACCATCATTTTGTCATTTATGTTCATATTGATTGGTTATTCATCCTTTTTTATGCTGATTATACGTGCAAATGCACCCACACCTGTCAACGAGAATAACCCAAGCAATGCCATTACCATGCTGGCCTATCTCAACCGTGAGCAGTATGGAGAGTGGCCGCTGTTGCATGGTCCCTACTACAATGCACCCATTGTGGATTATGAGGATGGACTTCCTGTTTATGTTAAAGACAATGAAAAAGGACGTTACATCATTACAGACCACCGACGTGGGACAAAACCGGTGTATGATGATAGATTTACGACCTTATTCCCTCGTATGCACAGCAATCAGCGGCAACAGCACATTGATATGTACAAGCTTTATGGCGGGAACAAAGGTGTTCCGATCCGTGTAACCCGTGATGATGGTTCCTCAGAGATCATTTATAAGCCCACTTTTGGTGAAAATCTGCGCTTCTTTTTCACCTACCAGGTCTCGCACATGTACTTCAGGTATTTTATGTGGAATTTTGTTGGGAGGCAAAATGATGTTGAGAGTCAAGGGGAATATGAGAACGGGAATTGGATAAGCGGAATCAATTTTATTGACAAAATGCGATTGGGGGATCAAAAGAATATTCCACAAAGCATGGAAAATCCATCACGTGCCCGTTTTTATTTTTTGCCTTTGATCCTTGGTCTTATTGGACTGCTCTATCATGCCAAACGGGATGCATGGGATACATGGGTTGTTTTCCTGCTGTACTTTATGACAGGTTTTGCCATCATTGTCTACCTCAATCAGACTCCCTATCAACCTCGTGAGCGAGACTATGCTTATGCAGCATCTTTTTATGCTTTTTCTATTTGGATTGGAATGGGCGTTTTGGGAATATATGAATATCTGAAGAAGTTTTTAGGTGATAAGTACCATACAGTGGCTATTGTAACCATTTCAACCCTAATACTTGTGCCCGGGATTATGGCCAAGGAAGGCTGGGAAGGGCATGATCGCTCTGGTAGGTATGCCACACTCGATTTTGCTGTGAACTATATGAAGGGGTGTGCCCCACATTCGGTACTGTTCACTAACGGTGATAACGACACCTTCCCGCTTTGGTATGCACAGGAGGTTGAAGGTTTCAGAACAGATATGCGTGTAACCAATTTTATGCTTGCCTCAGGTGATTGGTATATACACCAGATGATGCGGAAGACATACGAATCAGACCCCTTGCCACTGACATTGTCTTATCGGCAATATAAGAAAGGTGTGAATGAATATATTCCTGTAATAGACAGAATTGAAGGCCCCGTGGAACTGCGTGATGTCATTAACTTTATTGCTGACGAACGCAACGAAACCAAAGTACCGCTGCAATCAGGCGAACGGATCAATTATGTTCCGACCCGTAGAATAAAGATCACCGTTGACAAGGATGCTGTGATCAAAAGTGGAACTATTCCCGAAGAATTTCATGACCAGATTGTAGATGAAATTGTGTTTGAGATTCGGAAAAACGGCCTGTTTAAAAATGATCTGTTTTTGCTGGACCTGATTGCCACCAGTAACTGGAGCCGTCCAATTTATTTTGCTAACCCGGGTAGTGTCCGTGATGTATTCAATGTTGACCGATACTGTCATATGGAGGGATTGGTTTATAGGTTCATGCCGGTATTGGCTCCGGAGTTTATTCGGAATATGGGAGGGGTATATGCAGACGGTTCATATGATGTATTGATGAACGATATCCGTTGGGGAAGGTTGAACGAGCCAAATGTAACTGTTGACAGGGAAAGTTACCGAAACTCGGGATTGGCTAAGCAAAACTATTTAAGACTGTCACAAGCCCTGATGAATCAGGGCAAGGCTGATTCTGCTGTGGCCGTGCTTGATCAGGGGCTTTACTTCTTTCCACATGAAAAGATCAGCTTCGATTACTTCATGATCCCATGGATCGAAATATACCTTGAAGCGGGCTCAACAGAGAAAGGTGTAGAACTGATTCAGACTTTATTTGACCGCTATTTGGATGATATCACCTATTATAACAGCCTCACCGGTAAATTTGCAGCCTACTATGATAGCCATATGCAGGAAGCACTTGCCGTCTTGCAGCGGCTAACCCAGATCGCTGAGGAATATAAGCTCGAAGACCTGGCCACAGAGCTGGAGCAGGCCTTTATGATGCAAATGGACTTTGCTGGATTCAGGTAGCCGTGACCAGCAAGGTGAATAGTGTTATGGTTTTGATTAGTAAGAAATTGCATCGTAATATAATCTATGTTGATATCCGATTATTCCGGTGAACTGGCGGCACTGTTAACTGCTGTTTTTTGGACGATAACAGCGCTTTCATTTGAATCAGCCACACGACGCGTTGGATCCCTGTCTGTGAATATAATACGACTGGCCTTTGCTTTTATATTCCTTTCGGTCTTTTCATTTTTTCACAGGGGCGTTGCTTTCCCGGTCGATGCATCTACACATGCCTGGTTATGGTTAAGCGTGTCGGGTTTGGTTGGCTTTGTGTTTGGTGATTACTTCCTTTTTAAGTCATACACCCTGATCAGTTCGCGCATAGCCATGCTGATTATGACTTTTGTGCCTCCTGTAACCGCCTTGTTAGGCTGGGT
>CALAZZ010000073.1 GCA_937926515.1 uncultured Bacteroidales bacterium | reverse complement strand
ACTCATGATGCAATCCAGGGTAATTTATTCAAATCAATATTTCCTCCTGTGAGTATCATACCGATACGCTTTAGTCCTGTAGGGATTTTATCCTCAAGTATGGCAGCCAAACAAACCGCAGCACTGGGTTCTACAATAATTTTCATACGCTCCCAGATCAAGTGCATGGCCCGAATAATGCTGTTGTCGTCAACAGTGACGATATCATCTGCATAATGCAAAATAATTGGAAATGTTACACTCCCCAAGGACGTCAGCAGTCCATCAGCTATGGTAGTAGGATTAATTGAAGGAAAGAAGGTTCTGGCTTTGAATGATCTGTATGCATCATCAGCGCCACTAGGTTCGCAGGCGATGACCTTCACTCCGGGAGCCAGAAAGTTACGGGCAAGCAAAGTGCCGCTAAGCAGCCCACCGCCACCAACGGGACAAAGAATCAGATCAGGCTGTGGACATTGCTCAAGCAGCTCCAGGCACGCTGTGGCCTGACCTTTGATTACCTCCAAATCATTGTATGGATGAATAGCTGTGGCGCCATACCTTGACAGCACCTGCTGCAGGGTATTCTCGCGGTCTTTTAAGGTGGGCTTGCAGAAAATAACCTCACCCTTATAGTCTTTTACAGCATTCACTTTAACTTGTGGTGCATTCTCCGGCATGACGATCCATGCTTTGGTTCGTGTGATCAAGGCTGCACGAGCCAAGGCTTGAGCATGATTGCCACTTGAGTGTGTGGCAACCCCCTTAGCATGACTTGCTTCATCAAGGCTTAGAACGGCATTCATAGCCCCACGAGACTTGAATGCTCCGGCCTTTTGAAGGTTCTCACATTTAAAAAATAAATCTCTTCCGGTAAGCTGGTTTAGTTGAAAGGAAGTTAAAACCGGCGTTCGATGAATGTAAGCTTTGATGCGCAAAGCAGCATCACGAATATCTTCAATCGAAGGTAAATCTGTTAAATTGAAAGTGTTCACCTGCTGATAGCTTGTACTTCTTCAACTATCTTTACACATGCATCCTTCATAATAGTAAACACCTTGGAACAATCTTCAATTCCACTGAAGTAAGGGTTCGGCACGGTAAGGTTCTTTCCGGGATGCAACACATTCAGCAAGTAATCAACTTTATTTAGGTCATTTTCATTCCTGGCTACTTTTTGAACATCTTCCATATTCTGGGTGTCCATTACATAGATCTTATCAAACCTGTCAAAGTCATCAATGGTAAAGAGCCTTGCTTTTTTATCCGAGATATCAATCTGATGTTCGCGTGCTACCATCAAAGCCCTTTCGTCAGGTGCATCATTGATGTGAAAACTCTCAAAACCGGCTGATTCAACAATTCCCTCAATATTGGACTCTTGATATAATTTCCTTAAAAGCCCTTCAGCCATCGGCGAACGGCAGATGTTTCCCAAGCATACAAAAAGTACATTCATGCGACAGATATTTTATTAAATCAACACAAGTGTAAAGATACATTATTTGTGTTCTTTTTGCAAATCCGATAAAAAATGGAGCTTAACTGCTTTTGCTAAAACTGAATTTTTTTCTCGATATCGTTTACGTAACTGCGGAATTGCTTATCGGTATCCATAAGATTAGAGACCGTTTTACAGGCATGAAGCACTGTTGCATGATCCTTATTTCCGCAATGCAGTCCGATAGTAGCCAGCGATGCCTTGGTGTGTTTTTTGGAAAAGTACATGGCCAATTGCCTTGCTTGCACTATTTCGCGCTTTCTTGTTTTGGCATTGATCTTATCAATGGGCAGGCCAAAGTAATCACAAATTATTTTTTGTATGAAGTCGATCGATATTTCACGTGTTGTATTTGACACAAACTTGTCGATCATTTGTTTGGCAAGGTCAAGTGTAATCGCTTTCTTATTGAGCGAGGATTGTGCGATTAGTGAAATAAGGGCGCCTTCCATTTCACGAATGTTGGTATTGATGGCATAAGCCAGATAATCGATGACTTCCTCAGGTATTTCCATCCCGTCATGATAAAGCTTGCGTTTAAGTATTGCAATGCGTGTGTCCAGATCAGGTACCTGTAAGTCAGCCGACAAGCCCCATTTAAAACGCGATAGCAGCCTTGGCTCCATTCCTTTAAGCTCAACCGGAGGTTTGTCAGATGTAATGACAAGCTGTTTGCTGTTCTGATGGAGGTGGTTGAAAATATGGAAGAAAACATCCTGGGTTTTATCCTTCCCAGCCAAAAATTGGATGTCATCAATCAACAGTACATCGATCATCTGATAAAAATGCACGAAATCATTCTGGTTATTGTTGCGTACCGATTCAATATACTGATTGATGAATTGCTCTGATTGTATATATAGAACTGTTTTTTCCGGATAACTTTGCTTCACTTGCAAGCCGATGGCGTGGGCCAGATGAGTCTTACCTAAGCCTGTGGCGCTATAAATGAGCAGCGGATTAAATGCTGTTTTACCCGGATTTTCGGCCACTGCAAAACCGGCAGACCTGGCCAGTCTATTGCATTCACCTTCAACAAATCCATCAAAGGAATAACTTTCAACGAGCTGTGAGGATACTTTGATTTTTTTAAGTCCTGGAATAATAAATGGATTGGGTATGTCCTTGGTAGTGCCTTTGTTCAGGTCAATTGGCATTGAAACAAAAGGATTTTTCGTGGCATTAATATTACTGGTTGGAAATTTGATGGAATAAGGGCTGGTGTTCTCAAATGAATTATCCATGATGATACTGTATTCCAGCCTTCCTTCTAAACCCAGTTCTTTCTTTATTGTTTTTTTTAGTAAATTTATATAGTGCTCTTCGAGCCATTCATAAAAGAACTGACTTGGAACTTGAATTGTAAGGACGTTGTTTTCTAATTTTATTGGGGAAATCGGTTCGAACCAGGTTTTGTAACTCTGAAGATGAACGTTGTCTTTAATAACCTTCAGGCAATTTTCCCAAACTTCAATATGTTTACCTTTCATTTACTTTGATTATCAGTCGGTTAATGCTAAATTAACTTTCGTATGTGATCATATGCTTTCCTAGAAAAGCATAAGTAATTAAAAACTACAACGTTTGAGGAGCGGTTGTTTTGTGAACAAATATCAGAGTAAAAAAGTGAAAAAAAAAGTTTTTTTACTATTGATTTACTTTTTTTTTTGTCGTAACTATAGCCTTAAATAAAAATATCCGGATCAGGCACCTAAATGATCTATTTATTAAGTAGTTTTGATATATTTGACTTGCACACCATACAGATTCTTCAACCGGTCAATAATCCTGTCTGCATTTTTTTTTCTTATGCTTAATTCAAGATAACAACGCATGTCGAATTTAGGGTTTAACTGCTCAAGTTGTTCCTCCTTTATAATCCGCATGACTTCATTCATCAAAGGATACTCAAAATCAAGGCTGTACACTTCATTTATCGTTCTTTCAACAATTTGAGCCTGGTCGAGTGCAGCACGAGCAGCTGTTTTGTAGGCATTTATAAGTCCACTTACACCTAATTTTGTTCCACCGAAATAACGAACCACAACAATTGCAATATCAGTAAGGTCGAAAGACAAAATCTGATTAAGTATCGGTTTCCCTGCTGTGCCGGAAGGCTCGCCATCGTCATTTGACCTGAAACATCCTTTGTCTGAGCCAATCATATATGCATAACAATGATGTCGTGCATCATGATAGGTTTTTTTTAATTCTGAAAGTTTTACCTTGAAATCTTCTTCATCATGAACGGTAAAAGCAATAGCAATGAATTTGCTGCCTTTATCTTTAAACAAACCTTCTGCTGAAGCTGTGATGGTCTTGTATGTGTCATCGAATATCATCCCAACGAAATTAAAACAATGGCAATAATGGCCAAAATGATCCCAATCCAGTTGGTCCGGCTGAGATTTTCTTTAAACATTAATATCCCAGCAAAGGCTGATAATGTAACCACTCCGGTATTCCGAATCGGAAATAAAAGCGAACTTTCAAAATACTCCATGCTCATAAAAAGAGTATAGGTGGAGGCAAAGTTTACAAATCCAAGTATAAATCCTGCAACAAAGTTCTTGATGTGCAGTTTTGTCTTCTTTTTTGCAATTTTGACTATGAGTAATGCGGTCCCAATAACAAGTGATACGGCAAAAATGGTTGAGATCAGTAATAACAAATCCTGTGAAACAAAATTGTACTCCGTGTATTTCATTAGCAAGTCGTTGGTTCCGGTGCCGATAAATAGCAAAACCGGCAAAAAGAAAGCTGCATAGTTGATGATCATCTTACCTTTTTTCCTGAAACTCAGATAAAAAGCAATTAATGCAGCAATAATTCCCAATATTTTCAACACACTTAGCTGATCTCCAAATATCAGGAACCCAGCGGAGGCAGGTATAACAACTGACATTTTGCTTGAAACAGCTGTAATCGCAACTCCTGCCTTTTGTGAGGATAATGCAAAAAGAAAGAATACGATAATAAAAAACAATCCAATCAGGAAAGTCATGGGAAACCACGAAGCACCGGCAACATCTTCAAATGTAAATGGTTTGTCATAAGCCATATAACCAATCAGTGAGGCCACCACGTAGTTGGCAGTAATAGCTTGTATATTATCTATCCCAAGCCTTTTAAAAATTCTGAATATGATGAATATAGAGGTAGCGAGAATTGTGGTCGCAAGTAAATATAACATAGGTGCAATATGAGATGCAAAAATAATAAGTATTGCCATTAAGATAGCTGCCAAATGAAATTTCTGGGATATGGCATCATCTTGCATTCTTTGATAAGTCCTTAATAATTCAAAGCATTTAACTGCTTTATGGCGAGGCCTTTTTTTTAACTAATTTTATCCCATGAAAGTGCCTACCAATTTATTAGGAGATTCCATAAAATATTATGTAGGTCAGCTGCTTAGTTTATATGGAGAACAGGAGGCCAGGCAACTTATATATATGCTTAGCGAGCATTATTTTGGAATGGACAGGTTGAAACACAGCCTCAATCCTGAATTTAGACTAACAGAAACTGAATTGCTGAAGTTGCATTTCGCAGTCAAAGAATTGTTACAACATAAACCCATTCAATACATCACCGGAAAAGCATGGTTTAATGGTCGTTGGTTCGCTGTAGATCCATCAGTATTAATTCCAAGACCTGAAACTGAAGAAATGACTCTCAAAGCAATTGAGGTTTTGCGCCCCATCTCCGGAGCTCCCAGGGTATTGGATATAGGCACTGGCTCAGGCTGCATTGCCATCACGATCAAGCTGGCATTGCCACAAGCTGAAGTGTTGGCCTTCGACATCGATGAGAAAGCGCTAACCACGGCAAAAGAAAACGCAAAGTCACTCAATGCCAACATACAATTTATGCAGTCAGATGTCAATCAGGCAGCAGTGCGATTTTCAAAAAACAGCCTGGATATGATCATCAGCAACCCACCCTATGTAACCCATAAAGAGAAGAAACTGATGAAAAGGAATGTCCTGGATTGGGAGCCCGGCCTGGCTCTGTTTGTACCTGATGAAGACCCCCTCATGTTTTACCGTTCCATTGCTGTTTTGGCAAAAACTTGCTTAAAAGCTTCAGGTAGGTTAATGCTCGAGATAAATGAACTATACAGTGATTCAGTATCTGCATTGCTCGAAGAGAAAGGCTTTGAACGAATCGAACTCCTGGAAGATATTCATGGCAAAATAAGAATCGTGGAAGCCGCTAAAACACAATAAGGCTGACCATTACTTCAATTATTAGGATTACTTTTTACTGTAAGGAAAATGGTTGTCACGGTAAATCACAAAGTCACGTTGTGCCTTGTAAAGATTCAATGCGAATAAACAGAGGTTCTTTGTTTCCTGTAAGGTATTCATGAACAACAAGCTGTTACGTGTGCTGGCCGCTTCTTTCTTTATGCGTTTAACTTCATTTTTTCTGAAAAGGTCAATCAGGTTCAGAATTTTTTGCTGCTCAGTAATAATGTTTTCAATGTTTTTAAAGTTGCTTCCGGTAATATCAGTTGAGATATGGGCAAAATAATTCCCAAGCATATTGCTAAGGGTTTTTAGCTCTGCTTGTTGTGCCTGGCTCAGTCTTTTATGATTATTATCAACATGCTCATATGCCGGTTCAATGGTAAAATTAAGGCTGTGAAGGATCTCACGTAAGTAATCCAGCACCTGCACATAAAAATGCCCTGACTCGATCGAGTCCTCCTTAAGCTTAGCAATGATCTGTGTCACGGTGTTCTTTTTCGATTTAGCCTTCTTTGCCAGTTTCTGTACTGATTTTTTAACCTTACGTAAAGATTTGATATCCTCATCGTTAAGTGCGGTAATGGCCTTTTTGTATTCCAGCTGGCTTTGATTCAAAATAGTAGTCACGCTTTCAATACAACTCACTAAAATGTTTTCGTCATCAACCAGTTCAGCTTCAGCTTCAGCTTCCTTTGAGATCACTTGATTTTTACGATGAATTTTATGTGTGCGGTACACAATGAAGATCGCAATCAACACCATGGCGAAAATAGCATACAATTCGCCATAAAAGAAAAACAATGCAATAAGGAATGAAACCGTGAAAGCTGATAGCGCAGTAAAGAACCAACCACCCACAATAGAAAATACGCCGGTTACTCGGTAAACTGCGCTTTCGCGATCCCAGGCACCATCTGATAGGGATGCACCCATAGCCACCATAAATGTAACATAGGTAGTTGACAGTGGCAATTTCAAGGAAGTGCCAATTGCAATCAAAATACTGGCTACAACCAAGTTGACAGAAGCTCTCAACAGATCGAAGGAGGGATAACTCTTATCATGCTTATCATGTTTGACAGGTTCAAACTGTTTTTGAACACGTTTTTTAATCTGCAAAGGGATGTATCTATTCACGTTCGTAGACATGTTCACGGCGAGTCTAACTATCGCCCGTGATAGCTGTGTTGAAGCAAAACGTTCTTCACCTTCATCCTGCCGGCTCAGGTCGACAGAAGTCTTAACAACACTACGTGCTTTTCGTGATGTGTAGAGGGCAAGAACCATTACCAGCCCGGCCAACAAGAGGTAGGCCGGTGGTGTTTTGATTGCACCACTGAGGGATTCCATCATTAACAAAGACGGGTCAGACAAAGCGGAGGCCTTAAAATCCAAAAAAGCCTCATAACCGGCTAAAGGCACACCAATAAAATTCACCAGGTCGTTACCGGCAAAAGCCATAGCCAGTGCAAAAGTTCCAATTAGGACCACTACTTTCAGGATATTAACCTTAAAGAGTATTCTAAGCAACTGGAATATCATTGTTAATCCAACAAAGGATATGGTCATCAGAAAAGTAATGTTGGACATAATCCAACTCACTGTTTCATCACTCATAAACGAAGCTCCCTTTACTCCTTTTATAAGCATGAAATAAATGATGGAAGAAACAGCAAAACCACCCCAGATCGCACCAAAATAACGCAAACGTTTCTGGTAATTGAATGAAAAAAGAAGCCTTGTAAAATACTGTATAATTGCACCAAAAGTAAATGCAATCACCACTGAGAGCAGTATTCCTGAGATAATAGCCAGAGCCTTGGACGAATTAATAAATTCGCTGATATGCTGGGGGTCAGCACTATGAGAAATTTTAAGCAAGGCCACTGCAACCGAAGCACCAAGCAGCTCAAATACAATCGAAACCGTAGTTGAGGTGGGCAAGCCAAAGGTATTGAAAGTATCAAGCAATATCACATCGGTGATCATGACCGCAAGGAAAATGATCATGATTTCACCAAAATGGAACTGGCCGGGATGAAAGATTCCACTTCGCGCAATTTCCATCATCCCGCTTGAAAAAGTTGCACCAACCAATACACCCAGGGCCGCAATGGCAATAATAACTCTAAAGGATGCAACTTTGGCACCGATTGCAGAATTCAAAAAATTAACTGCGTCATTGCTAACGCCCACGATCAGGTCAGAAATTGCCAGTAAAAAAAGAACAATTACTAAGACTAAGTAGATGTTTTCCAATGTGTTGTGCTTTTACATTTACAAGTAACAATAATATATAATTCCTTATTACCAAACAATAAGCAATATTAAGAAAATGTTAAGAAAAT
>CALAZZ010000072.1 GCA_937926515.1 uncultured Bacteroidales bacterium | reverse complement strand
TTTATGAAAATAGCTGGTTGGCTGTGAATTGTTTAGCAGCCAGCCGGTTGGGCTGAACAACTCAATTTGCATGCCATCAAGTGGTAGATGCTCGGGCAGTTGCAGCCAGGCTTGGGTGGTGGCGGGGTTGGGTCTGACCTTGAGGCTTTTACCAGCACGAAGTTCAGTAAGGCCAACAGTAATGAGGGTTGAATCACCAAAAACCACGAAATAAGTGGCTATGGGCCGATCCTGATCATCTGAATAAAAAATCAATGATTCCCCATTGGGATAATCCTGCCAGTTTTCCGGGTAGTTTGGTGTAAAAGTAATTTCCTGGTTTTCGACCATTATTGACTTGTCGAAATTACTGTTTCCCCACCAAACAGGGTACCATAATACATCCCACCAACCCATTGGGTGTACCGAACTAAACAGTGTGCCTTCATGTTGTGGGTTGTCAAACAGTGCTGGATTCCAGCTGGCCTTCACCGGCCAATGCAATGCATGAATATCAATATTGGCTTGTGGCCAATAATAGAACGGCGCCGGTGGAAGGATGATTTTCCGCTTGGTATGGAACAAGTCAGTGACATTTCCACCATCTTGAATATCAGACTGGTTTGTGATGCGTACATCAAAAAACGAATCGAATGGGATGTGTGTAATGTCCACCTCACCGAATTCAGGCAAAATAAGATCCCGGCTGCCATTGGCATCATAGCCAATGAAGACCCTATCGCGGTTGCCAAGCACATCTTCAAAATACATCGGGAAAACGAATTCCTGTGCACATAAGAAGTTGGCCTTGAGAATAATCAATATTAAGAATATCAGCTTTTTAATTGTAATTTGGCTTTTGTTTAACATGGGAGCAATTCATTTTTTAAAGTTTACGTTTCTGCAATCAGCTCATTACTAGTTAATAATATGTTTTGGATAGGTATGCAAACGGAGTCCGCTTATGGCAGTTTGTTTAGTGATGGTTCAAGTGGCTATAAAGGTAGAAATTTTAAATTGATTTTTTGTTAGGAAAAAGGGTATTTCTTCCACAGAGATGCATTAAATGCTAACCTATTCCTTTGCATACTTTATTTCACTTCGGCAAGCACAGCTTATCGCATTGCGATGAGAGGTTTTTGTTTCGCAGTCCTTACCCTCCCCTTCTGGAGGGGCGAAGCGTTAAGGTTTTTAATTTTTAAACCTTGCTGTCATTTTCTCACAACAACAAAAACCCTAATTTTGCCAGTCAAACATTTCCCAGTGTTGAAACTACTTCACGAATTAAATGATGCACAGCGACAAGCTGTAATGCAAATTGACGGGCCGGTGATGATCATTGCAGGTGCCGGCTCAGGCAAAATGCGTGCACTCACTTACCGTGTGGCCAATCTATTTACAAACCCACAAAGTTGCTATCTTTATG